>NZ_JAMNXL010000039.1 GCF_023653175.1 Erythrobacter sp. | reverse complement strand
TTTCGGTTGTGTCCTTCCTCGGCGGGGCCAACGTATCGCTGCGTGGGGTCGGCACCGGCCAGAATGTGGGCGGGACGGATGAATCGGTCGGAGTCTATCTCGACGACATCTACCAGGGCATCACCAGTTCGGCCTTCACCCGCTTTTTCGATCTGGAGCGCACCGAGGTTCTCAAGGGTCCGCAGGGAACGCTCTATGGTCGCAACGTCACCGCCGGCGCGCTCAACCTCGTGTCGCGCGCCCCTGAACTGGGGAGCTTCAGCGGTCAGGCCGAAGCGGTCTACGGCACCTATGACGCGCTGCGCGCCAATGCCGCGCTCAACCTGCCGGTGGGAGAGGATGCGGCGCTCCGCCTGTCCGGCACCTTCGGCAGCAGCCGCGGCTTCGTCCAGAACATCGACACCGGCGAATACCTCAACGGCGACGACTATTTCGGCCTGAGGGCACGGTTCCTGTTCGAGCCGAGCGACCGCCTGACCATCGATGCCGGCATCCAGTACGTGCAGGACGACACCGCCTCGGTGTGGGAACCGCTCGACAGCGAGGCCGGCTGGCTCGGTTACGGCAAGGTCCGCGTTCCCAAGGCGCTGAACTTCGCCAATGACGAGACGCTCAATGCCAACCTGCGCGTCACCCTGGGCCTGTCCGACACGCTCTCGCTGCGTTCGATCACCGGCTATTTCACGCAGGAGGGCGACCACAGCGTCAGCGGACCGGGCAACATTCCGGACCCGCTCGACGGGGCCTATCAGCTCGACCAGACCAGCTACGACCAGTTCTCGCAGGAAGTGCAGCTGCAGTGGGAAATGGGCGGCAACAGCGCGGTCATCGGTGCCTATTACCTCGACAGCGAGGCAACCGGGCAGCGGCGGATCGATTTCAACCTGTTCGGCCTGCCCAACTTCCAGAACGCCGTCAATCGCGACACCACCGAGGCCTTTGCCCTGTTCGGCGAGGCGCAGATTGCCGTGACCGATCAGCTCAAGCTGATCGCAGGGCTGCGCTACAATGACGAGAAGCGCGGCCTGAGGGTTTCGGCCGGCGACCCACCGGGGCTGACCGATCCCGCCACCCCTTTCTCCGACACCGCGAGCTTCGACGCCGTCAGCGGCCGGGCCGGGCTGACCTATGAAATCAGCGACGAAACGCTGGCCTATCTGACCATATCCAAGGGGTTCAAGTCGGGCGGCGTGCAGAACATCGACGGGGTGATCGGACATTTCCGGCCCGAGATCCTGTGGGCCTACGAAGCCGGGGTCAAGCACGCCCTGCCGCGCGGCGGCGCGCTGGAGGTTGCAGCCTTCCAATACGACTATCAGGACATCCAGGTGTTCCAGGTGGTCAACGTCTTCGACTTCCAGGTGGTCAACGCTGCCGAGGCGCGGATCCGCGGTGTCGATGCCAGCGCGCGGCTGCGGGCGGGGGAGAATTTCGGCCTCAACCTGTCGGGCACCTATCTCGATGCGACCTACCGGGACTTCATCTATCGCGGCCCGGGCGGCGTCGATTTCGACCTTGCCGGCGAACGGCTCGCCCGCGCACCCGAATTCACCTTTGCCACCCAGTTCGTGGTCGACAACTGGACCGTGTTCGAGCGCTGGACCGGCAATGCCAACCTCGAAGTCAACCACCGGCCGAGCCAGCTGACCACCGTGGGCGACCCTGCGGCGATGGCGGCGGCAAGCCTCGAAGGGGTCACGCTGGTCAATTTCGGCTTCGAACTCCGCCCGGTCGAGGACACCGGTTTCGGGATCTTCGGCAATGTCCGCAATATCGGCGATGTCCGCTACTACGAATTCAGCGGCGGCGGCGGGATCATCGGCGGGGTGGTCGCGCCCGGTAGGCGGTTCGAGGTGGGCGTTCGCGCCAGCTTCTGAAGCGGTCGGGCAGGCGCATGGCGGGATCGGCACAGCGGCGCGGTATCGTCGTCGGCGGGGCTGGCGGGATCGGCCGGGCGATCGTGGCGGCTGCGCGCGCGCTGGGGGACGATGTGCTGGTCATGGACCGGGCCCCTGCCGCGAGCGGCGACATCGCCTGCGATCAGGCCGATCCCGCAAGCGTCGCGGCCGCCTTTGCTGAGGCCGATCGCCGCTTTTCCGGCGCCGCGCCCGACTGGATGGTGGCCGCCGCCTCGATCAGCCGGCGCCATGATCTGCTGACTGCCACCTGCGAGGAGATGCAGACGCTGTTCGCGGTCAACGTGCTCGGCACGGCGATGCTGGCGCAACAGGCCGCGCGGCGCATGCGTTGCGCCGGGCGCGGGCATATCGTGGTCATCACCTCGATCGCGGCGGCGCAGGCCTGGGCGCAGGAGGCGTTCTACGGTGTCACCAAGGCCGCACAGGCCGCGCTGGTGCAGGGGCTCGCGGTCGAACTGGGGCCGCTGGGGATTGCCGTCAATGCCGTGGGGCCGGGCGCCGTGGCGGTCGCATCGCGCGGGATGGTCGCGACCCGCGACGATCCGGACGCGATGGCCGGCATCATCGCGCGCACCCCGGCAGGGCGGCTCGGCACGCCCGAGGAGATCGCGGAAGCGGTGCTGTTCCTGACCCGATCCGGCTGGATCACCGGACAGACGCTCTATGTGGATGGCGGCTATCTTGCCGCCGGGATGATGGCGCCGCCGGACGATTGACGCCGCCGTGCATGAAGGGGCGAGCGACCAGGCCCCGTTTGCGAACGGGGCTTCCCGACAGCCGGGCCGGGCGCTCAGCCCGTCAGTCGAGCGCCGCCTTGCCCCAGCGCGCTGCGCAGCGCCGTCACGTCGAGCCCCCGATCGGGCTGGCCGCCGTCGCGCCTTACGAACACCGGAATCCGGTCGATCGGTGCGGCGACCGTGAGCCGCTCGCCACCGTCAACGCACTGTTCGGTCCACAGGCACTCCCACGATGTGTCCTGCGGAAACAGCACGGTGCGCGAATCCTCCCCCTGCACCATGACCGGAGCAACAAGAAGCTGCGAGCCGAACATGTATTGATCGGCCAGGTCCCACATCGCGCTCTCGTCGGGAAAGGCCAGGAACATCGGCCGCATCGGCGGAATACCGGTTGCGGCATATTCGCTGAACAGCCACTTCAGGTATGGCTTCAGAGCCAGTCGGACGCGCAGCTGGCGGCACAGGAGGTCATAGACCTCGGGTCCGTAGCTCCACAATTCGTTCTCCGCCCCCGCGATCGCGAATTCGTGCCCGTCCTGCTCCGCCGCCTCTGCGGCCACCCGAAATCCGTGCAGCCGCAGCACGGGCGTGAAAACCGACCACTGGAACCAGCGCAGCAGCAATTCGCGGAACACCGGGCAATCGATCCGCCCGTCATAGAAGCCGCCGGTGTCCGTGGTCCACCAGCCGATGCCGGAGAGCCCGGCATTGAGGCCCGCGGGCAGCTGGGCCCGCATGGCTTCGAAGGTGGAGGGTATGTCGCCCGACCACAGCAGGCAGCCGTGCCGGTGCGAACCGATCCAGGCCGAGCGGCACAGGAGAACCGGACTTTCCTCGCCGGCCGCCGTCATTGCTGCATGAAAGGCCGCGATATGCTGGGCCGGATAGGCGCTGAGGCAGGCGGTGGCGGGCAGACCGCCGATCCGCACGTGCTCGGGCCGGAAGGGCAGCAGCTCCGGTTCGCACGCGTCGAGCCAGAAGCTGGTGATCCCGTGGCGGAGATATCCCTCGCAGACCAGGTCCATGACATGAGCCGCTGCGTCGGCGTTGGTGGCATCGTAGAAATGCACCCGCGTCGTCTCGGAACCCTCGGCCGACACGTCGATGAACGACCGGCTGTAGAGATCGCCGTCGGCCGTCTCCAGTAGCCACCCCTGCTGCGCCATCCGGTCCGCTGACGAGGCGGCGGGATGAACCGTCGGCCAGATCGAGACCACGGTGCGCACGCCCCGCTCGGCAAGCGTGCCTACCATCGCGGCCGGGTCCGGCCAGTACCGGGGATCGAAACGCCACTCGCCCTGCCGGGTCCAGTGGAAGAAATCGACGACGATCGCGCTCAGCGGCAGGTCGCGCGTCGCATAGCCGTCCGCGACCTCGAGCACTTCGGTCTGCGAAGCATAACGCAACCGGCTCTGCCACAGGCCCAGAGCCCAATCGGGAAATTCCGGCGCAGCGCCCGTGATCTCGCGGAACGCGGAGAGGATTTCGGCCGGGGAACCGGCGGTGATCCAGTAGTCCAGGTAATCGGCGGTGTCGGCGGTCCAGCGGACTAGCGAGCGGCCGAACTCGGCCCGTCCGGTTGCGGGACAATTCCACAGGAAGCCATAGCCGCGGCTGCTGATCGCGAAGGGGATGGAGACCTCGCCATTGCGATGCGCCAATTCGAGCACGCAGCCGTATTGCGACAGCAGGCCGTGCTGTCGCTGTCCCATGCCGACGATGCGTTCACCCTCGCAGCCTTCGAAACAGACCTCGGCGCGCCACGAGTCGCTGCCGGTGCGGTGAAACGAGCGCGCGCCCGGCCCGGCGAAATGTGCGCGGGTCTCCCGCAGCAGCACACGGCCCGTCCGGCGCTCGACGAACTGCAGGCGGATCTCGAACTTCGGGTCGCCATGGCTGGTGACCACCGAGGCCTCGCAGCGGATCAGACCCACCTCGATTGCGGCCGAGCGATCATCCACCGTGATCCGGTTGTCGCCGGGACGTGCCGCCCCATCGAGGGCAGAGAAGGGGTTGTCGCGGATCTGGCCCTGTCCGCCCGCCCTCACGCGCAGGCCCGTGCCGACGCATTCGACCCGCAGGATGTCGCGGCCGACCCAAGCCTCGAAGCCGTTGTCGATGGCATTGAACTCGATCATTGCCCGTCTCCTTGCGCGATCGGCAGGGTCAGCGAAGACCGATGGTCCGGACCGGAAAGCACGGCAACCCGGACCGCGACCGCCTCGGCCGGCATCTGCCATCGCACGGGCGTCGCCGATTGAAGGTTCTTCTCGAGCCGGATCGAGGTGCAGTGGCGCACTACAAAGCGAAGGCGGGTTTCGGCGGGAAGGGTGCGCGACACGAAGCGCAGATCGCGCGCCAGCAGCAGCGACGCGCCAGGCGAGGCCAAGGCCTCCTTGCCGATGCCGGCGCGATCGCGCAGCCGCAGCAGGTCGGCGCTGAGCGTCAGCGCATCGCCTTGCGGCAGCACGGCATCGAGGAAGAAGGCGAGATCGGTGTCGACGCCGTCGAGCTCGAGCCACATCTGCACGCGCGGGTGGCCGCAAAGGGACAGCGGCACGGGCAGCGGGTCGCTCATCCATTCGAGCCCGCGTCCACCAAGGTCGGTCTGGAACACCTGGTTGGTCGGGTCCGAGCCAATCGCGCAACCGGTCAGATCGTTGTAGCTCGGCCCGACCCGGATCGTCGGTGCATTGTCCTTGGTCGGCGCGGGCGCATCGCGCAGCCGCAGTTCCGGTTCAACCGCAGCAAAGTCGCCGGGATCGCAGAGGAACGCGCGCCGTGTCGCGGCTAAAGGCTCCGGCGCGCCGGGCGGCAGCAGCCTTTCATCCCCGAGGCCGAACACCTGCGGCTCGCCGGTCAAGGCTTCGAGCGATGGCCCTCGCACCCAGCGATCCTCCCCGGCGCGATACACCAGGGCAGGCGCGTGCAGAGCATCGGGTTCCGGCCCGCGCCCGAGAATCCAGTCGAACCAGTCCAGTTTCAGCGCCCGCATGTCGAGCGCCGCCGCCGGGCCGTGGCGCAGCAGCCCGACTTGCGGATTACCGGTTTCGAGCCCGAGATGCTCCCACGGGCCGATCACCAGCCGGCTGCGCGTGATCGCATCAGCCTGGCCATGCGCGAGGAAGCGGCGATGCGCTTCGAGGGTGCCGGCACAGGTGAGATCGGCCACACCGGTCGAGCTGAGAACGGGCACTTCGATGGCAGCATAGTCGTCAGGATCGAGCATCGCGCCCACGAAGGGCTCGGCACCGGTCGCGCCTTGCGCGATCTCGTGGAACAGGGGGGCGGGATTGCCGCTCAAGTCCGACAGGTCGGTAAGGCGACCGTCGCTGCGCCAGATCTGGGTAAGCCAGCGGTTCCACTGCCCGGTGTCGGCCAGCGCATTGCCGTGCAGCGCTCGGCCTGCCGTAAGGGTCAAGATCTGGAAGATCGAGGCGGGCAGTATTCCCCCGGGGCGGGGATAGTCGAACCCCGCCAGCGACACGCCGGCCGGGCAGATCGCCCTGAGCGCAGGGGGCCGGGTTGCCGCGATCGTCCATTGGTTCGTCCCGCTGTAGGACGAACCGTGCAGCACGACGTTGCCGTCGCTCCACGGCTGGTCCGCGATCCATGCGATCGCATCATGCCCGTCCAGTCCGTCAGGCCGCATTTGCCGATAGGGCCCGCCGCCGGATTCGCCCCGACCGCGCACATCGGCACAGACATAGGCGTAGCCCCGCATGGCAAAGGCGACACCATCGGTCAGGAAGGTGTCGGCGATATAGGGCGTGAGCCGAAAGATCGTCGGAAACGGCCCCTCGCCAAGGGGGCGCACGAGCAGAGCCGAAAGAGTCACGCCATCACGCATCGGGATCCGCAGACCCAGCCGGGTGCGATGCGCGCTCTCGGGATTCGACATGCGAGTGGCTCCGCAATCAGGGGATCGCGATGGACCCCACCGCGACAGAGGCAAAGAGTTGCATACGCCTTGCATACACTCTAGGAGGTGTCAATCTTGCGAGACGAGGGAGGTGGGACAATGCGCACGATCGGCCTGAGCCGCAGATGTATGCTGATGGGATCCGCCGCGTTTTGCGTGCCCGGCGTGCTTCAGGCAAAGCCCGTGGCGGCCCCTTGTGAGCCCTCCCGCATCCCGCCCCCCCCGGTGGCCCGGAGAGACCCGGTGGTCGACCGGCTTTGGGGTGTCGACGTGCCCGATCCCTACCGCTGGATGGAAACGGACAGCGATCCGGACTGGCTTCCCTTCCTGAAGGGGCAAACGGCGCACACGCGGGCCGTGCTGGACCGGCTGCCCGGTCGCGCCGCCCATCGCGACCGAATAGCCCGCTGGAGTTCGGCGGGTTCGTCGATCGCCAGCAGCTATGCGGTCAGCGCGCTCCAGGCGGGGGGGGAGGGGGTCTTCTTTGCCCGCCACGCGCCCGACGGTTCGGGCCTGCAGATCTGGATGCGGAGCGAGACCGAAGGGTCGGCCCGGCGGGTCTTTGCGGCGCCGGCCGATGCGGGCGGCAAGGCCCCGAGCATCGACTGGTGGCGGGTCTCGCCCGACGGACGGCATGTTGCGGTGGGACTCTCCGAGGGCGGCAGCGAGAACGCGACCGCCCGCATCGTGGAGGTCGACAGCGGACGCCTGCTCCCCGACCGGCTGGAGCGCGCGATGCTGGGCTTCGTGTCGTGGCTGGCGGACAGCAGCGGCTTCTTCATCACGCGCTTCGCCGCCGGCAGCAAGCCGACCGACGGCGACTACCTGTCGAAATGCAAGGTGTGGTTGCACCGGATCGGCACGGACCCTTCGGCGGACGTCCTGGTGTTCGCCCATGACATGCCGGGCGTGGGCGAGAGCGACCGGTTGCTTCTCGAGGTCGCAGAGCAGCCCGGCGAGGATTGGGTGCTGGGCGTCGCCTTCTACACCACCGACGTGAACCCGGTGTTCGTCGCGGACCGATCGGGCGTGCTGGCGGGCAAACCGCAATGGCGCAGGATCGCCGACCGGGACGAACTCGTGAACCACAACCGCATGTCTAACGCGGGCATTGGGGTGCTCGGCGGAAAGGTTCTCCTGCTGAGCAACAAGGATGCCCCGAACGGCCGCATCCTCAGCATCGACCCGGCCGCCCCCGACCTTGCGGGCGCGCAGGTCGAGGTGCCCGAAGGGAACGTGGTCATCCAGTCCTTCCTGGCAGGCTCCGGCAGGCTCGCGATCCTCGATCTCGATGCGGGGGTCAACCGGCTGCGCATCAAGCCCGCGGATGGCGGGATCCGCCCGGTGCCGCTGCCGGTCGAGGGCACCGTCCTGGGGCTCGATACGAGGCCCGACGGCGGCGTGCTGGTGATGGCGACGAGCTGGCTCGATCCGCCCACCGCGCTGCTGCTGCCGCCCGAGGGCACGGCGATGCGGGTCCTCAGGCTGGAGCCGCCGCCCGCCAAGGTGCCAGAGGGCATGGAGGCGCTCAGAATCGTGGCGCGGGCGCGCGACGGGACCATGGTTCCCGTATCGCTGATTGCCGGCAAGGGGATCGCGCGTGACGGCAGCCATCCGATGCTCATGCATGTCTATGGCGCGGCGCGGCTGCCGTTCGATGCCCGATACGATCCGGCGTTCCTCGCCTTCGTGGAGGCAGGCGGGGTGGTGGCGGTCGCCCATGTGCGCGGCGGCGGCGAATATGGGAGGCGCTGGGCCGAAGCGGCCTATGGCGAACGCAAACCGGTGAGCTACCGTGACCTCATCGACTGCTGCGAGGCGGTGATCGGGCAGGGGTGGACCTCGCCCGAACGACTGGTGATCACCGGCGCGTCGGGCGCCGGGATGGTCCTGGGCATGGCATTGGTCGAGCGCCCCGACCTTTTCGCTGCCGTCATCCCGGAAGTCGCCACGCTCAACATGCTGCGCTTCGAATTCACCGCGAATGGTCGCGGCAGCCAGGCCCCCGACATGTCGGTCACGACCGAGCAGGGGTTCCGCAATCTGCTGGCGATCGATGGCTACGCGAATGTTCGCGAGGGCGTGGCCTATCCGGCCGTCCTTCTCACCCATGGCGCGAACGATATCCGGGTTGCCCCATGGATGTCGGCGAAGATGGCGGCTGCGGTGCAGCACGCCTCCCGTTCCCGCAAGCCGGTTCTGCTGCGGATCGATTTCGATGCCGGGCACGGGATCGGCACCGGCGCGACCGCCCATCTGGAACTGATGGCCGACATTCAGGCGTTCACCTTCTGGCAGACGGGCGTGCCCGCCTTCCAGCCGCGGCCCTGCTGACCATGAACCGAACGCCTCGCTGGTTGATCCTGTCCCTGCTGGTCGCGGTCATCAGCATCAACATCATCGACCGGCAGATCATCGCCATCCTGGCCGAGCCGATAAAGCGCGACCTGTCGCTGACCGACACGCAGCTCGGCCTGTTGACGGGACTCGCCTTCTCGCTGTTCTATTCGCTCGTCGGCCTGCCGATCGCCCAGTTTGCCGACCGGGGCGACCGCGTCCGGCTGCTTGCCGCCGCGACCTTCGCCTGGAGTCTGATGACGGGGCTGGGCGGGGCGGCTGTCGGTTATGTCACGCTGTTGCTCGCGCGCGCCGGGGTCGCGGTGGGGGAGGCCGGCTGCAACCCCACCACGCAATCCCTGCTTGCCGACTATTTCCCGCCGGAAAAGCGTGGCTTCGCGCAAGGGGTTCTGGTGACCGCGATCCCCATCAGCAGCCTGCTCGCGCTCGCGATCGGCGGCCTTGTGGCAGAGCGGCTCGGCTGGCGCTGGACCTTGGTGACGGTCGCGATCCCGGGGCTGCTGCTCGCTCCGCTGATCCTCAGGCTGCTGCCCGAGCCGCGGCGCGGCGGCACACCGGCGAGCACCGCCGCCGGGCCGGGCATGTGGAAGGACCTCGCCGGATTGCTGCGCGTGCGGGCCCTGGTGCTGCTGTTGGCGGCCGCCACCTTCGCCTCGATCCAGAGTTATGCGATGCTGCTGTGGGCGCCATCGCTGTTCATCCGCAGCTTCGGCTGGTCGCTGGCGGCTGCCGGCGTGTGGCTCGGACTGGCGGTGGGGGTCGGTGGGGTGATCGGCAGTCTGATCGCAGGCCGCCTCGCCGACCGGCTCCGCAGCCGGGGGGCAGGCGCGCAGATCCTGATCTCCGCCGTGGTCGCAGGCGCGACCGTTCCGATCCTGCTGGTGATGCTCGGCGCGACGCGTGCCGAGATCGCGATCGGTGCCTTCTTCGTCCTGCAGGCGGTTTCGGTCGCCTCGTCGCCGGCGCTCTATGCCGCGCTCCAGGATTTCGCCCCGCCCGCCAATCGCGCGCTGGCCTTCGCGCTGCTGTCGCTTTGCGCGAACCTGGTGGGGATGGGACTCGGCCCGGTGCTGCTGGGCGCCTTCAGCGATGCCCTGCAACCTGCGCATGGCGACCAGTCGCTGCGCCTCGCAATGCTGGTGTGCGTGCCCACCCAGGCGCTCGCGGCGCTGTTCTATGGCCTCACCTTCCGGATCGCCGCGCGCAGCCACCGGGATGGAGCAGCGCAATGAGCGCGATCCCGGGCCACGATGCCGCAGCCACGGCGGGTGAAAACTACACCGAGGCGCGCGCCCGCTTTCTGTCGTCAGCCCGCGCCGCGGGTGCCGAGATCTCCAGCATCGACCACCCGCTTCGAGGTCCGGCAGGGCAGGCTCTGGCAACGGATCTTGCCTGGCTCGGTCCTGCCAATGCGCAGGCCGTGCTGCTGATCGCGAGCGGGGCGCACGGGGTTGAGGGCCATTGTGGTTCGATGGTGCAGACAGCCTGGCTCCGGGCTGCATCCCGCGATCGTCTGCCGGACGGTGTGGCCGTCGCCCTGCTCCATGCCATCAACCCCTTCGGCTTCGCCTGGACCCGGCGCACCGACCACGAGAACATCGACATCAACCGCAACTGGGTGGACTTTGCCCGGCCGCTCCCGGTGAATGCCGCCTACCTTGCGCATGAGGGGCTGGTGCGACCCGAGCACTGGGACGGCCCGGTCCGAGCCGCCTTCCACGCGGTTCTGGAGGATGCGGCGAGCGGGACCGACGGGCGCGCGATGATCGCGGCCCTGACGTCCGGCCAGCATGATCGGCCCGATGGCCTGTTTTTCGGCGGCCGCGCGGCGAGCTGGTCGCGGGCCATGCTCGAAGACCTTCTCCCCCGCGCGTTCCGGCATTGCCGACAGCTCGCCATCATCGACATCCATTCCGGACTCGGCCCCTTCGGCCGTGGCGAGCGGATGATTCCCGCCGGTGCAGGGCCCGCCGCCCGCGTGCGGGCAGGGCGCTGGTACGGGCTGGGCGTCACGCTCGTGGGCGGCGAGGACTCGGTCTCGGCAGCGGTCACCGGGGACTGGATGTCGGGCGCGGCGCGGCTGCTGCCCGAGGTCGCCGTCACACCGGTCGCGATGGAATTCGGCACGCGGCCGGTGGTGCAGGTGCTCGAAGCGTTGGTCGGGGACGCCTGGCTGTGGCGCGACCGGCCAGGCCGGGCCGACCATGCCGGCGACGTCATGGCCGCGACCCGCGACGCCTTCTTCCCGGCCGACCCCGTCTGGCAGGGCATGATCCTCGGCCAGGCGCTGGCCATGATCGGGCAGGCGCTGGAGGGACTGTCCCACGATCTGTCGGAGAACATCGAATGACCGACTTCGCGCCGCGCAAAGGCCTCGGGCCCACGCAGATCGCGGACCTTGTGGAACGCATTCTGGCGAAGGCCACGCTGGAGGAGAAGGTCGGCATGATGTCGGGCCAGGGGTTCTTCCGTGCCTATGCCGAAGACCTCAAGCGCTGGGGCGCGCGGCCTTATCGCGCAGGCGGCGGGATCGACCGCCTCGGCGTCCCGGCGCTGTGGTTCACGGACGGTCCGCGCGGTGTCGCCCGCGGGAATTCCACCTGCTTCCCTTGCAGCATGGCGCGCGGCGCAAGCTTCGATATCGACCTCGAAAGGCGCGTGGGCGAGGTGATGGGGATCGAGGCCCGGGCGCAGGGCTGCAACCTGTCGGGCGCGGTGTGCATCAACCTGCTGCGCCACCCTTCGTGGGGACGCGCGCAGGAGACCTATGGCGAGGATCCCGTGCTGCTGGGCGAGATGGGGTCCGCGCTCGCCGCGGGCATCCAGGCGCACAACGTGATCGCGACCGCCAAGCACC
This sequence comes from Erythrobacter sp., assembly GCF_023653175.1. Classification (GTDB taxonomy): domain Bacteria; phylum Pseudomonadota; class Alphaproteobacteria; order Sphingomonadales; family Sphingomonadaceae; genus Erythrobacter. The sequence goes on along the minus strand of NZ_JAMNXL010000039.1, from coordinate 9,816 downwards.
TGGCGCTGAACAGCATCGAGAATGCGCGCTTCAAGGTCGACGTGCAGGTCGACGAGCGCAGCCTGCACGAGGTCTATCTGCCGCACTTCCGGATGATGGTGGAACGCGGCGTCATGAGCGTGATGAGCGCCTACAACAAGGTTAACGGCGAGTATTGCGGCCAGAATCACGTGCTGCTGACCGACATCCTGCGCACCGAATGGGGCTTCGAGGGCTTCGTGCATTCCGACTGGATCGAGGGTCTGCATGCGATCTACGGGGTGACGGCGGGGCTGGATATCGAGAACCCGGAGCCGCTGGTATGGGGCGATCGGCTGGTCGCGGCTGTGAGGGCGGGGCAGGTCGAGCAGCAGGTCATAGACCGCGCCTGTCGCCGTATCCTCGGCGTACTGTACCGGATCGCGTGCGCGGACGATCCGCTGCCGGATTACCCGATGTCGCTGGTCGCGAGCGATGCGCATCGCGCGCTGGCCCGCGAGGTGGCGGAACGCTCTGCCGTTCTCCTGGAGAACGACGGCACGCTGCCGCTGGAGGCTGCGGCGATTTCACGGCTTGCCGTGCTCGGCCGGCTGGCCGCGATCGAGAACACCGGCGACCACGGCTCGTCCCGCGTGCGTCCCCCCAATGTGGTGACGGCCCTGGCGGGGCTTTCGGACTATCTCGGCGCAGACCGGATCCTCCATGCAGACGAAGACGATCTCGAGGCCGCCAGGGCGGCGGCCGATGCGGCCGATGCGGTGGTTGTGGTGGTGGGGACGACGGCCTATGAGGAAGGCGAGTTCATCGACGGCGACATCAACCTCGGTCAGGGCGAGGGGATTGCCATCGATGCGGCCAAGCTGCCCGAGGACATTCGCAACCGGGCCCGCGGCGGCGACCGGACCGACCTCAACTTGCCCCCAAGCCAGCGCCGGCTGATCGCGGTGGCTGCCGCCAGCGGGCGTCCGGTGATCGTCGTGCTGGTGTCGGGCTCGGCCATCCTCGTCGAGGACTGGCGGGGCGAGGCCAGCGCCATCGTGCAGACCTTCTACGCGGGAATGGAAGGCGGCACCGCGCTGGCGAGGTTACTGTTCGGGGCGGTTTCGCCATCAGGCCGGCTACCCTTCACCCTCGCCCGCGACCCGGCGCATTATCCCTTCTTCGACAAGGATGCCGACCACATCGTCTATGACCTGTGGCACGGCTATCCACTCCTGCTGCGCGATGGCAACGCCCCACGATATCCGTTCGGCCACGGCCTTACCTATACCCGTGTCGAGAACCGTTCGGTGCGCGCGTGGGCAGCGGGTGAGAGCGTGTGGATCACCGCAGCCGTTGCGAATCTGGGCGACCGAGATGTCGCGCATGTGCTGCAGATATATGCCGAGGTTCCGGCGCAAGACGCGGAGCAATGGCCGCGCAAGCTTGTGGCCTTCACCAAGCTGCAGGTACGCGCCAGAACCGTTGCGACCTGCGAACTGGTCGTGCCCATTCGGCATCTCTGCCGTCGGGTGGAAGGCCGTTGGCACCTCGTTCCAGGCGATTATCGCTTACTTCTGGCAGAGAACGCGGCTGACCCCGAGCCGAAAGTAGCGTTTATCCATCTCTCAAGTGACGTCAGTCGACCCTGAGCAACATCCTGCACGTCGCCACTCGGAAATGAGCCATCAAATTCTCGCCGAAGTCTCGCTACCGTGCGGTGCGTATAGCGCATGAGCGTAACGCGCCGACCCTGTTCTGGCGGGCCCATCGCCGGCGGCGGGCGCTGTGGGCCACGCTCCTCAAGTCTCTGCCGAGAAGCCTTTAACGGTAAGGAAGTCGACCTCCTGCTGCTGGCTCTGACGGTGGGCGCACCGGATGTTGCCATGGGCGCGCATCGGCGCGCGCAGACAGACTGTCCCGCTGAAGAGCGCGAAAGGGACGTACTCCAGGGCCGACGGCGCAAATCATGTGACAAAATTGACACGATTTTGGTTGGCAAAATCATTTTCGCTTGGCCTACCCATCTGCAAGCCTTGGCAGGCAAGGAGCCGTTTTGCATTAGTCGTGGCAGGGACCCTGATAGGGGTGGGCAACAAAAGGTAGAGAACATGAAGGCTTCGCTTTTCACACGTGGAAATCGCGCAACGCTGATGCTGGGCGTCGCGTTCGGCGCCATGGCTGCATCGCAGCCCGCGTTCGCGCAGGAAGTCGTCGAGGAAGAGCAGCCGGTCGAAGAGGCGGCTGCTCCTTCTACCGACGAAATGATCGTCACCGGCTCGCGAATTCGCTCGGTTACCCCGTTCAACAGCCCCGATCCGATCGCGGTGCTTGATCCGGAAATCGCCAAGAAGGAAGGCCGCACCGATCTGGCGAGCACGCTGCAGGGCTCCTCGATCGCAGCCGGCTCCACGCAGGTCACGTCGGCGCTTTCGTCCAACTTCGTGACCAATGGCGGTCCGGGCGCGCAGACCATCGACCTTCGCGGCCTCGGTGCCAACCGCACGCTGGTGCTGCTCAACGGCCGCCGCGCAGGGCCTGCCGGTACGCGGGGCGGGGTGTCCTCGTTCGACCTCAACGTGCTGCCGCTGTCGATCGTCAGCGACATCCAGATCCTCAAGACGGGTGCATCGTCGGTCTACGGTTCCGACGCGGTCGCGGGCGTGGTGAACATCTTCACCAAGAACAAGCTCGATGGCCTGACGCTCGATCTCAACGCGTCGGTGCCGTTCGACAGCGGGGGCGAGAACTTCCGGATCAGCGGCGCGTGGGGCACGACCTTCGACCGCGGCCACATCATGATTGCGGGCGACTACACCAAGACCCAGGAACTGGCCCGCGGCGATCGCTCCTATCTCGCCTGCCCGGAAGCCAACATTTTCGACGAGAGCGGCAATCGTTCCGACCTGATCGATCCGCGCACCGGCCAGCCGCATTGCGAGGATTTGCGCTGGGGCCACGTCTGGACTTACATCCGCACTCGCGGCGGTCAGCGGGTTGAGAACCTTCGGCTCGACGGTCCGAACGGCCCCAACACGGGCATCCAGACCACCCCGGGCGCCGTGCAGTTGTTGCAGTTCCAGTATCCCGGCGGTCCGGGTGGTGGCACGCTCGGCATCCCCGCATTCGGCGCCCCCGTCGGTGCGGACGACTTCAGCGCGCCTGCCGGCTGGTTCCCGACCGGCTATAACGCGGCCTCGATGGCGGTGCAGAACGCCTATCACCCCTTCGTTGAACAATCGACGATCATCCCCGAAACCGATCTCTACACGGCCTATGCCGAAGGTGCGTTCGAGATTTCGAGCGCGGTCGAGGTGTTCGGTGAATTCCTCTTCAACCGCCGTGAAACCTACCAGAACGGCTGGCGCCAGTTCTGGAACTTCGGCTACACCGGCGACCTGCGGAACAATGGTGGCCCGCCCGACACCCTGTGGGCTCAAGGTTTCACCGGCTTCAACTTCCTGAGTCCGACCGGCATCACCGACCTGTCCGACAACAGCCAGCAGGTCGACTACTATCGCGGCGTCGCCGGCGTGCGCGGCGAGATCAGCAGCAAGGGCAACTGGACCTACGACATCCACGCCCAGTACAGCCGCAGCATCGGCCGGTACCGCAGCCAGCAGATCCTGCAGGATGCCTACGACACCGGCTACTTCCAGACCTCATCCTGCGTCGGCACCGTGACCCCGATCTCGGGCAAGCAATGCATCGACCTGCCCTGGACCGACCCGTACTTCCTGCGCGGCGAGCTGACGCAGGCACAGGCTGACTTCCTGACCGAGTGGGAAGAAGGCCGCACGCTCTACACGCAGAAGACCGCCGAAGCGATTGTGGCAGGCGAGTTGCTGACCCTTCCGGGCGGCCCGCTGGCCATCGCTCTCGGTGCCTCGATCCGCGAAGACCTGATCAATGACACGCCCGGCGAAATCACGCTGGCGGCCAACGCCTGGGGCGCTTCGGCGAGCGGCATCACGGCAGGCAAGAGCTTGACCACAGAAGCCTTTGCCGAAGTGAACGTGCCGATCCTGTCCGACCTCCCGTTCATCGAGGAACTCACCCTTTCGGGTGCCGGACGCGTCACCAACGTCAAGGCCACCCGCGCCTCCGATGGGGTCGAGAACGAGGACAACGGCAACTGGACCTACAAGATCGGCATGAACTGGACGGTCACCGACTGGCTGCGCTTCCGGGGCAGCTTCGGCACCTCGTACCGTGCACCGGCGCTGTTCGAGCAGTTCCTGGCCGACGAGACCAGCTTCGTTCCGCAGAACCGCATCGACCCCTGCGTTGCGTGGGGCGCAAACTTGGCAGCCGGCGCGATTTCGCAAACGCGCGCAGACAACTGCGCAGCTGACGGCATCCCGGCCACTTATGGCGGCGGCGGCATCAGCGCGACGATCATTTCGTCGGGCGGTCTCGGCATCCTCGAGTCCGAAACCTCGCAGTCGCTGGTCGTCGGCACGATCCTGACGCCGAGCATTTCGTTCCTCCCCGATACCGACATCAGCATCGCGGTCGACTACTTCGACATCGAAGTCGAAGGCGAGATCTCGCAGCTGGGGGCAGGAACGATTCTGGCCGGTTGCTACGACTCGCTAACCTTCGCAACCGAGCCGCTGTGCAACCTGTTCACTCGCGGTCAGAACACAACTGCCCCGTTCCAGATCGCCACGGTGCGCGATTCGTTCATCAACGTCTCGAGCCAGAAGAACTCGGGTCTCGACCTTTCGGTTCGGGTTGGTCAGGACCTGGGCAAGCTCGGCACGGTTGCGCTCACCGCTGACATGACCTGGCAGATCACGGACGATTCCCAGCTGTTGCCGACCTCTCCGGTGTTGAACGAAAACGGCTTTGTCGGCTCGCCCAGGTGGGTTGGCGATTTCCGCGCCAACTGGTCGCACCCGTCCGGCTTCAGCATGTTCTACGGGGTGAACGTGATCGGTTCGGGCAGCTCGCGCGAGCTGTTCGACCGCGGTCGGCCGACGGCCAATGGCTGCCTGCGCTCGTTCAACAACCAGGGCACTGCCAGCACAGCGGACGATCTGCCGATCTACGGGGTCTACTGCCCCGACCTCGATGTGCCTGCGACCTTCTACCACAACATCTCGATCACGCAGGAAATCGCTGATGGCCGCTTCACGATCACCGCTGGTGTGTCGAACCTGTTCGACACCCGTCCGCCGCGGGTCTCGGTGCTAAACGGCGGCACGATCAGCACGCTCGGGCCGGTGGTCGCAACTTCCCAGTACGACTTCGTGGGGCGTCGCGGCTTCATCAACGTCTCGACGAAGTTCTGATCACTCCATCACCGGCGTAACGAAGAGGCGGCATGGCAACATGCCGCCTTTTCTGTCATAGGCAGCCACGGAGACCGCTTTCGCAATGCCCGAGATTTTCGTCAGCCCCGATACGCTCGATGCGGAGAATGCCCGGTTCGCGCAGGCCCCCTTGCGGCAACCTGTGTTCCTCAATTCCGTGCCCAAGAGCGGCAGCCACCTGCTGCGCAACATCCTGCGCATGTTCGTGCCTGTGAACCAGCAATATGCAGCCGACTTCATCCAGTGGGCTACCCTGCCGCAGCACCGGCATGCCTTCGATCCGGCCCGGCCGTCCTTGAGCTGGGGGCACCTGTTCTTTGCCGATGCATCGGTGGTTGAAACCGCCCATGCCCGCCGGATCGTGCTCTACCGCGATCCCTATGACTGGGTGATCGCGCGGGCGCGGTTCCTGCTGTCCGACCAGTTCTCCGGCAATGTCGAGCATCTCAAGAACGGGGAAATCGCGGCCGACGAGCTGCTGACCATGATGATCTTCGGCCTGCCGACCAAGCTCCCTTCATTGAATGCGATCTACGAGCTCAACGCCGTTGCCTGGCTGGGCGCCCGTGCCCGGCTGCTGAAGCTTGAGGACCTCACCCAGGCCATCGCCACAATCGACACGCCCGAGGCCGAAAGCTTCTTTGCCACACTGCTCGAGGATTGCGGCATCGCCATGCCGCAAGACTGGCAGGAGCGGGTCAGGATCGGTGCCGACCCTGCGCAAAGCGGCACCGCGCGCGGCAATCTTACCGGAGTGGCGATCGATCTGCCGAGCAAGCTCGGGCCGCGCCACAAGGCGCTGGTGGATTACCACGCGCCCGGCCTCAGGGCCGTGCTCGGCTATTCCTGAACCCGGCCCGAAATGACCGCGAACACCGTCTCCACCGCAATCTACCCGCGCCTCAGCGAGGCGATCAGACTGCGCGAGCAGGGCGACTTTGGCCGGGCGGCGCAATTGGTGATGGCCCATCTCAGGGAGCGGCCCGACGAACCGCGCGGGCTGGCGCAGCTGGGCTTGATCGGGGCCCAGACCGGTGCCCTCGGCCAGGCCGAGCACTTCCTGCGCCGGGCGCTGATGATGGGGGAGAAGACGCCCGAACTGCTGCGCACGCTCGCCTCGATCTACAGCCAGCAGGAACGCCTCCACGTCGCCGAATCCTTTACCAACCGGCTTATCAACGAGGAAGGTGCCCTCGAGCTGCGCAGCCTCAGGGCAAGCCTGCTCGACCGGATGGGGCGGCACGCCGAAGCGCTCGCGATCCAGAAGCAGCTGGTCGACGAAAACCCGCGCAGCATCCCGCACCTGCTGGCCTATGGATACGGCCTCAGGGCCGCAGGCGATGTCGACGGCGCGATTGCCGCCTATCGCCGGGCCATTGCCATCGACGATGAATATGGCGAGGCATGGTGGGGCCTTGCCGGCATCAAGCGCAAGGTTCTGACCGACGCGGACATCGCCGCGATGCAGCAGGCGCTGACCATCGCGATCGATGAACGCAACATCGCACCGCTCAATTTTGCGCTGGGCCGGGCCTTCCATGACCGCGGCGATTTCGCCAAGGCCTTCCACCATTACAGCGAGGGCAACCGCATCCGCGCCGAGGCCATCGGCTATGATGCCCGGGCACTGACCGACGAAGTGGCCGAGGTCGAGCGTCTTGTTGATGCCGATTTCATGGAGCGGATGCCCGCGCGGTCGCTGGGAACAGACCAGCCCGTCTTCATCATCTGCCTGCCCCGCTCGGGTTCGACCCTGCTGGAGCAGATGCTCGGCTCTCACCCGGCGATCGAGCCTGTGGGCGAGCTGCCCTACATCCCAGCGATCCTGCGCTCGGTGATGGAGATCAGCTCGCGCAAGGCCAAGGTTTCGGTTCCGCAGGCGATTGCCGCGCTCACCGATCAACAGGCGGCGCTGCTGGGTCAGGACTATCTCGGCCGGGCGCGGCTGCACCGCAAGACTGACCGCCCGTACTTCATCGACAAGCTGCCGCAGAACTGGAGCAACGTCCTGTTCATCCGGCGAATTTTGCCGCAGGCGCGGTTTATCGATATCCGGCGACCGGCGATGGACTGCTGCTTTTCGAACTTTTCGCAGTCCTTCACCGCAGCGCACGCCTCGTCCTTCGCGCTTGAACATATCGGGCAAAGCTATGTCGACTATGTGCGGCTGATGCGGCATTTCGACACTGTGGCTCCGGGAATGATCCACCACGTCAGCTACCGCGCCCTCGTCGACGATCCCCAGACGACACTGCGCCCCGCGCTCGATTATCTGGAGCTTGGCTGGGACGATGCCATCCAATCGTTCCACACACTCGACCGCGTTGTCCGCACGCCAAGCAGCGAACAGGTGCGCCGTCCCCTCAATCGCGACGGGATGGAGGTCTGGCGGCCCTATGCCCAGTGGCTGGGCCCGCTGAAACAGGTGCTCGGCGAACACGCGGCAAGCTGATGCCGTTTGTCCTTTGGCCAGCACCTTGAGGTGCTAGCCATGCCGTGCAGCGTCGCGCTGTCCGGGCCGCTCCCGTCCCTACCGGAACCGCGCGGGCTTGAGGTTGTATTTGGCGAGCTTGTCGTAGATCGTCTTCCTCGGCGTCTGGAACTTTGCCTGGAGCGCGGCGATGTCTCCGCGGCACTGGCGCAGTGCGTCCTCGAGTAAGGTGCGCTCGAAGTCGGCGACGATCTGCTGGAGCGGGCGTTGTTCGGCCACGGGCGCGGGCGGGGCGCCGAGGTCTGACAGGCCGAGCACAAAGGCGCGGGCAAAGCCCGAAAGCTCGTGGAGGTTGCCCGGCCAGTCGTGGGTCTGGACGTGCCGCCATTCCGCAGCGCCGATCGCGGGGGCGGTCACGCCCGTCTCGCGCGCATGGCGGGCGACGAACAGGCGGAATATTTCGGGCACGTCCTCGCGCCGCTGGCTGAGCGGGGGGAAGGCGATCTGCACTGCGCCAAGCCGGTGCCACAGCGGATCGCGCCCCGCGCCCGTGCCATCGTCTTTGCCTGTGCCGGGATCCTCGGTCAGCCGGGCGATGATGATGCGGATGTTGAGCGGCCTTGCGCGCGTGCCGCCGATCGGCAGCACCTGCCGGGTCTCGACCAGCGACAGCAGCCGCGCAGTCAGCACCGCGTCGGCGGCGGCGATCTCGTCGAGGAACAGGGTGCCGCCATTGGCGCGCTCGATCAGGCCGGTGCGCGACAGGCCGCCGCCTTGCCCCGCCCCCGGGTCGCGCCCGAACAGCAGCAGTTCGGCATCCTCGTGTGCCAGCACGCCGGCATCGACCGTCACGAAGGGGCGGCTGCGGCGCGGACTGCAATCGTGGATCAGGCGCGAGGCGTGGCTCTTGCCGGTGCCCGCCGGGCCGGTCAGGACCACGTCGATTTCCGAGCGCGCGACGACTTCGATCACCGAGCGCAGCCGCTGCGCGGCGGGCGAGCTGCCTGGGATTGCCCCCTCGGCGCTGCGCCCCGCCGCCTCGCGCAGGGCGCGGTTCTCCAGCGCCAGCGCGCGGCGTTCGCTGGCGGCGCGGACAGCGCGGATCAGGTCGACGGAGGAATAGGGCTTGGTGAGGAAATCCGCCGCGCCGTTCTTCATCGCCGCCACCGCCATGGCGATGTCGCCATGCCCGGTGGTGAGGATCACCGGCAGATCGGGGTCGATGTCGCGCAGAGCCGCGAAGAAGGCGATTCCGTCGATCCCCGGCATGCGCACGTCGCTGACCACCACACCGGGGTAATCGGCATCGAGCCACGCCAGCGCGGCGCGGGCATCGGGAAAGGCGGTGACCTCCGCGCCTTCGAGAACGAGCGCCTGCATCGTCGCCTCGCGCAGCGGCGGATCATCCTCGACCAGCGCGACCTGAAGGGGTGGGGGCAGGGCGGTCATGCGGCGGGCATGACCATGGTGAAGCGCGCGCCTCTGGCTGCGTCCTCGTGCAGCAGGTCGCCGCCCAGTTGGCGCATGATGTCGCGCGAGATGGCGAGACCGAGGCCGATGCCTTCGGGCTTGCTGGTGACGAAGGGCTGAAACAGCGTGTCGCGCACCTCGGGCGGCACGCCGGGGCCGCTGTCGGTGACACTGAGCCGCACGCGCGCGCCGTCGGCGGCGATGGTGAGCACGATATGCCCGCTCTGCGCGCAAGCCTGCACCGCGTTCTGGAGCAGGTTGACCAGCACCTGTTCGAGCTGCACGTGGCGCGCCCTCACACTGGACGCGGCAAGCTCGGCGGCGGGGCGTTCGAGCGTCAGGCCTTTCTGGCGCATCTGGTCGTGCAGCAGCAGCAGCGAGCCGTCGATCACTTCGGCGAGGGTGACAAGCCGCGGCTCCTCGGCCGATCGGCGGCTGAAGAAGAGCTGTTCCTCGGTAATCTCGCCGATCCGCCCCGCCAGCCCGGCGATGCGAGCGAAATTGGTCGCCGCCTCCTCGACCCGGTCGGCGGCGAGCAGGCGTTCGCCATTCTCGGCAAAGACACGCATCGCGGCGAGCGGCTGGCGGATTTCATGGCCCAGACCGGCGGTGATCTGGCCGAGCGTCGCCAGCCGGTTG
>NZ_JAMNXL010000227.1 GCF_023653175.1 Erythrobacter sp. | reverse complement strand
CGTCGGCGCGGTGGTCGGCGTAACGGTGGGCCGGGCGGTCGGCTGGGCACGGGGCGGGATGGCGACGCCGGCGCGCTCGTCGGCGGGGCCTGCCGGGGCGGGCGTCGGCGAAGGGCTAGGGGGCGGCAGGCTGAAGGTCTGCTGCGCGGCAAGCGGCGCGGCGGCATGCGGCGCGGCGGCAAGCGCGAGGGCCAGTGCGAACGGGCCCGTCAGCGCGGGCGCCGCGATGGCGCGGCGGACGTAAGGGCGGACGGGGCGGCGGGCAGGCAGACGGGGCATGGCGCGCCAGGCGTTGGCGGAGCGGTTGATCGGACGGGGCGTTGCTGGGTGCAGGCCGTGCGCAAGGTCTTGTGAACCCGCGTGTGAACCCGCGCTGTCTTCCCTTAGGCAGGCCGCCACCCTCGCGTCCAGTTCCGGCCTTGCGCGGTTCGACGGATCGGGGCAACAGCGCGGCATGGAAAGCACACCTCCCTCGCCCAAGCCCAAGCCCCAGCCCCAGTTCCTCGGTCGCGACACGCCGCTGCCCGCCTCGCCGGAGGAGGCGGTGCTCGACTACGTGCCCAACCCGCGGCCCAAGCTCACCTATCTGGTGCGCTTCGTCAGCCCCGAGTTCACCTCGCTGTGCCCGGTGACCAACCAGCCCGACTTTGCGCATCTGGTGATCGACTACGTGCCGGGTGAGACGATCGTCGAGAGCAAGAGCCTCAAGCTGTTCCTCGGGAGCTTTCGCAACCACAACGGCTTCCACGAGGACGTGACGGTCGGGATCGGGGTGCGCCTGTTCGAGGAGATGCGTCCGCAATGGCTGCGCATCGGCGGCTACTGGTATCCGCGCGGGGGGATACCGATCGACGTATTCTGGCAGTCGGGCGCGCCGCCCGAGGGCCTGTGGCTGCCCGATCAGGGCGTGCCCACGTACCGCGGACGGGGGTAGGCCTGTGCCTCAGGCGTTCGGCACGCTCAATTCGAGCTGGACGAACTTGGGCACGGTCTTGTTGGCCTCGCGCCACTTGGCCAGCGGGAAGGCGCCCGCGCCAAGCGCGGCCAGCGGGATGCCCGCCTCGGCCAGCGAGTAGGGCGAGATGCGGTGGCGGGTCATGAAGCCGCCGCTACCGTCGCTGATCAGCGGGGTCTCGAACTTGAGGCCCTGGCTGTTCTCGGTGGCGTTGGCAACCTTGCTCACCACCAGCTGTCCGTGGCCGAGATCGAGCACCACGTCGGTCCCCACCGGCACCCCGGCAAGCCCGGTGATGCGCGCGCCGGTCTTGGAGAGGTTCCTGAGGATCACGTCGTAGTAGTGGTCCTCGTGGATCAGGCCGACCTTGCGGAAGATGGTGATGCGCTCGGCACGGTGGCGCGGCGGGCCGCTGGGGCGGAACACGCCCGAGCCATCCGCGAACTGGGCGAGCACCTGCTCCTGGGTGATGGGCTTGGAGTAGATGTAGCCCTGCACGAGGTCGGCGCCGCGCTCCTCGACCAGCGCGAGTTCGTCCATCGCCTCGACGCCTTCGGCGACGGTCTCCATGCCCAGCGCCTTGGCGAGCGCAACGATGGCGGTGATGATCGCCGGGTTGATGTCGCCGTTCTCGGTGCAGCCGCGCACGAAGCTCTGGTCGATCTTGATCTTGTTGAAGTGCCCGTGCTTGAGGTAGCCCAGCGAGGAATAGCCGGTGCCGAAGTCGTCGAGCGCCAGACGCACGCCCAGCTTCTTCAGATCGCGGAAGATCGCGTCGACCGTCTCCAGATCGCCGACGAACACGCTTTCGGTGATCTCGAGCTCGAGCCGCTGCGGCGGCAAGCCCGACGCTGCAAGCGCAGCCGCCACCGCCTTGCGATAGCCCGGACGGATGAACTGCTTGGCCGATACGTTGACCGCGACGCGGATGGTGTCGGGCCAGGCCAGCGCATCCATGCAGGCCCGCCGCAAAGCGGCCTCGCCGATGCGGATGATGAGGTCGTCGTTCTCGGCCACCGGGATGAACTGCGCGGGGCTGATGTCGCCCGCTTCCTCGTCGTGCCAGCGCAGCAGTGCCTCGAAGCACTTGACCTCGTTGGTGACCGGGTCGACCAGCGGCTGGTAGGCCAGCTTGAGCTCGTCCTTGTCGACCGCGTCGCGCAGCCGGTCGCCAAGCATCGCGGTCTTGGAAGCCGCATCCCGCAGCTCGCTGGTGAAGAAGCAGAACGTCCCGCCGCGGGTTTCCTTGGCGGAATAGAGCGCCATATCCGCAGAGCGGGTCAACTCGTCGGCCTCGAGCCCGTCATAGGGCGCGATGGCAATGCCGACCGAGGTGCCGATGATCGCGCGCCGGCCGTTGATCTGGTAGGGCTGCGAGATCGACTGGACGATGCGGTTGGCCAGTTCGCCGAGCGTGCCGCGGTCATCCATGTCGGGCAGCAGCACCTGGAATTCGTCGCCGCCGAGCCGTCCGACCTCGCCCGCGTCCTTGACGATCGAGAGCAGGCGCTGGGCGACCTGCTTCAGCAGCTCGTCGCCCGCGGGGTGGCCCATGGTGTCGTTGACCTGCTTGAAGCGGTCGAGATCGAGCATCATCAGCGCGCAGGAGCGCCGGCTGACGCGGAACGCCGCCAGCATCGCCGTAAGCCGCTCGCCCAGCTTGCGGCGGTTGGCGAGCCCGGTGAGTTCATCGACCTGCGATTGCCGCGCGACCTGGGTTTCGTAGGCATATTGCGCCGAGATATCGACCGCGCTGCCGCGATAGCCGCGGAAATTGCCTTCGGCATCGAGCAGCGGGCGACCGTTGAGTCGCCACCAGCGGGTGCTTTCGCGTGCATCGGTCACGGCGACGATCTGCTCGTCGAGCTTGGAGCGGGCCTTGAGCTTGAAGGCGAGGCTGCGCTGGGTCGGAGCGCCGACCTCTTCTTCGATATCGTTGAAGACGCGAACGAGGGGCTTGCCGATCAGCTCCTCGGCCCCGGCGCCCAGATCTGCGAGCGCGCGGCTCGAGAGGAAGCTGAGGTTGCCTTCCGCATCGGTCGCCCAGAACATGCCGATGCCGAGTTCCTCGACCTCGCCGAGCACCACCGAGCGATCGGTCGCGCCGCCAGTCGCTACCGCGCGCTGCTCGGTCGCAGCGTTTCTGGATTCGCGCAGGTTCTTGCGAAAGCCTAGCGGCATACCTCGTCCTTGCTGTGTCGCACGTGATCGTGAGGCGACCCGCGTCAGACATAGGCCGAACGTGATTGATAAAGCGTTACCCAAGCCTGCGGCCCCTGCGCGCACGGCAGGCGGAGGCTGGGGCGCGGTGAAGGGCGCGGAACTCTTTTCCGGAAAGGCCGTTGTCGGCTCGTGGGCTGCGCGTGGCATATTCTTTCCTGCGCAATCCACGACGTGTAATTTTGCTGCAACACCGGGGGCGTTCGGGATCACGTCCAGCGGGATTTGCACCCGGCTCTGGAGAGCCGGTTCTGGCTATAACGGGGGATGGCGTCATTTCTGTCGATACTTTGCTGGCGAGCCCGCCCGAGGCGCTGACCAATCCCGTTCGCACCCGCGCCGACTGGGGCGCGATGCGCGCTGCTGCGCTTGCCGATCCGGGCGCCTTCCATGGCGCGATTGCGGGCCGCAACATGCACTGGTTCGTTGCCGAGGCCGGCGCGTGGCTGGCCAAGGGCGAGGACGGGCGCTGGCACGGCTGGGACGCCGGCAGCGCCGCTCCCGTCACTGCCGATCTGCCTGACGATTTCACGCCGTGGCACACCGGCTTCGACGGCACCAACCCGCCGCACTGGCGCTGGTTCGTGGGCGGGCGCACCAATGCCGCTTTCTCCGAACTCGACCGCCACGTCCTCGCCGGGCACGGGGACGAGGCGGCGCTGATCTTCGAGGGTGATCGCTGGGACATGTCGGCGCTCGGCGGCAAGGGCGCGCCGATCGACTGCTTCACCGTCAGTCGCAAGCGTCTGCTGCTCGAAGTGGCGAAGTGCGCGGTGGCGCTGGAAGCGCTCGGGCTGAAGCCGGGCGATCGCATGGCGCTCAACATGCCGAGCATCGTGCCCCAGATATACTGGACCGAGGCCGCGAAGCGGATGGGGGTGGTCTATACGGCGGTGTTCGGCGGCTTCTCCGACAAGACCCTGTCCGACCGCATCGCCGATACCGGCGCGCGGGTGATCGTCACCAGCGACGGCTCCTATCGCAACGCGCAGGTCGCTGCGTTCAAGAATGCCTACACCGACCCGGCGCTCGACAATTTCGTGCCGGTGACGACCGCGCTCGAAATCCTCGGCGGGCTCGATCTGGACCTGCCCGAGGGCGGGCATGCGGCAATCCTCGACACCGTGCGCGAGGCGCTGGCGGGCGAGATCACGGTCGACCGTTCGGATGTGATGCGCGGCGTGGGCCGGGCGCTGATCAACCTCGGGGCCGAGGGGCGGATCACCAGCGCCGATGCCGCCCGAGTGCGCATCGCCATCGCCTCGAGCCTCGTCACCTTGCCGCCGCGCGTGGAGGCGGTGATCGTGTGCCGCCATACCCACCAGCCCGACATGATCTGGCGCGAGGAACGCGACCGCTGGAGCCATGAACTGACCGACGCGGCGCTGGTCACCGTGCTGGAAAAGGCTCGGGGCGCGGGCTTCAATGTCACGACCGAAGTTGATCTTCTGGCGCTTGCCGCTACCGATTTCGTCCGCGCGATCTGGGCCTCGTCCAAGCCCTTGGCCGTAGATGCCGACTATCCGATGTTCTTCATCTACACCTCCGGCTCGACGGGCAAGCCCAAGGGGATCGTCCACAGCCACGGCTATGCCGCAGGCGTCGCCGAGACCATGGCGGCAAGCTTCGATGCGCGCCCCGGGGATACGCTGTTCGTGGTCGCCGATCCGGGCTGGATCACCGGGCAGAGCTATCTCATTTGCG
>NZ_JAMNXL010000226.1 GCF_023653175.1 Erythrobacter sp. | reverse complement strand
CGCGCGGTGCCCGCCGTGGTCGAGCAGCAAGGCCGCCTGCTGCGCGTCAGCGAGGTCCCGATCAAGCCGCGGGAGCGCAAACCATCATGACCCGGAGAAATTGTTGGCTGACATGGATTTGCAGCGCACTTCTGATGCTCAGCCTTAGCGTCCCAGCCAGCGCGGATGCCGGCCCTGGGAAGTGCACGGGCAAGTTCGTGAACCCGATCACCGATATCTGCTGGTCGTGCCTGTTCCCGATCTCGGTCGGGAGCCTCAAGATCTGGCCCTCGAACCGCCCTGATCCCGACAACCCGGACCTGCCGGTGTGCCTGTGCGGGATTAGACCGGGGATTGCGATGGGGTTCTGGGAGCCGGTGCGGCTTGCGGATGTCAGCATGAAGCCGTGGTGCTTCGTCAATCTCGGCGGGATGAAGATCGACCCGGGCTTCGATATCGGGTTCAAGACCATAGCCGGGCCTTCTGCGGTGGGCGGGGCAACGCAGTACCATTCGCAGTGGCATGTCCACTGGTACGCCTACCCGCCGATCTACTGGATGGAGCTCGTCGCGGATTTCCTGTGCCTCGAGGCAGGGTCGGTCGACATTCTCTATGTGAGCGAGATCGATCCGCTGTGGCAGGACAGCGAGCTCACCGCGATCATCAATCCCGAAAGCGTGCTGTTCGCCAATCCACTGGCACTGGCCGCCTGCGCCGCGGATTGTGTCGCTGCGACATCGAAACTGCCGAGCGACGATCTGTTCTGGTGCGCGGGATGCCAGGGCACGATGTATCCGCTCAATGGCAATGTCTCGGCGACGATCGGCCATGTCCAGGCCTCGCGGCTCGCCCTGTCGCGCTTCTCCTACAAGCTGCACCGGCAGCTCGTCGCCTGGGGCACGATGGGCAACAAGGGCCTGTGCGGCAAGTATCTCATGCCGGTGATGAGGAAGCAGCAATACCGCTTCCAGGCCACCAACCCCAATCCGCAGACCAAGGGCCGCTATGCCTGCGCGCCGATTGGGGCCTCCACCACCTTCATGTCAGCAGGACAGGTCTACCCCGCCATTGGCGAGGACATGGGCTACCTGGTCTGGCGCAAACGGAATTGCTGCGCGCTATGAAAAAGCCCTTTCATCTTACTGTATTCGCGAGCCTCGTGAGTCTCGCAGCCATTGCCGGCGCCGCCGCTCAGTCGGTCGAGCCTGAGCTTGATCTCGCTGCCATCCGCGCGAAGGCTGAGACCAATGCGGGGGAGGCCGAGGCGCTCGCTGCGACTGCGCGGGAGCGGGCCAAGGCCGTCACGCAAGAGGCCGATTCCAATGCGCGCGCAGCACAAACGCATGGCCAGAGCTACACGCAGGCGGCAAGAGCGGCGGCGAAGCCGCCCTCGCAGGACACGTTCGATTTCGACCGCATGGTGGTCGATGCCGGAGCGATGGCGACCAGCGAGCTCGGCGAAGCACCGCGCTTTATTGCCTTTGCATCGCTGTCGATGCCGCCGGCTGCTCTCAAACAGATGATCCGCGATGTAAATGCTGCAGGCGGGGTCGTCGTGCTGCGCGGCTTTCCGCAGGACAGCGCCAAGACCTTCGCCGAGGCGCTCGGTAAGCTCGCGCTCGATCAGGACACACTCGGACAGGTGGGGATCGATCCCCGGCTGTTCCGCGCGTTCAATGTGACGGCTGTGCCGACCTATGTGGTCGCGAGCAGCGACTTTGACCTGTGCGACGGGTTCGACTGCCAGACCACAGTGCCGCCTCATGATCGCATCAGCGGCAACGTGGAACCCGCATTCGCGCTCGAGACCATCGCAAACGGTCAAGGCCCGGCGGCGCGCATCGCCTCCCAATATCTTGGCCGCCTCGAAAGGACCGGACAATGATGCGCAGGCTCCTTATCAGTCTTGCCGCCCTAAGCGCGTGCCTTGCGCCCGCCACTCAGGCCCAGACCGCGCCCCAGGGCCCCAGCACCACAGAAGCAGCCAAGGCAGACGGGAAGGCCTTTGGCCGCGAGCAGGCTGGCGCTGCGCAAAGCGCGGCCACCGCCCGCCCCGATGCCGACAGGATCCCGAACTTCAGCAGCGCGCCGGCCGAAGCCCGCTATTTCGATGATCCTGCGCGCATGGAGCGCGACGCGGCAAGCCAGGCGAATGCAAACAGCGGCTATCGCACCATACGCGATTCCATGGAGCGGCGCGCGCGCTTCACGCCCGAGGACCTCGATGCGGTTGTTGCCCGCAGCGGGCAGATCAGTGCTGACCCGCTCGCCTTTACCAGAGGCATGAGCGTCAGCGGCTCGCAAGGCCGCTGCGTCCCGCTGCCCCCTGGCAGCGGGACAGGTGCGCGCTACATGGCAACCTGCAATGTCGGCTACACGGCAAGCGAAGAGATCCGAAGCTGCCAGATCCCACTTAGGGTCGAGGTTACCAACGAGACCCGCTACATCCACTGGTGCAGCGAATTCGGTTATGGCGCCGAGGAGAATTGCGAAAGGTTCAACTTCGCCGGTTGTGAACGCATCGGTTGGCGGCCGGGGCCTTGCCTTCAATGGGCGGGACAGCCCGGTCGGCCTTTTTGTGCAGAGCCAGGCGAACCGATCAGCATCATGTCCTGCCCCGCCCCGGTGCCCGGCGCGCAGCTGCAGGATACCATCATCACTCGGCGCGTCACGACGAACCGCGATGAAAGTCAGTGCGCGGGGCTGACGTCGGACAATAGCTGTCGGGAAACCAGCGAGACCTGCACAGATAGCGATCCTGTGACCCGGATCATCAATGGGGTAGCGGTCACCCAGCCATGCTGGGCCTGGTCGCGCAGCTACACCTGTGCGCAATTCGTCGAAGCGCAGGATTGCAGTGCACTCGAAGCAACGTCCGGCTGCAGATTTGTCGGTCAGGAATGCCTCTCAGGCGAGCCCTGTCGCACGTGGGAGCGGGTCTATGACTGCCCGGTTCCCGATCAGCCAGGCAGCCCTAACCAGTTCATTTGTGACGGCGACGTCTATTGCATCGATGGCTCATGCGAGACGATCGAGCGCGAGGCGAACGACGAGTTCAAGGATGCGGTCGTCGCATTGAATGTCATGGACCAGGCGCGCCGCGAGCTTGATCCCGATACGCTCACCCTGTTCAAGGGGACCCGCAACACCTGCTCGTCCAAGGTCTTCGGCGTGCTCAATTGCTGCAAGGGCAAAGGCTTTCCGCTGATCCCCGGTATCCAGCTCCTCGTGAGCCTTGGCTGCAGCCGCGAGGAAATGCTGCTGCACGAGCGCGATGCCAAGGGCCTGTGCGCGTACGTCGGCACCTATTGCTCGGACAGCTTTCTCGGCGTCTGCCTGACCAAGAAGAAGGCCTATTGCTGCTTTGAATCCAAGCTCTCGCGGATCCTGCAGGAACAGGGCCGCAGGCAGCTGAACAAGCCGTGGGGCAAGCCCAAAACCGAGCAATGCCGCGGCTTCACGCTCGACGAGTTTTCCCGGCTCGATCTCAGCCAGATGGATTTCAGCGAGGTGTACGCCGAGTTCACCGAGGCTGCCCGTCTGCCCGACGAGCTCACAGCAGCCAGCGATCTCCAGCAAAAAATCGAGGACTACTATGCCCGTGCCAGCAATTAGGGCCGCCTTGCGGCCGCTTGCCACCTGCATCGCTCTGCTCGCTGTCGCGGCAACGCCGCTGCGGGCCGAAGAACCACCAATGGTGCAGACCGGAGAGCAGCAGGACAGCTTCTACTGCCAGGAGCGCAAGCTCGGCTACTGGTTCTACTGCGCCAGACCCAAGGCCGAGAAGCCCCAGGCGGAAAACCCGCAGCAACCGGAAAGTGCGACCGAACAGCTCGATGCTGTGACCGCCACTTTGCGGGAGCTCAAAGCCAAGGCGATTCTCGAGCCGACCCCGGCCAATGTGACCGCCTATATCCGCTTCCAGCGCGAACAGCTCGACCGGGCATCGCTGTTCAGCGATGTCTGGCAGCGGGCGATCTGGCAGGATCCAGAGCTCGACTACACGCTGCAGCGCCCGGTCTCGACGCTTGGC
Organism: Erythrobacter sp.; assembly: GCF_023653175.1. Classification (GTDB taxonomy): domain Bacteria; phylum Pseudomonadota; class Alphaproteobacteria; order Sphingomonadales; family Sphingomonadaceae; genus Erythrobacter. The sequence goes on along the minus strand of NZ_JAMNXL010000226.1, from coordinate 893 downwards.
AAGCGGCAATGGCAGGATGATCGCAACGCGGAGCGCGATGCCGCGATGGCCCGGCTCTCGCAGCGCTACGGGCTGTTCTACTTCTTTGCGCAAAGCTGCGGCGCCTGCGAGGTCATGTCGCCCATCGTTCAGGGCGTTGCTTCGCGCTGGCGCATCACCGTGCGGGCGATCTCGACCGATGGCGGTCCGTCGCGCCATTTCCCCGGATACACCGTCGAGACCAACCAGCGCGCGCGGCTCGGGCTAGAGCCGAAGATCACCCCGGCGGTCGTGCTCTGGGATGCCCTCAAAAACCACCCCATCCCGATCGGCTACGGCGTGATGAGCGCCGATGAGCTCCAGGACCGCATTTATCTCCTCACATCGAAGGAAGCTGGCCGTGACTACTGACACATCGCGCCAATCGAACAACCCGGAGCCGCCGCATCAGCGCGTCACCTCCAGAAATGGGATGATGACCAGAGCTCTTGCGGCACTTCTTGCCGTCACCCTGCCCCTCACGAGCGCGACGGCCGATGTCGGAAGCTCGATGGACGCGTTCCTCGACGATGTCGGCGGAGCGTCCAACGTCTCGGGTCCGACCGCCTTTGAAGGCCAGTCAGCCGGTTACTACAGCCTCGGCAATGTCTGGACGCGCTTCCCGCAGAAGACGACCAACATTGCCAATCTGCAGCTGCCGCGCGCACGCGCCGGCTGCGGCGGCATCGATATCTTCGCCGGGTCCTTCAGCTTCATCAATGCCAGCGAGATCGTGGCGATGATGAAGGCGGTGGCCAACAATGCAGTCGGGTTCGCCTTCAGCCTCGCGATCGACACTGTCTGCCCCGAGTGCTCGAAAATCATGCAGGAGTTTGCCCAAAAGGCGCAGCTCATGAACAACCTCAACATCAACT
>NZ_JAMNXL010000038.1 GCF_023653175.1 Erythrobacter sp. | reverse complement strand
GGCAGCCCCTACGCCGTGCGCGATTACCGCGCGGTCAACTCGGAGCTGGGCACCGAGGCCGAATTCCGCGCCTTCGTCGACGAGGCGCACCGGCTCGGGCTGAAGGTGATCCTCGACTGGGTCGCCAACCACTCGGCCTATGACAATCCGCTGACCGAGAGCCATCCCGAATGGTACACCCGCACCCCGGAAGGCGCGATGATGTCGCCAGCGGGGACCGACTGGACCGACGTGGCGGACTTCGATTATTCGCAGGCTGCCTTGCGGCAATACATGACCGAGAGCCTCGCTTTTTGGGTGCGCGAATACGGGATCGACGGGTTCCGCGCCGACGTCGCTGGCTATGTGCCCACCAACTTCTGGGAAACGGCACGGCGCCAGCTGGACTCCATAAAGCCGGTCTTCCTGCTCGCCGAATGGGAGCAGCGCGATCTGCACACCCGCGCCTTCGATGCGACCTATGCGTGGAAGTGGAAGGAGGCGATCCAGGGCCTCGTCGCCAGCGGCGAAGGGGCGGGGCCGATCCGCGCCTACTACACCGATCAGGGCGAAAGCTGGCCGCACTCCGCCATGCGCATGGTCTATACCGAGAACCATGACCAGAATTCGTGGGATAGGCCCGCAGCCGAAATCTATGGGCCCGCCTATGAGGCGGCGATCGCGCTGTCTTTCGTGGGCACCGGCCTGCCGCTGATCTACAACGGGCAGGAGGCTGATAACGACCGCAAGCTCGAATTCTTCGAGCGCGATCCGATCGTGTGGAAGCAGGGGCGGCTGACTGGGCTCTTCGAGAAGCTCGTCGCATTGAAGACCGCGAACCCGGCGCTCCATAACGGGCGGTTCGGGGCGGCGATGGTCGAGGTGCCGACCAACGCGGCGGCAGATGTCTTCGCCTTTACGCGGGGCGATAGGGGCGCGCGCGTTTTCGCTGTCTTCAACCTCAGCCCGCGCCCGCACACCATCACCTTCAGCCACGCCCGCCACCACGGCAACTACACCGATGCGCTGACCGGCGCCCCCGCAGGCTTCGCCGGCGGCGAGACGGTCGATCTGCCCGCATGGGGCTTCCGCATCTACACCGAGAGCAAGTGAGCCGGCCGCCCCCGAGGCCGCGAGGAGAGTATGAATGACAAAGCACTGGAAGCCGCTGGTCGCGCTGGCCGCCGTCGCATGGGCGGCTGCGCCCGCCGCCGCCGAAAGCCTCACGCTCGCCTCGCCCGATGGCCGGATCACCGTCACCGTCAGCGATGAGCAGGGTCAAGCGACCTATGCCGTCAGCTACAACGGCAAGCAGGTCATCGCTCCCTCCAAGCTCGGCATGATCTTTGCCGAGCACCACGGCTTCGAGCGCGGCCTTGCCATCGCGGGCTCCACGCGCGCCAGCAAGGATGTGACCTGGGAGCAGCCCTGGGGCGAGCGCCGCCTGGTGCGCGACCAGCACAACGAGCTCGCCGTCACCTTCAAGCCCGCCGAAGGCCCCGACCGGCAGATGACCATCCGCTTCCGCGCCTTCGACACCGGGATCGGCTTCCGCTACGAACTGGCCGAGCAAGCCGCCCTGCAAGGTGACCTCAACATCACCGAGGAGCTCACCCAGTTCGGCGTCGGTGAGCAGACCACCATGTGGTACACCCCGTCGGACGAGTTCAACCGCTACGAATACCTCACCCGCACCGCGCCCGCAGGCAAGGTCGAAGATGCGCACACGCCTGCGACCTTCAAGAGCGCCGACGGCATCTATTTCAGCATCCACGAAGCCGCGCTGGTCGATTATGCTGCGATGTCGCTTGACCAGCTGCGCCCCGGTGCTTTCGAATCCAAGCTGCGCGGCTGGTCTGGCGGGCCGAAGGTCAAGACCAAGGCTCCGTTCAACTCGCCGTGGCGCACCATCCAGGTGGCCCCCAACGCGGTCGGCCTGATCAATTCCGACATTATCCTCAACCTCAATGAGCCCAACAAGCTCGGCGATGTGTCTTGGGTGGAGCCTGGCAAATATGTCGGCATCTGGTGGGCGATGCATATTCGCGACCGCACCTGGGGCCGCGACGGCATCCACGGCGCGACCACCGAGGAGACCAAGCGCTACATCGACTTTGCCGCCAAGCACGGCTTTGCCGGCGTGCTGGTGGAAGGCTGGAACATCGGCTGGGACGGCGACTGGTACAACAACGGCGACCTGTTCCGCTTTGCCGAACCAATGCCCGATTTCGACCTTGCCGAGCTGGGCCGCTATGCCCAGTCCAAGGGCGTGCGGCTGATCGGCCACCACGAAACCTCGGCCAACATCACCAATTACGAGAACCAGATGGAGGCCGCCTTCGACCTCTACGAGAAGGTCGGCGTGCGGCAGGTCAAGACCGGCTATGTCGCCGATGCGGGCGATGCGGTGCGGATCGACGAGAACGGCATCCGCCGCTACGAATGGCACGACAGCCAGTTCATGGTCCGCCACCATCTGAAGGTGGTGACCGAGGCCGCCAAGCGCAGGATCTCGATCAACGCGCACGAGCCGGTCAAGGACACCGGCCTCAGGCGCACCTACCCCAACTGGCTCGCCCGCGAAGGTGCGCGCGGGATGGAGTACAACGCCTGGGGCACGCCGCCCAACCCGCCCGAGCACGAGGCTATGCTCGCCTTCACCCGGATGCTGGCGGGGCCGATGGACTTCACCCCCGGCATCTTCGACCTCAAGCCCAACGAGCGCGCGCCCTTGCGCGAAGACATGCAGCGCGGCGATCCCTCGAACCGGCCCGAGACCACGCTCGCCAAGCAATTGGCGCTCTATGTGGTGCTCTATTCGCCGATCCAGATGGCTGCCGACCTGCCCGAGAATTATGAGGCCAAGCCCGATGCCTTCCAGTTCATCAAGGACGTGGAAGCCGACTGGGAACAGTCGATCGCGCTGGCCGGAGAGATCGGCGATTACGTCGCCTTTGCCCGCCAGGGGCGCAAATCGAAGGAATGGTTCCTCGGCGCGGTGACGGACGAGCAGCCTCGCGATCTGTCGCTGCCGCTGAGCTTCCTCGAGAAGGGCAAGAAATACCGCGCGCAGGTCTACCGCGACGGGCCGGATGCGGACTGGAAGACCAACCCCTATGCGATGGTGATCGAGGAAAAGGTCGTCACCGGCGGCGAGACCTTCGCGGTGCGGCTGGCGGCTGGCGGCGGGGTGGCGGTGCGCTTCATTCCTGTGAAATGAGGGCCCGAAGCGGACAAAGTTGACACCGTGTCAACTTTGAATCGCCGCCGTTTTCCTATGATAATCAGTCATTTGTGCCATATTTGCGCAAGCGGACGGACAGGGGAACGCGAGGCAAAAACGCGCCTCGGGTGGCAAACGGCCGCGCAGGCCGGGCAGAACAATGGGAAAGAGCCGGCGCGGAGTGTAGCGGCTGGAATCCGTGTAGGAAACGGGGCGCGGAGGTCTGCCATCGGCGAGGCTGAGCGAAACGCCGCCCTTCGGGAGGCCGCCCCGGAGCCTGCCCTGTTTGCGCTGCTCACACTACTTGCCTGTGCAGCGCGTTCCACCTAGTCCAGACCAATGGCGACAGCAGCGGGGCGGATATCGATCGTCGGAGAGCGCGCGGCGTTCTTCTGGGCGGGGTGCGCGGCGATCAGCGCGGGCGTGCTGTTGCACCTGCCGATGCTGGCAATGGCGCATTCTATGGGCAACCACCTCAAGGGCATGCCAATGGACGGCAGCATGTGGTTGGGCATGGCGCTGATCGCGGTCGGCGTGCCGCTTGCCTGCTTCGGCGCGCTGCCCAGGGTGCGGGGGCAGCATGGCGACCACGCCGGGACCGACTACGAGGCGCCCGACAGCACGCCGCTCGGCCGCTGGCACGCGGCGACCCTGCTGGTGCTGACACTCGGCCTGGTTATCGATGTGATGAAGCCCGCCACGCTCGGCTTCGTGCTGCCGGGGCTTTCCGCGGAATACGGGATCGCCAAGTCCGAGGCCGCGCTGCTGCCGCTGATCGCGCTGATCGGGACGACGATCGGCTCGTTCCTGTGGGGCTGGCTGGCCGATGTCTATGGCCGGCGCGTCTCGATCCTTCTTTCGACCATCCTGTTCGTCTCGACCGCGATCTGCGGCGCGATGCCGGCCTTCTTCTGGAACCTCGTGATGTGCTTCCTGATGGGCATCTCGGCGGGCGGTATGCTGCCGGTGATCTACACTTTGCTGGCCGAGGTCATGCCGCCGCGCCATCGCAGCTGGGTGCTGGTGCTGGTCGGCGGGACGGGGCTGGTGGGCGGCTACCTCGCGGCGAGCGGCGCGGCCTATGTGCTCGAGCCGGTCTACGGCTGGCGCGCATTGTGGCTGCAGGGCTTCCCGAGCGGGCTGCTGCTGCTCGCCTTGGCGCGCTTCATCCCCGAGACCCCGCGGTTCCTCGCCGAGCGGGGCCGTTTGGCCGAACTCGAGCGGATGCAGCACCGCTTCGGTCTGGTGCCCAAGCCCCGGCCGCAATCCTCACCCGACGCCGGAGGTATGGGCGCACCCGCCGCGGCCGATCACAGCCGCATCACCGCCGCGCTGGTGACGACCGCGCTGTGCTGGAGCTTCGTCAATTTCGGACTGCTGCTGTGGTTGCCGTCCGATCTTCAGGCGCGCGGCTACAGCGCCGCGGTGGCGAGCGGGATCCTTGCCAAGTCCTCGCTGCTGGCCTTGCCCACGATCCTCCTCGCTGCCTACTTCTACGCGCGGCGGAGCAGCAAGTGGACGCTGGTGGGCACGGTCGGCCTCACGGTGATCGGCCTTGTCGGCGCGCTGCTGCCGCCCGATGTGCTGAGCTGGGAGCCGCTGCTGGTCGCCGTCATCGCGGTGCTGATCGTCGGCACCAACGGTACGATCGCAGTGCTGCTGCCCTACACGGCGGAGAACTATCCGCTCGGCACGCGCGGGCGGGCGACCGGGCTCGTCGCCGGGAGCAGCAAGTTCGGGGGAGTGGCCGTGCAGGTCGCCGCGCTCGCGGGCTTCGCGCCGACGCTGGTTGGCGCGGCGCTGACACTGCTGGTTCCGACGGTGGTATCGGCGGGGCTCATCGCGTGGTTCGGGCGCGAAACGCAAGGCCGCAGCCTGCGCGAGCTGGAAGCGGAATAGCGCCGCTTCCGGCTCGCAAAGAGGGCGACTGCCTCCCCCAAGGCAGCCGCCCTCACTCCCGTCCAAGGGAGAACCGGGTATCCTGTCAGTCGGGAAGGCTCAGGCGGCCTGTTCCATCCGGGCGAGTTCGCAATGCGACCAGATCTCGGACAGCGCCTTGATCAGCCGGTCGATGTCGCCATCCGAATGCACCGGCGAGGGCGTGACGCGCAGCCGCTCGGTGCCCACCGGCACTGTGGGATAGTTGATCGGCTGCACATAGATGCCGTGGTTGTCCATCAGCCAGTCGCTGATCATCTTGCACTTCTTGGCATCCCCAACCATCACCGGGATGATGTGGCTCGGGTTGTCGAGGTGCGGGATGCCCATGATGTCGAGCGCGCGGCGCACCTGGCGCACGCGCTTCTGCTGAAGCTCGCGCTCGGCGCTGCTCACCTTGAGGTGGCGGATGCTCGCCGCAGCGCCTGCCGCGACTGCGGGGGGCAGGGCGGTCGAGAAGATGAAGCCGCTCGCGAAGGAGCGCACGAAGTCGACGAGGTTGGCAGAGGCCGCGATATAGCCGCCCATGACGCCGAACGCCTTGCCGAGCGTCCCCTCGATCACCGTGATGCGGTCCATCAGCCCTTCGCGCTCGGCTATCCCGCCGCCGCGCGGGCCGTAGAGGCCGACCGCGTGGACCTCGTCGATATAGCTCATCGCGCCGTGCTTTTCGCACACGTCGAGGATGTCGGCGATGGGGGCAATGTCGCCGTCCATCGAGTAGACGCTCTCGAAAGCGACCAGCTTGGGCACTTCGGGGCCGTACATCGAGAGGAGCTCGTCGAGGTGCTCGGCATCATTGTGGCGCCACACCTTGTAGGGGGCGCGGCTGTGGCGGATGCCTTCGATCATCGAGGCGTGGTTCAATGCGTCCGAAAACACGACGCAGCCCGGGATCTTGCTGGCGAGCGTGCCGAGACCCGCCCAGTTCGAAACATAGCCGGAAGTGAACAGCAGTGCGGCTTCCTTGCCGTGCAGGTCGGCCAGTTCGGCTTCCAGCTCCACATGGTAGTGGTTGGTGCCCGAGATATTGCGCGTGCCGCCTGCGCCCGCGCCGCATTCGTCAAGGCAGGTGTGCATCGCCTCGAGCACCGCGGGGTGCTGGCCCATGCCGAGATAGTCGTTCGAGCACCACACGGTCACCGCCTGCTGCTCGTCGGCGACAAAGCGGGTGGCATGGGGGAAGCGGCCGCGGTGGCGCTTGATGTCGGTGAACACCCGGTAGCGGCCATCGGCACGCACCACATCGAGCTCGCCGGCAAAAAAGGCTTCGAAGTCCATGCGCATTCCCTCTGTCGTCATTGTCTTGGCTTTCAGTCTTGCTTGATCCGCACCGCAGCCTTCCGCTGCGGATAGGCCCAGCCCCACAGCATTCCGTCACGGAACGGCAGGGCGAGAAACAGGTGTTCGAGCACGCCCAGCAGGGCGAGCGTGGTCAAGAGGCTCGCGCCCACCATTTCAGCACTGCCCACGGGCGCGGCGAGCGCGACCTGCGCGAACCACGCGGTCGCTGCCGCGATGCCCGCGAGCGAGGCGACGAGCAACAGCGTCATCCGGCTGGGGCCGAAATAGGTCTTGAGGTAGGCGAGCTGGTCGGGGAGCATCTCGGAGGTCGAATTGGGCACGCCGACGAAGAGGTTGATCTTCGAGATCAGCCGCATGCCGAACATCAGCACGAAAACCGTCGCGCCGATCTGGTTGGGGGCGTTCCACGAGAGCGAGATCAGCAAGAGCGCCGTCACCGCCAGCGCGACCTCGTGATGCATCACCGTGGCGGCGGCCTGACGGAAGCGGGCGACGCCGGTAAGCGCGGGGTCGGCAGGGCCGCGGCGCGGGCCGGCAGACGCGCCGGTGAGGAAGGACAGCTCGTGCCACCCCCACACCATCAGCGCGCCGATGAAGGACAGGTACACCGCCCAGACCTGCGCCGAGAGCGAGGAGATCAGGATCACCAGCAGTCCGGCAATCCCCGCCACGCTGCCCACCAGCAGGCTGGTCGAGAAGGTCGCGCGCTCGCGGTTGTCCGCCCAGGCAATCAGCCCGGTCGCGACAAACCAGATCGCCACCGTCACCATGAACGGCACAACATGGCCGCTCCAGCTCACCACGCGGGTTGCAGCCGGATCGAGCGGGGGAGGGCGTTGGGCTTGGGCGCCATGAGATACATGCGGGCAAAGGCGAAGCCTGCACCGGCCATGCCGGAGGCGCGGGCGATCATCCCGCCGATCCCGCCGCGCGCCTTGCCGTCCTCGATGCGTTCCGCCGCGAGACGCAGCTTCTCCATCTGGCGGCGGAAGGCGGGGCTGTCGATGTCGAGCTCGACCGGGAAGACCTGGCGGGCGATCTGGTTGGTGATCGCGAAGACCTTGTAGTCATACTCGGTCGGATCGACCCCCAGCGCGGCGTGGAACACCGGACGGTTGTGATCGCGCACATACATGGTGGCATAGACCGACAGCAGGAAGAAGCGCACCCACAGCTTGTTGGCGCCTTCCAGAAGCTTGGGATCGGCGCGCAGCAGCATCGCGAAGGCCTCGCCGTGGCGGAACTCGTCGTTGCACCACTCCTCGAACCAGTCGAAGATCGGGTGGAACTTGTACTGCGGATTGCGCGCGAGGTGCCGGAAGATGGTGATGTAGCGCGCATAGCCGATCTTCTCGGAGAGGTAGACGGCGTAGAAGATGAACTTCGGCTTGAAATAGGTGTATTTCTTGGTCTTGGTCAGATAGCCCAAGTCGACGCCGATCCCCGCATCCTTGAGGCTTTCGTTGATGAAGCCGGCATGGCGGCTTTCGTCGCGCGCCAGCAGGCGAAACAGCTGCTTCACGTCCGGGTTCTTGGTGCGCCGCGCGATCTCGGCATAGAGCACGCAGCCGGAAAATTCGCTGGTCATCGAGCTGACGAGGAAGTCGGTGAATTCCTGGCGCAGGGAGGGCTCAAGCCCCTCGATCACGCCCTTGAAGCGGTCCGAGTGCTTGAAGTGCAGCTTGTTGGGATCGCCCACCATGTCGGCGATCAGCTGGTCCCATTCCGCGCGCACAAGGCTCACGTCGATCGCATCCAATGCGTCGTAATCGGTGGTGTAGAAACGCGGGGTCAGCATCGTGTCCTGCGTCGCGATCGCCATCGCCTCTTCGCTGGTCATCGGCTTGTAGGCGTTCATTTGATCCTCCCGGCATTGAAGCTGACTTCGTAGAGTTCGGCCAGATCGAAATAGGCGGCGAGCTTGGTCAGGGCGCGTGCGAGCGGGCTTGCACGGGTGACGGTGGCGCGGCGTTGAAACACCTCGCGGCTGCCGAAGGGTATCGAGATGGGCGCGCCGTGGACGCGGACCTTGTCGCCCGGCTCGATCGCGATTGCGCCATCGAGTTCGACATGGGCGTGGAAATGTTCGGAGCTCTGCTCGACGGTGATCGTGCAGGGGGTATCGAAGCTGGTCGCGGTGAGGAAGGCGAGCGCCATCAGCGGTTCGCCTCCTTGGCGGGCAGCAGGTCCTGGTATACCGCGCGATTGTCCGGCCCGAACGAGCTGACCTCGATGCTGCGCCCCGTCGCCGGGTCGGCGAGCGTCAGGTTGCCGTTCTGCCATTCGGTGAGGGTAAAAGCGACCTCGGGGCCGAGCCCGCGGATGCGGCGCTGGTGGACGAGGCTGCGCACGGTCGCGCGGATGAAGCCGCCTTCGCCGACACCGTGGCGGCCCAGAAACTCGCCGGTCGCGCCGTCCTCGATCCGCACCGCGCCGTCCGGCTCGTCGAAGAACCTGAGGGTGCGCGCCTGGGCCTCGCCGATCCCGGCAGCGGCGCGTGCCTCGGCCGGCACCGATTGCCGGGGCACGAAGCCCAGCGTCACCGAGGCGGTCAGCAACAGCGAGATGGCGACGATCCCGCCCATCAGCATCAGCGGCACGCGGTGGACGGTGATCTCGTCCTGCTCGTATTCACGAACGATCATGCGGGGGCTCCTTCAAGACCCGGCTCGCCGCGGTGGATTACCGGGGAAAGGCGGGGCGGCACGGCCGCGGCCTGACCTGCGGTGTGGCCGCTGGCAGGGGTTGCGTCCTTGATCTCGCTCAAATTGCGATCAATCGCGCCGAACCGCGCGCGGGCTTCGGCGATGGTCTGCGCAAGGGCGGCGGCATCGGGGACGCTGCGCAGCATCGGCTCAGGGCGCGCATAGCGGAACGGACGGACATGCGGCCACAACAGCAGCGTGCCGAGCAGGCGATCGCCCGCTAGTTCGAAGGCGATATCGCCGTGCCCGTCCTTGGTCAGCACCGCGAGATGCGCGGCGGTGATCTGCTTCAGGGGAATGTTCACCCGTGTCTCGATCGCGATGCCGATGCGCATGATGAGGCGCTGGTCGGTAAGGATGTAGAGCGTCGAGCGCGCGCTCGCCCAGGCGAGGATGTGGAGGATCGCGGCGAGCGCCACGCCGAGCATCGCAGCGACGATCGCCGCATCATTGCGGCCCGTCACAAGCGCGATCACCACCAGCACGGCCATGTAGGCACCGGCGCTGCGGCCGTGGAATGCCGTGCGCGCCAGCAGGCCGAGCCGCGGGCGGCCCTTCCACAGCACGCGCTCGTCGGGCTGCGGCGTGCCCATCCGGTCGCCAAAGGCCTTGGGGCCCTCGTTCTCGAGCGCGGCGTGATCGAAGCCCCCGGTGGGCAGCGGCGTTTCCGCCGCTGCTTGCCGAGCCGTCACGTCCGCTTTGGTCTTCAGATCCATGCTTCCGACCTTTCCGGCGTCGCATACATGTAGCCCCCGCCGAAGTAGGCCTGGATGCGGTCTTCCTCGTAGCGGGTGATGGTGCCGGCGGTCTCGAGCGTGGGAACGCTGTCGAACTGCGCGGCGGTGATCGCGTCGATCTCGACGTATTCCTTCTCGTCGCTGGTGGTCGGCAGGATCTTGGCCAGCAGGCTGTTGCCGTGAACCACCGCGACCGTCATCGGCGCGAGCACCTTCTTGCCGCTGGTGGTCTCGACTTCGAGGTAGCGGATCATGTGCTCGGACTGGTCGACCCAGATGTCGCTGACCTTGCCGACCGTGACGCCGTCAGCGGCGACCACCGTCCAGCCGACGAGCTGCGGATCATTGGCGGCGATCACCAGATCATGGCTCTGCGCGATCGGCACGATGCGCGGCTTGCCGTCGAAGGTGAGGTCGGGATACTTCGCGCGGTTGGCGAAGGCGGCCGGGCCCATGCCGTCAGCCATGGCATCGCCGGTCGGGACCCAGGGTGCGCCGCCGGCGCGGAAGGTCTGGACGCCGGGGACGTTCACGTCATCGCGCGCCACATCCTCGGGCACATAGGTACCGCGGCCGTGGGGCAGCTGGAAGCTCTTCTTGGCGCCGTCGAACAGGCGGCTGTCGGGCTCGACCGCGCCGGTCACTTCGTCCTCGAGCGGGTAGCCTTCGCGGCGGCTTTCCTTGTTGAGGTAGAAGACCAGCGCGACGAAAAAGCCGAAGAACAGCAGGAAGGCGAGTTCGGCAACATCGAAGGTGCCGACGATATAGGCAGCGTTCATTTCATATTCCTCTCATGGAACAAGCCGGCTGAGGCGAAGCCGGGACAAAGGGACGGGATTGTCAGGCGGGCACGGGTATTCATGTCGGAAACTCCGCAAGTCCGAACGGCCGCGCGAGGGGATCCCCTTCCCCCGAGGCAGGTTGGCGCTGGTAGCCCACGAGGGGCCCGATGGCGGCAAGGCCGGCCAAGAGCAGCGCGATTTCGAGAATATAGACAGTGCCGTAGCCGGTGGCGCGCATCGCCATGCTGGCGGCGGCATCGTTGCTCTGGAGCAGGGCTGCGACCGCATCGCGCAGCAGGCCGCCGACCGCGATGCCGAGGCCTGCGCAGCTGGCCTGCACCGCGCCCCATGCGCCCAGCGCAAGCCCTGCGCTCTCGCCCTCGGCAAGGTTCATCGCTTCCATGAGGGTGCCGACCGAGAACAGCCCGAGGCCGACCCCGATCCCCATCGCGCCCGCATAGAGCATCAGCGGCGCGGCAAAGGGCCCGGAGAACAGCACCACCAGGAAGGCGTTGATCCCGACTACCAGGCCTGCGCCCGCGAGCCGCAGTGGGTCCCACCCGCGCGCGAGCGCCCGGCCCGACAGCATGAAGCCGCACAGCGATCCGAATGCCCAGGCCCCGGTGAGGCCCGTGGTCGCCCCGACCGACAGGCCGAGGATCTCGCCGCCATAGGGCTCGAGCAGCGCGTCCTGCATCGCAAAGCCCGCCGCGCCGATGCCGATCGCGGTCAGCAGCCGGGCGTTGCGGCCGCTCTTCACGAAATCGTTCCACAGCTGCGAGAAGCTCGGCGCGCCGGGCTGCTTGCCCTTGGTGACGGCCGGGTTGCGCGCTTCCTGCTTCCAGATCGCGATGACGTTGATGATGATCGTCAGCACCGCGCAGCCCTGGATCACCTGCACCAGCTTGGTGTTCGTGAAATCGGACAGGATCCCGCCGATCACGAAGGCGGAGAACATCATGCCGACCAGCAGCATCACGTAATGCAGCGCCACGGCGCGCGCGCGCTTGTCTTCGGGCGCAAGGTCCGAGACCAACGCGAGGCCGGCGGTTTGGGTGGTGTGGAAACCGACGCCGGTCAGCAGGAACGAGGCCGCCGCGGCAATCATGCCGAGCGTGAAATTGGCCTCGCTCTTCAGCAGCAGCAGCGCGAAGGGCATGATCGCCAGCCCGCCGAACTGCATCATCGAGCCGAACCAGATATAGGGCACCCGCCGCCAGCCGAGCACGGAGCGGTGGGTGTCGGACTTGTGCCCGATCAGCGCGCGGAACGGCGCGGCCAGCAGCGGCACCGCGATCAGCAGCGCGACCAGCCAGGTGGGCGTGCCGAGCTCGACCACCATGACCCGGTTGAGCGTGCCGTTGAGCAGCACCGTCGCCATGCCGACGCTGAACTGGAACAGCGAGAGGCGCAGCAGGCGCGGCAAGGGCAGATCGGTGCTCGCCGCGTCCGCAAAGGGCAGCAGCCGGAACAAGAGTTCGGCAAAGCTCTGCGGAGCATCCTGGCGAGCGTTGGAGTTCATCCGTGCCGCACCAGTTCCAGTGCCTGCGAGGTGTAGAACCCGGAGGAGATGCGCTGGGTGCGCCCGATGCTCCAGCCATTGAGCCGTGCGAGGCGTTCGCGCAGCTCGCCCTCGGCGACCGGCACGATGGCGGGCGAGCGGTCGGACTTGGGGAAGGCCTTGCCGACGGTGTGCATCGCGGCGAGCAGCGTGGTGCGCGGGGCGAAGGTGAAGAGGATCGATCCCGTGGTGCGCTGCGCCAGCTTGGCGAGCGCGGCGACGAGATCGGCGGGCTCGTAATGGATCAGCGAATCCATCGCCACCACATGAGCGAAGGTGCCCAGGTCGGGATCGAGCATGTCGCCCGAACGCCAATGGATGCGCCCGTGACCGATGAACGAAGGGGTGCGCTCGCGCGCGACCTCGACCAGCCCAGCGGCAACGTCGATCCCGGTGACTTCCGCGCCCCGGCAGGCGGCCGCAACCGCGAGCGAGCCGGTGCCGCAGCCCGCATCGAGCAGGCGGGTGCGCCTGAGGTCGGTCGGCAACCAGTCCAGCAGCGTGGCGCGCATCGCATCGCGTCCGGCACGCACCGTCGCGCGGATGCCGCTGACCTTGGTGTCGGAGGTGAGATCGATCCACGCCTGCCGCGCGGTGCTATCGAAATAGGTCGCCAGCGCCTCGCGGCGGTCGTCATATTCGGAAGGGTTGCGGCTCGCCATTATTCGAACCCCAGGAAGTCGAAGATGTCGCGGTCCTTCATCGGCTGGGCCTTGGAAGGATCGACACCGGCCCACAGCATGGCGGCGAGGCGCAGGTATTCGTCCTGCGCGGCGATCACCTCGGGATCGTCGCCCATTTCGAACAAGGTGCACTTCTTGAGACGCGAGCGGCGGATCGCGTCGACATCGCGGAAGTGCGCGAGGCGGGGCATCCCGACCTTCTCGCAGAAGCGGTCGATCTCGTCGGTGTCCTTGCTGCGGTTGGCGACCACGCCGGCGAGGCGCACATCGTAGTTCTTCGACTTCGCCGCAATCGCCGCGACGATGCGGTTCATGGCGAAGATCGAGTCGAAATCGTTCGCCGCCACCACCAGCGCGCGCTCGGCGTGCTGGAGCGGCGCGGCGAATCCGCCGCACACCACATCGCCCAGCACGTCGAAGATGACGACGTCGGTTTCTTCGAGCAGGTGGTGCTGCTTCAGCAGTTTCACCGTCTGCCCCACGACATAGCCGCCGCAACCGGTGCCGGCGGGAGGCCCGCCCGCCTCGACACACATCACGCCGTTATAGCCTTCGAACATGTAGTCCTCGGGCCGCAGTTCCTCGGCGTGGAACTCGACCGTTTCGAGCACGTCGATCACGGTCGGCATCAGCTTCTTGGTCAGCGTGAAGGTGCTGTCATGCTTGGGATCGCAGCCGATCTGGAGCACGCGGTGACCAAGCTTGGAGAACGCGGCCGAAAGGTTCGACGAGGTGGTCGACTTGCCGATCCCGCCCTTGCCATAGACCGCAAAGACCTTGGCGCCCTTGATCTTGTCGGCGGGATCGAGCGCGACCTGAACCGAGCCTTCGCCGTCGAGCGGGTTGAAGCTGGATGAAGGGCTGTGCAGGTTCATTTCGGAGATCCCTCTCTCATTCGGCCGGGAACACGCCTTCGAGGCGGTCCTCCAGCTCGTCATTGGCTTCGCGCAAGGCGGCGAGCGTCGCTTCGTCGGGTGCCCAGAGGTTGCGGTCGCAGGCTTCGAGCAAGCGCCCGGCCACGCGCCCCGCGCTCTTGGGATTGAGTTCGGACAGGCGCCGACGCATGTCGGCGTCGAGCACGAAGGTCTCGGAAATCTTCTGGTAGACCCACGGCGCAACCTGCCCGGTGGTGGCCGACCAGCCGAGCGTGCTGGTCACATGCCCCTCGATCTGGCGCACGCCTTCGTAGCCGTGTTCGAGCAGGCCTTCGAACCACTTGGGGTTCAGCGTGCGGGTGCGCGCTTCGAGGTCGATCTGTTCGGACAGGGTGCGCACCTTGGTGGTGCCGCGCGTCGCATCGAGGATATAGACCGGGGTCTCGGCGCCCTTGGCCCGCGCGACCGAACGGGTCACGCCGCCAAGGCCATCGACATATTGGTCGACGTCGTTGATGCCCAGCTCGATGCTCTCGAGGTTCTGGTAGGTGAAATCGACCGTGCCGAGTGCGCTCTGGAGCAGTTCGCGCTGCTGCGCCGGCTTGCCGCTGACACCGTAGGCAAAACCCTTGTTGCTCTCGAAGGCGTTGGCCAGTTCATCGGGATCGGCCCAGACGCCGCCCTCGATCATCTGGTTGACGTTGGCGCCGTAGGCACCTTCAGCATTGGAGAAGACCCGCAAGGCTGCGGTTTCGAGGTCGCAGCCGTGCTTTTCCATGGCGCTGAGCGTGTGCTTGCGGATGAAATTGGCTTCGAGCGTCTCGTCCTCGGCCTGGCTGGCGAGCAGCGCGGCTTCGGCAAGCATCCGGGTCTGCATCGGCAGGAGATCGCGGAAGATGCCCGAGAGCGTCACCACCACGTCGATGCGCGGGCGGCCGAGTTCCGCAAGCGGGATCAGCTCCGCGCCGGCGAGGCGGCCATAGGTGTCGCGGCGCGGGCGGGCGCCCATCAGCGTCATCGCCTGCGCGATCTGGACGCCTTCGGACTTCATGTTGTCGGTGCCCCACAGCACCATCGCGATGCTTTCGGGGAAGGGCTGGCCACCGTTGACGTGGCGCGCGATCAGCTGCTCGGCCTGCTCGCTGCCCATCCGGCAGGCGAAGGGCGAGGGGATGAGGAAGGGGTCAAAGCCGTGGATGTTGCGCCCGGTGGGGAGCACATCGGGGTTGACCACCACATCACCGCCCGGCGCAGGTTGGACATAGCCGCCATCCAATGCGTGGATCAGCGAGGCCATCTCGTCCGAGGAATCGAGCAGCGCGGCAAGGCGCGCGCGATCCGGCGTCGGGCCATCATGGCTGCCCGCTTCCATCATCGCGTCGAGCATGTCCTCGCGCTCGGCCCCGGCAGGGTTGCGGCCGAAGATATGGAGGCCGTGCGGGATGAGCGATTGCTCCATCTCGTAGAGCCGCGCGGGCAGCTCGCCGATTGCGGCATAGGTGATGTCGAGCGCATCGCACTGGTCGGCGATCATTGCTGCAAGGTCGGCGCGCTCGTCCGCATGGTCGGCATCGTCGATGGTGGCGCGCCAGCGCTCGACGCTCGCCTTCAGTTCCGACAGGCCCTTGTAGAGCCCGGCCTGCGCCAGCGGCGGGGTGAGGTAGCTGATCAGCGTCGCGCCCGAGCGGCGCTTGGCCAGCATGCCTTCGGAAGGATTGTTGGCGGCGTAGAGGTAGAAATTGGGCGTGTCGCCGATCAACCGGTCCGGCCAGCACTTGCCTGACATCCCCGCCTGCTTGCCCGGCATGAATTCGAGCGCGCCGTGGGTGCCGAAGTGGAGCACGGCATGTGCGCCGAAATCCTCGCGGATATAGCGGTAGAAGGCGCTGAAGGCGTGGGTCGGGGCGAAGGTGCCCTCGAACAGCAGCCGCATCGGATCGCCCTCGTAGCCGAAGCCGGGCTGGACGCCGACGAAGACGTTGCCGAAATGCGCGCCTTGCACGAGGATGTTGCCGCCGTCGGATAGCTGCTTGCCGGGGGCGGGGCCCCAGGCGGCTTCGATCTCGGCAAGGTGCTTCTCGCGCCGGACATGCTCGTCGGCGGGGATGCGGTGGGCGACATTGGCGTCTGTGCCGAAACGCTCGGTGTTGCCCTTCAACAGCGCGTCACGCATCGCATCGAGGCTCTCGGGGACGTCGACCGCATAGCCCTCGGCGGCGAGGCGCTGGAGGGTGGCGAAGAGGCTTTCGTGCACGCCCATGAAGGCCGCGGTGCCGGTCGCGCCGGCATTGGGCGGGAAGTTGAAGACGACGATGGCGAGCTTGCGCGCGGCCCGTTCGGCGCGGCGCAGCTGGATCAGCTTCAAGGTCTTGGCCGCCAGCGCCTCGGCGCGCTCGGGACAGGCCTGCATCGGGCGCGCCTTGTGCGAGGCGGGGCGCGCGCACTTGCGATCACAGCCGGTGCACCCTGCTCCCGACTGCCCCGCACGTCCGCCAAAAACGTGCGGGACAGTCGAGCCGTCAAGCTCGGGAAGGGCGACCATCATGGTGGATTCGAGCGGCAGCAGCCCCTGCGGGCGGTGCGCCCAATCCTCGATGGTCTGGAATTCGATGGCGTGCGCGGCGAGGTAGGGCAGGTCGAGCCCGCCCAGAATCTCGCGCGCTGCGTGGGCATCGGAATAGGCGGGGCCGCCGACCAAGCTGAAGCCGGTGAGGTTGACGATCGCGTCGACCGTCGGCTGGCCGTCCGGGCCTATGAAGAACTTTTCAATCGCAGGGCGCGCATCGAGGCCGCTGGCGAAGACAGGGACGACCTTCAGGCCGGCGGCTTCGAAGGCGGCGATCGCGCCGTCGTAATGCGCGCAGTCACGGCCCAGCAGGTAGGAGCGCAGCAGGATCAGGCCCACGGTGCCCTCGCGGGCCTTGGCGGCGGGCAGCAGGCGCAGGCTTTCGGAAATGCGCTGCGGGGCGTGGGGGTAATAGACCCCGGTCTCGGGATATTCGAGCGGCGCTTCGGCCTTGGTGATGCCGCGGCGATACATCCGCTCGCCGGCCGCATAGCGGTCGATCAGCGCGCGGACCATGGCGACGACGTTCTCGTCCGATCCGGCCAGCCAGTATTGCAGGGTGAGGAAATAGGCGCGCACGTCCTGCGCGGTGCCGGGAATGAAGCGCAGGATCTTGGGCAGGCGGCGAAGCATTTTCATCTGCCCCGCGCCCGAATTGGGCTTGCCGTCCTTGCCCGACGAGCCGCGCAGCTTCTTGAGCAGCGCCAGCGGGCCCTTGGCAGGCGCGTCCATCCGGTAGCCGCCCATCTTGGTGAGCCGCACCACTTCGCCCGCGCTCATCAGGCAGACCATCGCGTCGCATTCCTCGCGCCGCGCTTCGAGGCTCGGCAAGACCATGCGGATGTGATCGTCGAGGAACAGCATCGTCGCGATGACGATATCGGCCGAGGCGATGGCGGACTTGACGCTTTCCAGATCGTCGGCGTTGCTGCCCCATTCGCTGGCAGCGTGCAGGCTGAGGTCGATGCCCTCCTGCGCCAAGGCTTCCTCGGCCCGGTCGACCGCGCCCTTGAGGTGATTGTCGAGCGTGACGATCACCACCCGGACGGGCGCGCGCGGGTCCACCGAGGAGGCCGAGGCGACACTACCGTGCATAATGCGCCTTTGCGTCATAGAGGGTTTCGAGATCGATCTGGCGACGACCTTCGGCAGCCGCGAAATTCTCGGTATTCCGGCGCGCCTTGCCGCGTACGAAGAAGGGGATTTTCTTCAATTCGCGCTCGGCCTCGGCGGTCCACAGCGAACCGGGCTCGTCGGCGGGGGCGGGCGCGGGGATGTCCTCGACCGGGGCTTCCGAGACGGTGTCGACCTGCGCCTTGCGTGGGGAATGCGCCGCGTGGTGCGATGCGCCCGCCTCGTCCGAGAACTCGAAGTCCTCGCGGAACATGGTGAGCAGGTGCTCCTCCAGCCCCATCACCAGCGGATGGACCCAGGTGTCGAAGATCACGTTGGCGCCCTCGAAGCCCATCTGCGGGCTGTGGCGCGCGGGGAAATCCTGCACGTGGACGGGGGCGGAGATGACCGCGCAAGGGAGACCCAGGCGCTTGGCGATGTGCCGCTCCATCTGCGTGCCGAGCACCAGTTCGGGGCAGGCCGCCGCGATCGCGTCCTCGACCGCGAGGTGATCGTCGGTGATCAGCGCCTCGATGCCGCAGCGTGCCGCCTCGGCGCGCACTTCGCGGGCGAATTCGCGGGAATAGCAGCCGAGGCCGCAGACCTCGAAGCCGAGCTCCTCACGCGCGATGCGGGCGGCGGCGACGGCGTGGGTCGCATCGCCGAAGATGAAGACGCGCTTGGAGGTGAGGTAGGTCGAATCGACCGACCGCGACCACCAGGGCATCCGGGAAGAGGTGTCGCCGAGGGCAGGCGTGGGATCTGCACCTGCCAGCTCGGCGACGTCGGCAATGAAAGAGCGAGTCGCTCCCACGCCGATAGGGATGGTCCGCACTGCGGGCTGATCGAAAGTCTTTTCGAGCCAGCGGGCGGCCTCATCTGCGATTTCGGGATAGAGGACGATATTGAAATCGGCTTGGCCGATCCGGGTGATGTCCTCCGGGGTGGCGCCCAGCGGAGCGACGAGGTTGACCTCGACCCCCAGCTGGACAAGGATCTTGCGGATCTCGACGAGATCGTCGCGGTGGCGGAAGCCCAAGGCCGTAGGGCCGAGGATGTTGGCGCGGGCCGGGCGACCCTCTCTGGGGCTGCGCACAACCGACTTGTCGGCGAGCTGGCGGACGATCTGGTAGAAGGTCTCGGCCGCGCCCCAGTTTTCCTTGCGCTGATAGCTCGGCAGTTCGAGCGGGATGACCGGGCAGGGCAGGCCCATCGCCTCGGACAGCCCGGCCGGATCGTCCTGGATCAGCTCGGCGGTGCACGACGCGCCGACGATGATCGCCTGCGGGTTGAACCGGGCCACCGCCTCGCGTGCGGCATCCTGGAAGATCTGCGCGGTGTCCTTGCCGAGGTCACGCGCCTCGAAGGTGGTGTAGGTGACCGGCGGACGCTTGCCGCGCCGCTCGATCATCGTGAACAGCAGGTCGGCATAGGTGTCGCCCTGCGGTGCGTGGAGCACGTAGTGGAGCTTCTCCATCGCGGTCGCCACGCGCATCGCGCCGACATGCGGGGGGCCTTCATATGTCCAGACAGCCAGTTGCATCGCCTAGATCTCCAGCATGTCGCGGCGCCGCAGCGGCCGGGCAAAGAGTTCGGCGAGATCGGCGGCCTGGTCGAAGCCGTGGATCGGCGAGAAGACGAGTTCGATCGCCCACTTGGTGGTGAGCCCTTCGCCCTCAAGCGGGTTGGCAAGGCCGAGCCCGCAAACGGTGATGTCGGGCCGGTCGGCGCGCACGCGGTCAAGCTGGCGTTCGAGATGCTGGCCTTCCGAAATGCGCACGCCCGGGCCGAAGCTCTCAAGCTCGCGGGCGAGGTGCGCGCGGTGGAGATAGGGCGTGCCGACCTCGACCAGCTCCATGCCGAGTTCGTCCTGCAGATAGCGGGCGAGGGGGACTTCGAGCTGCGAATCCGGAAGGAAGGTGATGCGCTTGCCTTCAAGCTGCGGGCGCAGCTTGGAGAGCGCGATGCGGGCACGCTCGCGGCCGGGCGCTATGACCTGTTCGGTCAGTGCCTTGTCGATCCCGAAAGCATTGGCGGCGGCGCGCAGCCAGTCGGAGGTGCCTTCCACGCCGAAGGGGAACAGCGCCTCGATGCGCTTGGCGCCGCGGCCTTCGAGCGCCATCGCAGTGTCGCCGAGGAAAGGCTGGGCCAGCAAGTAGCGGGTGTTCGGGCCGACGCTGGGCAGATTGCGCGCGTTGCGTGCAGGCAGGCAGCCGACCTTGGTAATGCCCATTTCGGCGAAGAGCCGCAGGAACTGGTCCTCGACGATGTCGGGCAGGCTGCCGACGATCAGCAGCTCAGCCGCGCTATTTGCGGGCAGGGCGGGCATCACCGGCACCAGCGCGGCAAGGCAGGCGTCCTCGCCTTGCGTAAAGGTCGTCTCGATCCCGCTGCCCGAATAGTTGAGGATGCGCACCCGCGGCATGTGCACCGCGCCGAGGCGCTGGGCGGCCTTGGCGAGATCGAGCTTTATGACCTCGGAGGGGCACGAGCCGACGAGGAACAGCGTGCGGATATCGGGGCGGCGTTCGAGCAGGCGGTTCACCACCCGGTCAAGCTCGTCCTGCGCATCGACCATTCCGGCAAGGTCACGCTCTTCCATGATCGCGGTGGCAAAGCGGGGTTCGGCGAAGATCATGACGCCCGCGGCGCTCTGGAGCAGGTGGGCGCAGGTGCGCGAGCCGACCACCAGGAAGAAGGCGTCCTGCATCTTGCGGTGCAGCCAGATGATCCCGGTGAGCCCGCAGAAAACCTCGCGCTGGCCCCGCTCGCGCAGCACGGGGCGCTGAGTGTCGGCAGCGGGGCGCGCCAGTTCGGCGGCACAGCCATCGAGGAGGGTGGCCGCGCTCATGCCGCCACTGCCTGGGGCGACAGCGCGCCCTCAAGCCGGGCCATGCGCAGCTTCCACAGGAACTGGCCGGCGTTGATCACATAGGCACCGTAGCCTGCCAGCGCGACCAGCAGGCGCTGCTCGGTCGAACCGGGCCCGGTGAACAGCATCACGAGGTAGAGGCTGTGCAATGCCAGCACCAGCATCGAGAACACGTCTTCCCAGAAGAAGGCCGGGGCGAACAGCCATTTGCCGAACACCACCTTCTCCCAGATCGAGCCGGTGATCATGATGGTGTAGAGCACGAGCGTCTTGACCACGATCGAGGTGTCGGCAGCCCATGCACCCTCGCCGGTCGACAGCGTGCGCAGCACCAGCCCGAGGCTGACGAGGAATACGAGAAACTGCACCGGCGCGAGCACGCCCTGCACGACCGTCCAGACCGATTCGTCGCGGCGCTGCCGTTCGTCCGCGGTGTAGAGTGCGCGTGTAGTGCCCCTCTCGTGGCCCGCCCCCTTCACCGTGGTTCCGGGTTCGACCGGGGATGCTGGATCCGTCCGAGTCATGTGATGCGTCAGCCTTTTCTCTCAGACTCGAAGGTTTACCCTTTCCGAAATGAGTGTCAACTAAATTGGACGTTCAGTTCTGTTGACGACTGGGCCATCATAGGTAAGGTCGTTTGCGCCACGAGCGAAAAAGGCGTAGATAGGAGTCGTTGGCTTTCGGGATCAGAGCCAAGGGTGCCTGGAGGGGCGGCCACTACCTCCTGCGGAAGGTTTGTCCGCACGACCTGGGAGGGTCTGACGTATGGGAGAGTCCAAGGCATCAGGGATGTTCGGTGCAGGCTTGCGCGGGGTGATCACCGCCCCTCTCGAAGCTGTCCGCCGCAGATCATCGGGGCAGGCCGAACAGGTCGACTCGGTCAACACCATCATCGAGAGCGAGATCATCCCGCGCCTGCTCATGGCGCATTCCGGCTCCGAGACCCGCACCCGGTCCCGCCTGCTGCGCTCGATCACCCCGGATGAGGCCGCGCGCTTTGCCCTCCTGCCCCTGCGGCTCGAAGCGGCCGCCCTGCTCGAAGAGGTCGACGGTTTCATCGCCAAGGGCGCCAGTGTCGAGACCATCTGCCTCGATCTGCTCGCCCCTGCAGCCCGCAAGCTGGGCGAGATGTGGGAGCGCGACGAATGCGATTTCCTAGACGTGACAATGGGTTTGTGGCGTCTCCAGGAAGTCATGCGCGAAGTCGCGGCGCGCTCGCCGGTCGACTTTGCCGGCATGGCGCTGCCCTACAGCGCGCTGTTCTCGCCGATGCCCGGCGATCACCACAATTTCGGCACGCTGATGCTCGATGAAGTCTTTGCCCGCGGCGGCTGGCGCAGCGAGGCGCTGGTCAAGCCCGAGCGCCGCGAACTGCTCGATCGGCTCGCCCGCCAGCCCTTCGACCTCATCGGATTGACGCTGGGGCGCGATTGTCCTAGCGCCGCCCTGAGCAACCTCATCAAGGCGGTGCGCAATGTCTCCGCCAATCCCCACATCACCGTGCTTGTCGGCGGGCGAATGATCAACGAGAATCCCGGAATGGCGATGGAAGTTGGGGCTGATGGCACAGGAGCAGATGCGCTGTCGGCGCTCGAGCTTGCAAACAGCCTGGTGAAGACTGCTGCTGCCCGTGATCTGAACCTCCGGTAGGTTCGCGCACCATGCTCACCCGCAAACACTCGATTGAAGGAAAGCACCCGTTCGGGAAGGCGGCCGAGCTGTTCAACACGCTCGATGCCGATGCGGCGATGAAGCTGGCGATGGTCGCGGGCGATGTCACCCTGGTGCTCGACGATACGGGCACGATCCTCGATGCGGCCTTCGATCCGCGCGAGTTTCCGAGCTTCGGCAGCTTCGTCGGCAGCAACTGGATCGAGACCGTCACCGACGAATCCCGCCCGAAAATCATGGAGATGCTCGCCGCTGCCCGGCGCGGCGAGGTGCAGCACTGGCGGCAGGTCAACCACCCCTCGCGCGAGGGCGATGTGCCGATCCGCTATGCCGTGCTCAGCGTCAACGGAGGCGAGCACCGCATCGCCTTCGGCCGCGACCT
>NZ_JAMNXL010000037.1 GCF_023653175.1 Erythrobacter sp. | reverse complement strand
TGGCGCCGGCGCTGGGCCGCTCAGCGGCAGAACTTCGCGCCCGTGCCTTCCAGATGGAAATGATCCTGGTGCGCCGCGTTGTAGGCGGGGCCGAGCACCGTCCCGAAGCGCTTGCACGCGCTCTTGTGCACCACCCGCAGGAACTCGCGCGTCGCCGCATCGCCGCCATGCCAGTCGCGCTTGAGCACGATCCGCCGCCCGTCCGCCAGCACGAAGGCCGACACGTCGATCGCCTCGGCGCGGGAATGGGCCGAACGCACCTCGGTGCCGGCGACATTGCGGCAATTGTAGGAACCCATGGTCTCGATCCGCGCCACCGGGCTGCCGAGCAGCTGGCGCGCCGCGCGATCGACCCCGAAGCGCGCCCAGTCGCCAAACGCCTTGGCGACCTGGCACTGCACCGGCCCGAGATTGGCGATGCTGAGCGGCGCGCGGTCGCCCGCCAGAGCCATCAGCTGAACCGTACCGAGCTGGTTGCACCCCGGGGCGGAATAGGTGTCGGGCACCGGATCGAACCGCGCGCCCGTAGCGCCCAGATCGGCAAGGCAGCCCGCCTCGCTGGCGCGCGGCACAAAGGAGCGCGGCGCCGAGGCGACCGTGACCGCAGGCCGCGCCGGAGCGCTTGCGGTCGTCCGCGCCGGGCCGGGCCCCGCGCCGCCCCCGGCCACGCCGGGAACGATCGAACCACAGCCCGCCAGTGCGACCATCGCGCCCGCCAGCAAGCCTGCTCTGGAAAGAAGTGCCAAGTGCCTCATCGCTAGGCACTATTGGTCAGTCGTCCTTAAGCCTAGCGCAAGAAACTCGGTTAAGAAATGTTTGCGAATTGTTTACCGGGCGCTCCTGATGGGAGCGGCATCAGGGCAGACGGTCCTCGACCTGCTCCCACAGCTCGATCTTCACCCCGTCCGGGTCTAGCAGCCAGGCGAACTTGCCATAGCCCTCGTCCGCTTGACCAACGATCTCGACTCCCTTGGCGCGCAAGGACCCGACGAAGCCGTCCAGATCATCGACCCGCAGGTTGATCATGAACGGAGCCGTGCCCGGCTTGATGTAACCATCATCGGCAAAGTGGCTGATCAGCGAATAGGGGTGGGCGCGCGGCTCCCCGGCCCAGGCGAGCTGCGGGCCGTATTCGCCGTCGAGCCCGAGCACGTCGCGATACCACGCGCGGCTCGCGGCGGGGTTCTTCACGATGTAGAACACGCCGCCGAGCCCCGTGATCCGCGCGTCCCCTGCTGCTTGTCCCGTCATGCCCTTTCCTCCCCTCCGGGCATCATGCCCGAAGGTGCGACCGGAGGAAAGGGCGCGAGACCCGCATGCAGTTGGACCGATGCTGGAGGAGACACAGGGGCCGCAAGCGAGCCTCGCACCCCCTCGTTCGCGCATGCCCCCCGCGCGGTTACACCGCCTTGGCGGGCGCGCGCGCGGTGAGGCGGCTCACCACCACAATCGCGGCGAGCGAGGCGAGGAAACCCGGTACGATTTCGTAGAGCCATTTGGAGAGCGTCAGGCCATCCTTGATAACATCCGGATCGGCGGGATTGATTCCCGCTTGGGTCGCGATCCAATTGAACATGAACGATCCGGGATAGTAAGTCGGAAGCACCCAGAGCGCGACCACCGCCGCGCCCGTCACCAGCCCGGCGACCGCGCCCGCGCCGGTCATCCGGTCCCATGTGAGCGCGAGCAGGATCAGCGGGCCGAAGGCTGCCCCGAACCCCGCCCAGGCATTGGCGACCAGACCCAGCACCTCGCTGTCCGGATCGGCCGCGATCACCAGCGCGGCGGCCGCCACCAGCGCCACGCACAGCCGCCCGATATTGACCGCCTCGGCTTCCGACGCGCTGCGGCGCAGGAACAGGCGGTAGAAATCCTCGGTGAGCGAGGAGGAGGAGACCAGCAGCTGCGAAGAAATCGTGCTCATGATCGCCGCCAGCAGCGCGGCATAGAGGAAGCCCGTCACCGCCGGGTGGAACAGGATCCCGGCCAGCAGGATGAAGATCGTCTCCGGGTCCTCCACCACCAGGGCGTGGGTGTCGGCATAGGCTCGCCCCGCCAGCCCCACCGCCACCGCGCCGACCAGCGAGATTACCATCCAGCTCATCCCGATGGCACGGGCGAGCGGGATGTTCTCGACCCGGTCGATCGCCATGAAGCGCACGATGATGTGCGGCTGGCCGAAATAGCCGAGGCCCCAAGTCACCGCGCTGATCACCCCCACCAGCGTCGCTCCGTGGGTGAGGCTGAAGTAACCCTCGGGCAGCGTAGCGGCGACGGTGCTGGCAGGGGCGGCGAACAGGATCACCAGCGGCATCACCACCAGCGCGGCCATCATGATCATGCCTTGCACGAAGTCGGTGAGGCTGACCGCGAGGAAGCCGCCGATCATGGTGTAGACCAGCACGATCCCGGCGGTGATGAGGATGCCGAGCAAGTAGTCGCTCATCCCTGAGGCCGGCAGCGCGCCTGCAAAGGCTGTCTCGAACAGCTTGCCCCCGCCGACCATGCCGGAGGCGGTGTAGACGGTGAAGAAGCCGACGATGATCACGGCCGATGTGACGCGTAGCAGCGTGCCGCTTTCGGGAAAGCGGTTGGCGAGGAATTGCGGAATGGTCAGCGCATCGCCCAGCCGCTCGGTCTGTTCGCGCAGGCGAGGGGCAACGATGATCCAGTTGAGGCCTGCGCCGATGGTGAGCCCGATCGCGATCCACGCCTCGACCAGCCCGGAGGCAAACAGCGCCCCCGGCAGCCCCAGCAAGAGCCACCCCGACATGTCGGACGCCCCCGCACTGAGCGCCGTAACCGCCGGGCCGAGATTGCGCCCGGCCAGCAGATAGCCGGCGGAGTCAGCCCGCGTCTTGGCCCAGGCATAGCCCCCGATGCCGATCATCAGCACGAAATAGGCGGCGAGGGCAGCGAGGGTGTAGGTGTTCATGGGGGGAGGCGTAACGGGTGAGGGCGGGGATGGGAAGCGGGAGGCGGGTTATTCTACCCGGTGGAGGGTATCCTCCTAACATGTACAACCACACCGTTTCAGCGCCGCAAGAAAAACCTCGCTGTCTCGAATCTTGGCGAAGTCGCTATCAGCGCACAAGTGATCGCAGCCCGGCCAGCTAACACCTGCATTATAGGCCTCGACTAGCAAGCGAACAGCTTCGTCTGCATCGCCAGATATTGCGTTCAAACAAGCCAAGTTGTAGAGACCCGATCCGGGTTTTAGGTGATCAGTAAGCGCGATTTTTTGACGCGCTTCAGCTAAAAGCGCGTCAACCTCCTCACCCTGCTTTGTCGTGGCCTGATCTATGATAGCACTTGACCAATTCTTCAGAGCAGTATGATCGTCGGGCTTGATGGTGACTGCAGCAGTGTATTTCTCACTTGCTGCCGCAAAGAGCGCATCGGCTTCCTCACCCCGTTTGGTTTTGGCCTGATCTGAGAGCGCATTCCCCCAAATTAGTGAGGGTTTCATACTTGTCGCGCTTGATGGCGAGGGCTGCTGCGTATTTTTCGCCCGCTGCATTGAAGAGCGCATCGGCCTCGTCAGCCTGTTTGATCTTGGCTTGTGTTGAGAGCGCAACGCCCCAATTGTTCAACGCCTCGTGCATGTCGGGCTTGATGGCGAGGGCTGCTGCGTACTTTTCGCCTGCTGCAGCAAAGAGCGCATCGGCCTCTTCGCCTTGTTTGGTCTCGGCTTGTCCTGAGAGCGCAACTCCCCAACCGTGTAGTGCGTCGTGCATGTCGGGCTTGATGGCGAGGGCTGCTGCGTATTTTTCGCCTGCTGCAGCAAAGAGTGCATCGGCCTCGTCGCCCTGCTTAGTCTCGGCTTGATCCGCGAGCGCAATGCCCCAATTGGTGAGTGCCTCGTATATGCCGGGCTTGATCGCGAGCGCGGCTGCATACTTAGCGCCTGCCGCGGTAAAGAGCGTATCGGCCTCGTCGCCCTGCTTTGTATTTGCTTGATCCGAAAGCGAATTACCTTCGACTATCTCTGCCCAAGCGAAAAGATCCTTTGCCTGATCAGAGATGCTTGCGTCTTGTGCGCGGTAGAGTGCCGAAATCTCAGCATAGTTGCCAGCCGCCATCAATGCAGTGAGTTGATCGACTAACCGGTCTTTATCACTCTTGGCATTGTTGGCCTTCTCGAGTTGCTGTTTGGCGCTTTCGAGTAGGTCGGGACCGCCAAGCTCACCAAGGTCAGAATAAGGACGCAGACCTGACAGGATTTCTGTCATGTGTTCAAACAGATTTGCGAGAAAGGCGGGCGGGTCCAAGTCTAGTGCGTTGGCTAGCTCGGTGAAAAAGACATCCGAAGGCTTGTTTCTGACAAGGTAGCAATTTTCGAGAGCCAGCAGCTTCCGGCATACGCTAGGGGCCGGGTCCTTGTCGTCGCGGCAAACCCAGAACAGGCCGTGATTGAAAGGGGCGAGATCCGCAATTCGATCAATCAGCGGATCGTTCTCCCCGCTGTAGCCCGCTATGATCACCGGCTTGCCCTTCATGACCGCATCAAGGACCGGTTTTATCCTGTCTGCTTGTGCGTTAAGCTTTTCATCGGTGTTCAGTAGCACAAAGCCGGTATGCTGGCCGTGCAGGTGAAAAATGGCGCTTCCTTTGACGTAGGACCGGTCGAAACTGATCCGGCTGTTCTGCTCGTCACGTAGTCCCGCAAGGTCATAGATGGCGGGGAACCGGTGGAAGATTGCGCAGGCGCGCGACGCCAGCGGATCGAAATTGGTGGTTAGGATCGCGCTGATTTTTTGCGATTTTTCGAGCCGCGCGATACCGATGTGGGCCCAGTTGATCTTGGCTTGATCTATATCCTCACGGATCAGTTCAACCTGCTTGGCTGGCGGAAGCGCGGCCATGCACTGGGCATAGCCGGGCTCTTTACCATCGCCACTCTCTCGGCACGCCTTGTCGTAGAGGTTTTCAAACCGTTCCTTGATCTTTTTGACGAAGTCCGAAGAGAGGCCGATGCCTGCACTGTAGGACACGCCCGCCCCGATCAGCAGGCAAGCTTGCTCCCGCTCTGGCCCGCAATCACGTAAGATGTCGGCAATTTCGCCGACGGTTATTTCTTGCAGCTTCACTGTGCGCCCCCAATACTGCCGTCAATGTAGACAGCGCGAACAGGAGGCCCAAGTCAATGGCTTTGGGACTGCCGCCCCTCAATCCTCCTTCTTGCGCCGCGCCTTCTTGCGTTCGTGCGGGCACAGGATTGCCTTCCTCAGGCGGATCGACTGCGGGGTCACTTCGACCATTTCGTCGTCGTCGATATAGGCGATTGCCTGCTCGAGGCTCATGCGGCGCGGCGGGGTGAGGCGGATTGCGTCGTCCTTGCCGCTCGAGCGCACGTTGCTCAATTGCTTGGCGCGCAGCGGGTTGACTTCGAGATCGTCGGGCTTGGCGTTCTCGCCGATGATCATGCCCTCATAGACCTTCATCTGCGGGCTGATGAACAGCGTGCCGCGCTCTTCGAGCATGTTGAGCGCATAGGCGACTGCATCGCCATCCGAGTTCGAGATCAGCACGCCGTTGATGCGGCCTTCGATCGGGCCCTTGTAGGGGCCGTACTTCTCGAAAAGGCGGTTCATGATCCCGGTGCCGCGCGTGTCGGAGAGGAACTCGCCGTGATAGCCGATCAGGCCGCGCGAGGGGGCCGAGAAGGTGATGCGGGTCTTGCCGAGGCCCGAGGGGCGCATTTCGGAAAGGTCGGCCTTGCGGCGCTGCATCTTCTCGACGACCGTGCCCGAGTGCTCGTCATCGACGTCGATCACGACTGTCTCGTAAGGCTCCATGCGCTTGCCGTCTTCCTGACGGAACAGCACGCGCGGGCGGCTGATGCCGAGTTCGAAGCCTTCGCGGCGCATCGTCTCGATCAGCACGCCGAGCTGCAATTCGCCGCGGCCGGCGACTTCGTAGGCGTCCTTGTCCTCGGATTCCGTGACGCGGATCGCGACATTGGTTTCGGCTTCGCGCAGCAGGCGGTCGCGGATGATGCGGCTGGTGACCTTGCTGCCCTCGCGCCCGGCGAGCGGGCTGTCGTTGACCGAGAAGCGCATCGCCAGCGTCGGCGGGTCGATCGGCTGGGCGGCGATGGGTTCGGACACCGTGGGATCGCAGATGGTGTTGGCGACGGTGGCCTTTTCCAGACCGGCGAGCGCGATGATGTCGCCCGCGCGCGCGACTTCGACCGGCACGCGCTCGAGCCCGTCGAAGCTCATCAGTTTGGTCGCGCGGCCGGTTTCGATCACCTTGCCGTCCATGTCGATGGCATGGATCTGATCATTGACGCGGATCGTGCCCGATTGGACGCGGCCGGTGATAACGCGGCCCATGAAGTTGTCGCGATCGAGCAGGGTGGCAAGGAAGCTGAACTTGGCATCGGGGTCGAGGCCCGGGGCCGGGACATGCTCGATGATCTTCTCGAACAAGGGGGCGAGGCTGCCTTCGCGGCGGTCCTGATCTTCGCTGGCATAGCCATCGCGGCCCGAGGCGTAGAGCACCGGGAACTCGAGCTGGTCGTCGGCGGCGTCCAAGCTGACGAACAGATCGAACACCTCGTCGAGCACTTCCTGCGGGCGGCCGTCCGGGCGGTCGATCTTGTTGACGACGACGATCGGGCGCAGGCCCAGCGCGAGCGCCTTGCCGGTCACGAACTTGGTCTGCGGCATCGCGCCTTCGGCGCTGTCGACCAGCAGGATCACGCCATCGACCATCGATAGGATGCGCTCCACCTCGGCGCCGAAGTCGGCGTGGCCCGGGGTGTCGACGATGTTGATGCGCGTCGTTTCGCCATCGGCCCCGTGCCATTCGACACTGGTGCACTTGGCGAGAATGGTGATCCCGCGTTCCTTTTCAAGATCGCCCGAATCCATCGCGCGTTCCTCGACGCGCTGGTTTTCACGGAAGGTGCCCGATTGGCGGAAGAGCTGGTCGACAAGCGTGGTCTTGCCATGGTCGACGTGAGCGATGATCGCAATGTTGCGAAGAGCTGAAGACATCAGAAACTCGGCTGTGAGAGGGAGCGCGATTGTGCGGCGCAATAATCGCCGCCCCGTTAGCCGACGTGGCCGCAATCGGCAAGGGCGCAAGCGCACGCCGGTCTTGGCGGGTTTTTACTATGCCGGATCAGGAATTTGCGATGGCGTTCACGGCGGCGCGGCAGTGTGGACAGGGGAAGTGCACGCCGGAACGTCCGTGCCCGGGGGATCGCAGATGGTCAATCAGACAGACACAGCGACAGCAGGCGCGCCGCAGTCCGAGCCGCCCGCGGCTGGGACGCCGCCTGCTTCCGGCGCTCCGGCGGCGCCGCCTCAGCACGAGGCTCCGCCTGCCAATCCGGTGCTCAAGAGCCTGATGGGCAGCGTCTCCTTCGCCGTGCTGGTGCTGGCCGTGCTGTTGCTCACCACGCCGTTCGTGATGGCGGCTATGCAATCCTTC
This sequence comes from Erythrobacter sp., assembly GCF_023653175.1. Taxonomy (GTDB): domain Bacteria; phylum Pseudomonadota; class Alphaproteobacteria; order Sphingomonadales; family Sphingomonadaceae; genus Erythrobacter. The sequence continues at coordinate 14,949 of NZ_JAMNXL010000037.1, read as the reverse complement.
GGGCCGCCGCTGGCGAACACGCTCCTCGCCGATCCTGACGCGATGCCCGAATATCAGCTCTACTGGCCGTGGAGCCTGTTCGTCTGGCTGGTTGCGAGCGGGGGCATCCTTGCCAAGGTCATCGCCGCGCTGGCCGCGATTCTCACCGTCGGGATCGGGGTGATCGCTGAGACAATGCGGAGCCGCTGGCTGGCGCTGAGCATCATCTGCCTGTGCCTTGCGGGCATGCTGCTTTCGGTGCTGCTGATGTGGCAGCTGTGGGGCGAGGCGGGTTGCCGATCTGCGTGCCCTGCGCCCTGCGCCCTGACGCCCAGCTAAGGCTGGCAGTCGCCGGGCCCAAGTGGTTCGGTGTCAAGCCCGTCGCGGCCGCGGCCGTGGTGCGTCAGGATGCCACCATCGCTGCGAGCGATCTGATGCGCGAAGCCGAGTTCGCCGCGGCAGAAAAGGACGTTTCGGCGCAGGCAACCGGTAACGACATCGCCAACGAGGTTGCCAAGGATCCTGCGGAACTCCTTGCCGATCCCGGCCTCACCGAGGCGGTCGACCCAGCCGTGACGATTGAGCGCGCCGGCGATCCGCTGCGTGACGCGGTGACCTTGCCAGGCCCCGATCGCACCCTCGATGTGGACGCGATGCCGGGCGCAACAAGCGTCAAGGACACGGCGACAGGCGCTGGCGGGCCGGTTTAGGCGATCTGGGGCAAAAAAATCCTCACTCCCGCCATGCCGCGCGGGCGGGCTTTGCCAGGCCGCTTGCCGCTACGTCAGGCGAGAAAAACCGGTTGCCTCCGGGTCTTCGGCACTGTGACTCTTGCGCAACATTCACGTGACTTGCCCGCGGAATCCGGCGCGGCGGCGCTTGTGGCAAACGCGGTGCTGGCTTATCACGACTGCCACACGACCACGGGAGAGAGCGCACTGGGACGGTGCGTGCCCGAAAAAGGGCGCCGGGGTCGCGGGATTTTTTGGAGAGGAGCTTCCATGCGTTCGACCTTCACCGGCGCTGCCGGCGCATATCGATTCACCCTGCTCGCAGGCGCTGCCTGCCTTGCCATGCCCGGCGCGGCGCTGGCCCAGGACGCCGCCGAACCGACGGTCGATGATCCGGAAAGCAGCAACGTCATCATCGTCACCGCGTCGAAGCGCGAGCAGACCCTGCAGGAAACCCCGATCTCGGTGTCGGTGACCAGCGGCGAGACGCTCGAGCAGGCGCAAATCCGCGACGTGCTCGACCTCCAGACCGTCACCCCCTCGCTTCGCGTCAGTCAGCTGCAGAGCGCCTCGGCGACCACCTTCATCATCCGCGGCTTCGGCAATGGTGACAATAATTTCGGGATCGAGCCTTCGGTCGGCGTGTTCATCGACGGCGTGTTCCGCTCGCGCTCGGCAGCCGCCCTGTCCGACCTCAACATGGTGAGCCGCATCGAAGTGCTGAACGGGCCGCAATCGACCCTGTTCGGCAAGAACGCCTCCGCGGGCGTGATCTCGGTCGTCACCAAGGAGCCGCAATACGAATTCGGCGGTCAGGCCGAAGTAAGCTACGGCAATTACAACGCGCTCGTCGTCCGCGGTGAAGTGACCGGGCCAATCACCGAGAACATCGCGTTCTCGCTGGACGGCAGCTACAACCGTCGTGATGGCTATGCCCGCATCACCAACCTCAACACCGACGTGTCTGACCGCAACCGCTGGTCGGCGCGCGGCCAGCTGCTGATCGAGCCGACCCCCGACTTCAAGGTCCGCATCATCGGCGACTACGCCAAGATCGACGAGACCTGCTGCCTCGTCTCGACCCTCGTCGCCGGCCCGACCGCGCCCGCGATCTTTGCGGTGGGCGGCGCGCTCGACACCAACTTCTTCAGCTACAACACCTTCCTCAGCCAGAAGCCGCTCAACACCGTCGACAACTACGGCGGCTCGATCCAGGCCGACTGGAGCACCGGTGCGCTGACTTTCACCTCGATCACCGCCTATCGTGAGCTGAAGAACTTCCTCGATCAGGACGTCGACTTCACCAGCGCCGACGTGGTGACCGAGACCCGCGATCAGGAAGTGACCACCTTCACGCAGGAATTCCGCGTTACCTCGGACTTCGATGGCCCGATCAACTTCCTGCTCGGCGGCTTCTACTTCGACGAATCCATCACGCAGGACAGCCGCCTCACCACCGGCCCCGACGCGCGCACCTTCTTTGCGCTGCTGACCGGCAACCCGGCGACGTTCAACGGCGTGGAAGCCGGTCTCGGCCTGCCGCAGGGCTCGATCTTCAGCGCCGGTCCGCTGACGGCCGAGCAATATGCGATGGACAACACCGCCTGGTCGGTGTTCGGCACCGTGGATTTCGAGCCGGTTGACGGCCTCGTCTTCACCGGCGGCTTCAACTACACCGATGACAAGAAGGACTTCTCGCTGGCCGGTCAGGCGTTCGACGAGCTGTCGAACATCAACCTCGTCGATGCCTTCATCACCGGTGCGACCGTCGCCAACCCGATGCTGCCCGACGTGTTCACCCGCGCGCAGTTCCAGGCTCTGCCGGGCGCGGTCCAGCAGCAGTTGCTCGCCGCGGCGACCAACCCTGCGACCAACGCGCTGCTCGGCCTCACGCCGTTCCAGTTCCAGCCGCCGTTCCTGAGCATTCCGAACGCGGTCGAACCGGGCCAGACCCGCGACGATAAGTTCACCTACCTGCTGCGTGCCGCCTACGAGGTCTCGCCCGAGATCAACATCTATGCGAGCTATGCGACGGGCTTCAAGGCGAGCTCGATCAACCTGTCGCGTGACAGCCGTCCGGCCTTTGGCGACTACATCCCGGGCCCGGGCCGCTCGAGCTTTGCCGCCCCGGCCTCGCCGATCACCAATGCCGGGCTCGGCGTCGCCAACCTTGGCACCGGTTCGCGCTTTGCCGGCCCGGAAAATGCCGAGGTCTATGAAGTCGGCTTCAAGGGTCAGTGGGACGGCTTCGGCTTCAACCTCGCGGTGTTCGACCAGACCATCAAGGGCTTCCAGAGCTTCCTGTTCACCGGCACCGGTTTCCAGCTGAACAACGCCGGTCAGCAGTCGGTGCGCGGCTTCGAACTCGACACCACGATCCGTCCGAGCGACAGCTTGGTGTTCACCTTCGCGGCGACTCACCTCGATCCGACCTTCGACAGCTTCACCGAAAGCCCGGTGGGCGATCTGACCGGCGCGCGTCCGGGCGGCATCCCCGCATGGAGCCTCGCGACCTCGGCGACCCACACGCTCGAGATCGGCGACAACAAGCTGATCAGCCGCGTCGATTACAGCCACGAAAGCAACGTGCAGATCAACAACGGCCTGCCGACTTTCAACACCGCGCTCGGCAACACTCGGATCTTCCAGCGCGAGGTCAACCTGGTCAACGCCTCGATGATCTTCCAGCTTTCGAACGGCCTGGAAGTCGGCGCCTGGGCGCGCAACCTGCTCGACGACCAGTACATCATCACGGTGTTCGACGGCGTCGCGCAGTCGGGCACGGTCTCGGGCTACCCGAGCCAGCCGCGCACCTATGGCGGCCTCGTGCGCTTCAAGTTCTAAGTCGCCTCAAGCAAGGCAACAGGCAAGGGGCCTCGCACTGCGGTGCGGGGCCCCTTTGCTTTGTTTCAGCAGCGCCTTGCGGGGGCTTGCGCGGGCCCGCGCGGCGAGGGATGAGCTACGCATGTTCGCCAGCCTGATCCAGCCGATCCGCCGCACCTTCGACTTTCGCGGCCGGGCGCGGCGCACCGAGTACTGGGCCTTCATCCTGTGGCAGCTCGGTTTTCTTGCGGGCGGCCTCAACCTGGTGTCGCTGCTTCCCGAAAGCCAGCTGCGCGAGAACCTCGTTCTGGCCGTTTTCGGCCTCTACCTGCTCGCCTTCGGCCTGCCGACTCTCGCGCTGCAGATGCGCAGGGTTCACGATCACGGCGCCAGCGGCGGGATGCTGATGGTGATATTCATCCCCTATCTCGGGGTGGGCTGGTTCTTTTGGCTGATGATGGCCGCCGGCACCCTGGGGCCCAATCGCTATGGTGAAGACCCGCGCGCGGTTGGGGTCGATGCGGCACTGTTCGATTAGCCGCGTCGGCCGGCACGGCCTTTTTCCGTTTGCATCAGGCTATTGTCCCATGCATCCTGCCGCTTGCGGCACCGGACGTTCGGGGGGATGACCGCAAGGGGACTTTCATGATCGATATCGGACGCGTGTTTGCGACCAGCTGGACGATGCTGCGCCAGCGCTTCTGGCTGCTGCTCGGCATGTTCGCGGTGTTCTTCGCGATCCAGATGGTGGGCTCGATGGTGCTCGGGATCGTCCTGGCGATCATGGGCGCGGCGGGCGCGGTGGGCATCGGCGCAGGGTTCGACGATCCGGCTTCGCTCACGGGGATGAGTATTGTCTTCATCCTCTTCATGGTGCTGTTCTACGGTGCCTATCTGGTGTTGATGCTGGCCCAGCAGGCGGCGATGGTGACGATCGCCTCACCGCTCGAGGAGGCCTCCTTCGGCACGGCGATGGTGCGCGGGTTCAAGAGCGTGGTGCCGTTCTTCATCATCTCGCTGATCCTCGGGGTTGGCTATGTCGCGCTTGCGGCGGTGGTTTTCGCGGTGGCGGGCGTGGCGGGCCTGGGCGGCGGCACGGCCGGGGGCATCGTCGGCGGCCTCCTGCTTTTGCTGTTCATGCCGGTGATGGTCTATCTCGGCTGCCGCTTTGCGGTGCTGGTGCCGGTGGTGGCGGTCGACCAGGTGTTCAATCCGCTGGCCGCGATCCGGCGCAGCTGGGCGGTGACCGAGGGCCGGGTGCTCGGCATCTTCGTTGCGAACCTCGCGCTCGGCGTGCTGGCCGTGGTTGCCTTCGGCGTGCCCTTCGGGCTGATCTTCGGCACCGCTGTCAGCGGCGACCCCGGCTCCGGAGCGCCGCTGCTGCTGTTGCTGCTGCCCCTCGTGTTCCTGCCGATTTTCGTCGTCTTCGTGATGTTCGTCACGTCCTATATGGCGACGCTGCACAGCGAGGTGACCGGCGGAGGGTCGGAGCGGCTGGAAGAGGTCTTCGCCTAGAGTTCCCTCAGCGCCCTCGCCGGTTTCGCTGCCAGCAGCGGCAGCGAACCGGCGAGCGCGAAGCCGAGCACCAGCGCGGTGCCGAGGCCGAGCACGCCGAGCACCTCGCCCCAATCGGGCAGCCAGTCGAATTCGAACAGCTGCGTGATCACCACCCAGGCCAGTCCCCCGCCAAGCCCCAAGGCGACGAGCGCCAGCAAGCCAGCGAGCAGGCCATATTCGGCGAGCTGCAACAGCAATATCTGCCGCCTGCTCGCCCCCAGCACGCGCAGCATCACCGTGTCATAGGTGCGCGCTGCCCGCGCCGCCGCAATGGCGCCCATCAGCACCGCCAGCCCCGCCAGCACCGTCACTGCGGCGGCGGCGAGTGTCGCTAGGCTCACCTGTTCGAGCAGCTTGCGCGCCTCGACCAGAATCCCGCCAACCTCGATCACCGAGGCAGAGGGCATCTCCTTCACCAGCCCGCGCAGCAGGCGCCCGCGCGCGGCGGGATCGGCGCCATCGGGTAAGTCGATTGTCGCCGAAAGGTTGTGCGGCGCGTCGCTGATCGCATTGCGGCTGAACACCAGCGCGAAGTTGAAGCCCATGCTCTCCCAGTCGATCTCGCGCAGATTGGCGATGCGCGCGGTGCGCTCGACGCCGAGGATGCCGATGGTGAGGTAGTCGCCGACCTTGAGGCCCAGCGCGCGAGCGAGATCGGCATCGACCGAGACAAGCGGCTCGCCCTTGTGGAACGGGCTCCACCATTGCCCCGCGACGACGCGGTTGCCCTGGGGGATGGTGTCGGCATAGGTCAGCCCGCGCTCGCCGCGCAGGGCCCAGGCGCCATCGGGGATTTCCTTCAGGTCGGCGACGCGGGTGAGATTGTCCTTGGGGCCATAAGCGAGGACTGCGCCGCGCAAGGTTGGGACCGTGCGGATGCCCGCCTTGGGAAACTCGCTCTGGATCAGCGTGAAGAAGCGCGGCTCTTTCGCCACCGGCACGTCGAGCACGAAATAGTCGGGCGCCTCCATCGGCACGCGGCGGGCGATGTTGCCGTCAATCGCGCTCTGCACTGCGGCGAGCAGCACGAAGGCGGCAAGGCCGAAGCCCAGTGCGGTGACCAGCGCTCCCGTAGGCGCGCCGGGGCGGTGGATGTTGGCAATTGCGCTCCTGAGCAGCGGATTGCGCGGCCTTGGCAGGCGGCGGGCGAGGCTCTGGATGCCCCAGCCGATGCCTGCCAACAGCGCCAGCGCCGCGCCTGCACCGAGCAGGAACCCGCCCGACAGCATCGGCTGCGCGGTGGTCAGCAGCGCGAGCGCGCAGACCCCCGCAATGCCGATCCCGGTGGCGAGCAACGCACGCCGGTCGCGCGCCAGCGGCACAATGCCCGAGCGCATCAGCGCCATCGCCGGATAGGTCCGCGCGCGCAGCAGCGGCGCAGCGGCGAAGGCGAAGGCCACCAGCAGGCCGTAACTCGCCGCCAGCACCAGCGCCGGCGGCGAGATGATGAAGCCGCTCTCGACCGGCAGCAGGCCCTGTAAGGCGCTTGCAAGCAGCGGGGTGACGAGCACGCCCGCAGCCAGCCCCGCAAGGCTTCCCGCGAGCGCAGCGACGCCGATCTGCATCGCATAGATGCGCACGATGTCTCCCGACGTCGCGCCCAGCACCTTCAAGGTCGCGATGCTCGCGCGGCGCTGATCGAGATAGGAGGACACGCCGCCCGCAATCCCGATCCCGGCGATCACCAGCGCGGCGAGGCCCACCAGCGTCAGGAAGTCGCTCATCTGCCGCACGAAGCGGTCCGCGCCCGGCGAGGCGCGGTCGCGGGTGCGGATGTCGAAGCCGGCGGTGGGGAACTGCTTGGTGAGTGTCTCCTCCACCGCGTCCGGATCACGCGCGGGGTTTGCAAAGGCGATGCGGTGCTTGCTCTGGTAGAGCGCGCCCGGCGCAATCAGCCCTGCCTCGGCGGGAACGCCCCCGGCGACGATGATCGTGGGGCCGAGCTGGAAGCCCTCCGACAAGCGGTCGGGCTCGTCCTCGATGACGCCGGCCGCGCGCAGGGTGACGGTGCCGACCTTGAAGCTTTCGCCGACCTTGATCCCGAGCCGCTCCAAGGCGGTCGCCGCGACCCACGCGTCCTTGCCGGTGGGCGCGCCAACGCTGCGGCCATCGGCAAGCACCAGCTTGCCGAACATCGGCCACTTGGCGTCGACCGCCTTCAGTTCGATCGGCGCGGCTGCTTCCGGCGTGCTGGCCATCGCCTGCATCCGGTAGCCGCTGGAGATGGTGCCATAGGCGGCTAGCGCCTTCGCTTCATCGGGCCTGAGATCGCGCTGCCACACCTCGACCTCGAGATCGCCGCCGAGCAGTTCCTGCCCGCTGGATGCCAGCTCGTTCTCGATCGCCGCGGTCAGCGTGCCGATCGCGGCGAGCGCGGCGGTGCCGAGGAAGATGCACACCAGCAGCAGCCTTAGCCCCCGGAAGCGCGCGTTGAGGTCGCGCCGGGCGATGCGCCATGCGGTGCCGAGAGGAAGGCTCATGCGGCAGCGGTGTCCGAGACGATCACGCCGTCCGCCATCGTCAGCACCCGCTCGCAGCGTGCCGCCAAGGCGGCGTCGTGGGTGATGATCAGCAGCGTCGCCCCGGTCTCGGCGCGGCGGGCGAGGAGCAGCTTGATGATCTCCTCTCCGGTGGCAGCATCGAGGTTGCCGGTCGGCTCGTCGGCGAAGATCAGTCCGGGGCGCGGGGCAGTGGCGCGGGCGATGGCGACGCGCTGCTGCTCGCCGCCCGAAAGCTGGGTGGGGTAGTGCCCGGTGCGGTGCGCAAGGCCGACCGCCTCCAGCTCGGCGAGCGCGCGGGGGCTCGCATCGGCCATGCCGGCGAGCTCCATCGGGGTCGCGACATTCTCGGCCGCGGTCATGGTGGGCAGCAGGTGGAAGGCCTGCAGCACGATCCCGATCCGGCCCCGCCGCGCCGCCGCCAGCCCGTCTTCATCGAGCGCCGTGAAATCCGCGCCCGCGACCATAAGGCTCCCCCCGCTCGCCCGTTCGAGCCCGGAGAGCACCGCCATCAGCGAGCTCTTGCCCGACCCCGAAGGGCCAAGCAGGGCGACGACCTGGCCTTGCGGCACATCGAGATCGATCCCGCGCAGGATCGTCACCGGCGAAGCGCCCGAACCGAGGGTCAGAGTGAGGTTGCGGGCGCTGATTGCGAGAGAGGGACTTGTCACTAGGTTCCGATGGCATAGGTGGGGGAAGGCAACAAGCTACAGGTATGGAAGGCTCGCGGATGCACAAGCGCTCTTGGTCGATTATTGCGGTGGCGGCCGCCGCATCGCTGGCGCTCACGGCGTGCAGCGATGCTGCCGACGAAGCCGCGACCGCGCCCGAGATGGCCGAGGATGGCGAACCCGCGCTCCCGGCAATTCCGGTGATGGGTCCGGAGCGCAAGGTGATCGCTTTCGGCGACAGTCTGTTTGCAGGCTACGGCCTCGACCCGCGCGATTCCTACCCCGAGAAGCTGGAGAATGCGCTCCGCGCCAAGGGGATCAACGCCGACGTGATCAATGCCGGCGTCTCGGGCGATACCACCGCGGCGGGGCTTCAGCGGCTGGAATTCACGCTCGCCTCGCAGGAGACGCCGCCGGCACTGTTCATCCTCGAGCTGGGCGGCAATGACCTGCTGCGCGGGCTCAAGCCCGATGAGACCAAGGCGAACCTCGGCAAGATGCTCGCGATCCTCAAGAAGGAGCAGGTGCCGGTGCTGCTGATGGGGATGCGCTCACCCCCCAATCTCGGCCCGGAATACCAGGCCGAGTTCGATGCAATCTATGCCGATCTCGCCAAGGAATGCGGCGCGACGCTGATCCCCTTCTGGCTCGAGGCGATCTATCGCGACCCCTCGTTGTTCCAGTCGGACAGGATCCACCCGACCGCCGATGGCATCGAGAAGCTGGTGGCCGCGACGCTGGACGAGGTCGAGGGGGCGCTGCCGAAGGCGCCCGCCGCGACGCCTGCGCCCTAAAGCCTCTCGACGCCCCCGTCCGACACCCGCCACACCGCCGCCTCGCCGCGCAGGGCCTCGAAGGGGGCAAGCTCGGTGCCGGTCATCCAGACCTGCGCCTTGCCCTCCCGCAGGCGCCGGAACAGCTCGGCGCGGCGCACGGGATCGAGGTGCGCGGCGACCTCGTCGAGCAGCAGCACGCTAGGGCGCCCGGCGGCGGCCAGGATGCCGTGGGCGAGCGTGATCGCGATCAGCATCGCCTTCTGCTCGCCGGTCGAGCAAGCGGCGGCGGGCTGTCCGGTGGACGCCATGCGCACCTCTAGCTCGTCACGCTGCGGGCCGGTGAGGGCGCGACTGGCGGCGCGGTCACGCGGCCGGCCGCGGGCAAGCTCGGCGCGCAAGGCGATCTCGTCCGCGGGGCCACCGGGCAGATAGGCGAGGGCGGGCCGCGCGAAGGGTTCGGGCGGGAGGGCTGAGAGTTCGTCAGCGAGGCGCGCGACCAACTCGGCGCGGGCGCGGGCGACCGCCGCGCCGTGATCGGCCGCCTGAGCTTCGACTGCATCCAGCCAGCGGCCATCGCCGCCGGTCTCGAGCAGCTTGCCGCGTTCGCGCAAGGACGCTTCCAGAGCGTTCACCCGCCGCGCGTGATCGGGGGCAAGGGCGAGCGCCATGCGGTCCATGAACCGCCGCCGCGCGCCGGCGCTGTCGGTGAACAGCCCGTCCATCGCCGGGGTGAGCCATGACAGGGCGAGCCACTCGGCAAGGCTTGCAGCCGTCGCAGGCGCGCCGTTGACCCGCACCAGCCGCCGCCCGGGCGCGCCGTCCTCGGTATAGGTGCCGAGCCGCGCCGAGACCGTGCCCGCCTCGGTCAGGCTCGCGCCGATGGCGAAGGGGAGGGGCGGGGCGCCGGGGCTCGTGCGCCGCGCGAGATCGCCGAGGTTGGCGCGGCGCAAGCCTCGCCCCGGGCCGAGCAGCGAGAGCGCTTCCAGCAGGTTGGTCTTGCCTGCCCCGTTCTCGCCCACCAGCAGGTTGAAATGCGCCGTCTCGGCGAGCGTGGTCGCCGGGTGGTTGCGGAAGTTTTCGAGGCTGATGCGGCTGAGGCCCATGGCGGGGGCGGGGGTAGCGGGAGGGGGGCGATTTGGCCAGTGCGACGCCTCGGAAATCGCCGATCCCAACCCTTGGTGAATTTTCCCAAGCTTTCGTTTTGCTTAACGATGCGTTTGCATGGTGAAAGGCAGGAAACGGCGCAATTCCGCCATTCTTCGAGTTTGGCACGGCCCGTGCAAAGTATCCGGCATCCCCGGGATGGTCCCGGACAACGCCACAAAGACCCACAGGAGACCTCACATGTTCACCACCGAAACCAGCAACCGCCTCTTCGCCGCCACCTTCTCGGTCGTGCTCTCGGCAGCCTTCTTCGCCTACGCGATCATCCCCGCCAGCCCGACCCTGATCGCCTGATCGCCCCCACCACCCTCTCTGACCAAAGGACCAAGACCCATGTTCGGCAATGACAACACCGCCCGCTTTGCTTCGGCCGCTTTCGCTGTCATCCTGACGGTTGCCAGCTTCGCCTATGCGATCGTCCCCGCCACGCCCGGCCTGATGGCCTGACCGACCAACGCTTTCACAGGAGTTCGACCACAATGAATGACCTCAGGAATTCGGGCGGCACCCCGCCGAGCCGCAGCTTCCGCCTCGACAAGAGCAATGCCAAACTCGCCGGCGTCTGCGCGGGGATCGGCAACTATTTCAACATCGACCCGCTGCTGGTCCGCATCGGCTTCGTGATCGCCTTGCTGCTGGGCTTCGGCGCCCCGGTGCTGATCTACCTCGCGATCGCGCTGATCGCCGACTGAGTGCAGCGACGAAAAGCGGTTCCCGGTTTTCGGGCCGCTGCACCTGATTGGAACAACCGGGAGGGGCCGCAAGGCCCCTCTCTTTTTACATCGCCGAGATACCGCCATCCAGCTTCAGCTCGGCGCCGGTCATGAAGCGGCTCTCGTCGCTCGCGAGGTAAAGCACCGCGTTGGCGATGTCGTTGGGTTCGCCGACGAACTTCAGCGGGATCTGCCGCGCCAGCTTCTCCAGAAGCACCGCCTTGTCGAGCGCATGCGCCTTCGCCGTGCCATCCAGAATGGGCGTGTCGACGAAGGTCGGGTGGACCGAGTTGCAGCGGATCTGCATGCCCTTCTTGGCGCAGTGGAGCGCGATCGACTTCGACAGCATCCACACCGCCGCCTTCGAGGCATTATAGGCCGGCATGGTGTCGCTCGCGATCAGCCCCGCGATGCTCGAGATGTTGATGATCGAGCCCGGCGCGTGCTCGCGCATCAGCGGCAGGGCCTTCTGGCAGCCGTGAAAGATCGAGTTGACGTTGATGTCGAAGCAGCGCTGCCAGTCGCCGAAATCGCAGGCCTCGATATTGCCAGGCACGCCGATGCCGGCATTGTTGACCAGCACGTTCAATCCGCCGAGCTTCTCGCGCGCGGCATCGACCGCGGCTTCCCACTGCTCGGGCTTGGTCACGTCATGGGCGATGCCGTAAGCCGTGCCTTCGCCCATCTCGGCATTGATGATCGCGGCGGTCTCCTCGGCGCCTGCGCCGTTGATGTCGGTCGCCAGCACCCGCGCGCCTTCCTGCGCCAACCGGATGCAATGCGCGCGGCCCAACCCTTGCGCGCCGCCCGTCACCAGGGCCATCTTGCCCGCTACACGTCCTGCCATATGTTCAGTCCTCTCCCAGATATCCCGGCGTCAAAAGCATCGCGATCCGCACGTCGACCGCGTGCCCGGCGCGCCGCCACTCGGCCACAAAGCGCGAAAGATCGCGCAAGGCAACCCGGTGGACGGTGATGTTCTCGTCCGGCAACCCGCCGCCTTCGCCAACGCGTTCGAGCGCGGTCGCCTTCAGCAGCGTGAAGCATTCCGAGACCATGCCGGGGGACGAGTAGAATTCTCCCAGCACCTCGAGCTTACCCGCGCGGTAGCCGGTTTCCTCCTCCAGCTCGCGCGCGGCGGCCGCGGTCGCTTCCTCGCCCTCGGCTCCGGCATCATCGCCCACGAGGCCTGCCGGGATCTCGAGACTGAAGCGCGACAGCGGCACGCGGTACTGGCTGACGAGGATCACGTGGCGCGTGCCGTCCGGGTCATCGTCGAGCGCGATGATCGCTGCGGCCTTGATGCCCCGCGCGCGCCCGACATATTCCCAGCGCCCCCGCGTTTTGGCGGTGATGAACTGGCCTTCCCACTGCACCACTTCGGGCAGATCGGCGTCGCGGTCTTTGATCACGGGAGAGGCTCCATCGGGTGAGGGCAGTTGCGCGCCCTTCCACAGGCTCAACTCCGTGAGGTCAAGCGCTAAACCTCAATCAGCCGGTCGGGCAGCTCGTTCGCATCGTCCTCTCCGCGCGGGAAATGCTCGGCGAGGATGAAGCCGACGTCGCGGATGCCGACCGCCAGCCCCTCGGCAACGCGGCCCCGGCGGATTTCGCTGAGCATGTCGCCCATCGCTTCGCCCCACACCTCGGCGGGGACCTTGGCGGCGATGCTTTCATCGGCGACGATCTCGGCGCGGCGTTCGCGCATCGAGAGGTAGATGAGCACGCCGGTGTGCCCGGTGGTGCGGCGTTCCGCGCCGACCTTGAACTGGCGCACGGCCTGCGCGCGGACCCGCGCCGATTTGACCGGGCCGGGGACGAGCAGCCACTTCAGCGGCTGCCACTGCTGCACCAGCCACACGCCCAAGAACTTCACGAGGCCCAAGGCGATCACCATGCTGGCGACCTGGCCGGTGGTCCATTCGTGGCCCCAGCCGGCGAACCACGCATCCCACCGGTCGAGGAAAGGCTCGGGGAAGGCGGCGAAGACGCTCATCGCGGTGAATGCAGCGCCCGCTGCCCACAGCAGCGCGACATCGGTGTAGCCGTCCGAGGCCTCGGCGAGAACGGTGACGATCTCGCCCGAGGTCGCGCTTTCCGCCTCGGTCACCGCTGCGCTGACGAGCGCGCGCCCGGCATCATCCATCATCGCCATGACTCACCACCCTCCCGAAGCGCCGCCGCCGCCCGACGAGCCGCCGCCGAAGCCGCCGAACCCGCCGCCACCGCCGCCGCCGAAGCCACCGCCGCCGCCACCGCGGCCGCCGCTATTGATGATCCCGCGCGCGATCGCGCTGCCGACTTCCCACAGGATCACGTCGCGCGCCGTATCGCCAAGGTCGCGGCTGCCCCACGGCCCGTCGCCCTTGGAGCGATATTTGCGCCGCCGCCCACTGGCCGCGAGGATCGGGAGAAGGAAGAAAAAGAACATGAAGGCGAGCCAGATCAGCACGCCGACCGGAAAGCCCCCGTCGCTGCGGCTCTTCTGCGCTGCGGCGGCCTGGGCGGCTTCCTCGATCGCGATCGCATCCTCGGGCGCCTTGGCGAGGTGGGCGAGGATCGCGGCGACCCCGTCGGTGACGCCCGCGTCGAAATTGCCTTCCTTGAAGCGCGGCGCGATCACGTCGTTGATCACGCGCCCCGCCATGATCCCGCCGAACCAGCCGTGGAGGCCATAGCCGACCTCGATCCGCATCTTGCGCTCGGTCGGCGCGATCAGCAGCAGCAGGCCGGTATCGCGCTTCTCCCCGCCGATCCCCCACTTGTCGGTGAACAGCGTGGTCGCATAGGTCTCGATGCTGGCGCCGCCGAGGCTCGGCACGGTGGCGACGATGATCGCGCGGCCGGTCTGGGCGTTATAGGCGCGCAGCTCCGTATCGAGCTTCGCCTCGGTCGCGGGCGAGAGGATGTTCGCCCCGTCATAGACCGGGCCATCGGGACGCGGAGGGTAGTCTTGCGCCTGGGCTGCCGCTGCCGCGAGCCAGAGCAGGCCCGCCAGCAGCAGCAGCGCCCGGCGCAGCGGGGCGAGGAGGGCGTTCACCTCAGTTCGCGGCCGCCGGGGTGGCGCTGCCGGTGATCGCGCTCATGTCGACCTTGGGGTTGGCCTTGGCCGCCTCGTCCGCCTCGAAATACTGGAGCGCTTCGGCGCCGTGAATCACGTTCGCTCCGATGCTCGAGGGGAAGGTGCGGATCTCGGTGTTGTAGTCACGCGCGAGGTCGTTGTAGCGCACCCGCTCGGTGTTGATCTGGTTGTTGGCCTCGTCGATCGCGACCATCAGATCGCCGAAGCGCGGCTGGCTGGCGAGCTGGGGGTAGTTCTCGACCACGGTGCGCAGCTGGCCAAGCGCCTGCGTCAGCTGGTTCTGCGCATCGTTGAACTTCTTGAACTCCTCGGGGTTCGAGAGGTCATCGGTGGTGATGTTGATCGATGTCGCCCGCGCGCGCGCGTCGATCACGCCCTGGAGGATGTCCTTTTCGGAAATCGCGGCGGCCTGCACCACGGCGACGAGGTTGGGGATCTTGTCCGAACGGTTCTGCAGCGCGCTCTCGACATTGCCCCACTGCGCCTTGGCGGCTTCCTGCTTGGTGGGGACCGAGTTGATCCCGCAGGCTGCAAGGCTGAGCGCGGCGACGGCGGCAAGCGCGCCGCGCAGCATGGTGGTGAATTTCATCGCGAAGGTCCCTCCTGAAGGTGCGGGGTCTGGCCCTGCCAAAGCTCCTGTATTGTGCATATAGCACACCTCAAGGCCGGTTCAAGCGGTGGACGGCGGGGCGGGCGCGGCTTGGCAGGGCACTGGCCGGGTGCCAGAACATGGTGAACGGGACAGGACAAAGGGGACACCATGCTGTCGGAATTCAAGACCTTCATCGCGCGCGGCAATGTGCTCGACCTTGCGGTCGGGGTGATCATCGGCGCCGCATTCGGCACCATCGTCAAGTCGCTGACCGATGATCTGATCATGCCGGTGATCGCCTTGTTGACCGGCGGAGGGGTCGATTTTTCGAGCAAGTATATCGTCCTGTCGGGCGAGGCCCCG
>NZ_JAMNXL010000225.1 GCF_023653175.1 Erythrobacter sp. | reverse complement strand
GCACGTCCTGCGCGGCCGCAATCGCCGCGACCGGCGAAGCGGCGGCGAGCAGGCCCGCAAGCGCGAGCCGCAGCGCGTGCTGCGAGGAGAACAGGCGGCGACGCGTCCCGCCGCCCGGAGCGGCAGAGCGCCGCTCCGCAGGTTGCGTGCTCACTCCGCCTTGTCCGGGCCGAAGCCGGCGCGCAGCGGGAAGCCGTCAAGCAGCTGGCCGACGCGCTTGTCGGCGCCCTCGACCTCACGCGGGTCGCCGCCCATCGCGAGATCGGTGTTGAACCACACGACATCGCCGGTCGAAAGGTCGACCAGCCCGGCATAGCCGACATGGATGCCCGAAGGCACCATCACGCAGACCCCGATCAGGCAGCCGAGCATCCCCGCCGCCTGCGCCGCCTTGCGCCCGGCATCACCATAGGCGTCGTTGGTGAAGACGAACATCGCATAATCCGCACCCGTAGCCTCGCGCAGCTTCACGGTGCCCGGTCCGAGCGTCCAGTCGAGCGTGTTGACCTTGCGCGGGCGCGCACTGGGCGTCTTGGGATCGGAGACGAGCCTCTGCTTGGTCGCCAGAGTGTCGCCGACCGTGACGTGGGTGAAGATCGACGCCGACACGGCCTCGAACAGCGCCCGGTATTCGGTCAGCACCTCGGCGTTCTCGCCTTCAAGCTCGTCGACAAATTCGAGGCTGGCGTTGAGCGCCGTGGCCCGCTCGATCAGCTTGGCCTTGATATTGGCGCGCGCGGTCTCGGTCCAGTCGGCATTGGGCTCGATGATCCCGCCGGCCTTCTGCGAGCCGACGCTAACGTCGGGGCGGAAGACCACGATCTTCATGCTGCCATCGGCGGGGAAGACGAAACCCTCACGCGTGGTGTCCCCGGCGATGGCCGGTGCCGAAAAGGCCAGCATGCTTGCTCCGGCAAGAGCTATCACGCCCGCCCGCACGTTCTTCAAAATCATCGATTGCGCCCCCGATCTGATAATGCGGCATGAAATATCAGACGATTTCGAGCCCGCAACGGCTTTTTGGAAGCACAAGCATTTTTCGGCGCGCCGGGTCAGGCGCGCCACAGTCCGCTCAGATCTTGCCCCGCAAAGCCTGATAGGCGGCGGCCGCGACGGTATTGGCAAGGTTGAGCGAGCGGATCACCCCGGAGCGCATCGGCAGCTTGAACAGGCGGTCGGCGTGGCGCTCGATCACCGCGGGCGGGATGCCTTTGGTCTCCTGCCCGAAGACGAGAAAGGCATCATCGGGATAGTCGGGCTCGTAGAAGCTCCTCGCGCCGAATTCCTCGAACAGGAAGAGCTGGTCGGGCCGGGGCTCGCGCGCTTCGAGGAAGGCGTCCCAACTGGCATATTCGGTGAGCCTGACATGCGGCCAGTAATCGAGGCCCGAACGCTTCACCCGCTTGTCGTCGATGGCGAAGCCCAAGGGGTGGATCAGGATCAGCTCCATATCGAGCGCCACGCAGGTGCGCCCCACCGCGCCGGTGTTGCCGGGGATCTCGGGCTGGACGAGGATGATGGCGGTCATGGGGCAGGCTGCGCTTCCAGATAGGCCCGCAGCGCCGAGAAGTGCGAGAGGCCGGGCAGCAGCGTTACCTGCGGGCGCTCCGGCAGGGCGGCGGCCAGCGCTTCGGCCATGGCGGGCGGAGTCCAGTCGTCCGCGCTTCCCTGCCAGATCGCAACGGGCGCGCGCACCTTAGCCAGATCCGCGCACCAGTCGGTGACATAGGCGCGGATTTCGGACGCATAGCCGGCGCGGCTGTCGATCAGGCTGTGGCGAAGCGACTGCGCGAGGGCGGCGATGAAACGCGGATCGGCGGCAAGCGCGCGGTCCTCGCCCTTGGCCTTGGCCAACAGGGCGGCGGCCATCTTTCCGGGCGCGAGGCGGGCGACCTGTGCCTGCACCAGCGTCAGCGCGGCAAAGGGCACGGCGCCCGCCAGCGCCGCCCGGAACACCGGCGCGCCTGCCATCCCTCCTAGAAAGTCACCCAGCTGGAGCGGCGCGGCGGGGGAGACGAGGTCGATCCCCGCCACCCGCTCGCCCACCAAGGGCGCGACCCGCAGGGCTGCCGCCGCGCCGAGCGAGAAACCGACCAGCCGCAGCGGGCCTTCGGGCAAGCGGGCCGCTAACCCGTCGGCCAACCGCGCGAAGTCACCGCCACGCGCCGCCACATGGAACCCCGCCGCGCGCCCTGCGATCTCGGGCCCGAAGCCCGCAAGCTCCGCCGCCGATCCGGGCAGGCCGTGGAAATAGACCGTCTGAAGCGGGCTCCCGGTCATCGTGTCAGACCAGCTCGATCCGGGTCATCCGCCCGATCCGGTGCGCATCGACGAGCCGCGCGCCGTTGGGCTCGGGCATGGCGGACAGCGCGAGGATCTCGGCGTAGCGCCGCCACACATCCTCGGGCCGGCTGCGCCCGCTGATCGCATCGGTGCGCGGGACATTCTTGCGGGCGATGGCATCGACCAGCGACCACACCGTCTCCCAATTTCCCGAATAGCTGCCGCGATCGAAGAGGCTGATCATGCCGGCCCCGAACAGGGTCAGGCAACCGGCGGCGAAATCGACCTGCCACCACAGGATCGGCCCGCCGGCGAACCCCAACAATACCATCGCGCAGCCGAGCTTGCCGATTTCGGCATCGGGCATCGCCAGCCCGGTTTCGCGCGCGAGCCGCTTGGCAAGGCGCTTGGGCGACATGCGGGAGAGCCCTTTCAGCCGCGTCCCGGGCATGATCGATGCCCCCGGCTGCAACCGCTGAAAATTGCCGCGCAGGCGGAAGAACAGCATCGCGCTGTCGCACTTGTCGCCAGTCTCGCGCCCCGCGCGGCGGTACATGACTTCCTCGAACAGGTCTTCGGCGGTGAAGATCGTGTCGTGGTCATCGGGCGTGGAGACACCGAAGCTGCGCCCGACCAGATCGAGCGTGACCGCGGTGAATTCGTCCTCCTGGATCCGGATCGCGTCCAGCGACAAGGCCTACCCCAGCTTGGCCTTCAGCAGCTGGTTGACCACGGCCGGGTTGGCCTTGCCCTGCATCGCCTTCATCGTCTGGCCGACGAAGAAGCCGAACAAAGCCTCCTTGCCGCCTCGGTACTGTTCGACCTTGTCGGCGTTGGCGGCGATGATCGCATCGACCGCAGCTTCGATCGCGCCGGTGTCGGAGACCTGCTTCAGCCCTTCCGCGTCCGCAATTTCAGCGGGATCGCGGCCGGTCTTGAGGACTATTTCGAAAATCTCCTTGGCCTGCCCGCCGCTGATCTCCCCCTTGTCGGCCATGGCGAGGATGCTCGCCTGTGCGCTCGCCGTGGCGTGGGCGGGATCGGCGTCATCGCCGAGCGCCTTGATCACGCCGGGCGCGACCGAGAGCGACCAGTTGGCGACCTGTGTTGCGACCGCGGCGTCGCCCTTGCCGGTGGCTTTGGCGGTCTCGGCCAGCAGCGTCTCGAACCGCGCGAAGGTTTCGACCTCGGCGGTCAGCTCGCGGGCGTTGTAGGGGGTGAGGCCGAGCACCTCGACATAGCGCTTGCGCTTGGCGTCAGGCAGTTCGGGGAGCGAAGCGCGGCATTCGGCGAGGAAATCCTCCTCGAGCACCAGGGGCAAAAGATCGGGATCGGGGAAGTAGCGGTAATCGTGCGCATCTTCCTTCGAACGCATGGTGCGCGTGGTGCCGGTGCCGGGGTCGAACAGGCGGGTTTCCTGCACGATGCTGCCCCCGCTTTCGAGCACATCGACCTGGCGCATCGCCTCATGCTCGATCGCCTGCATGACGAAGCGCACCGAGTTGACGTTCTTGGTCTCGGTCCGGGTGCCCAGACCCTCGCCCACGCGGCGCACGCTGACATTGACGTCGGCGCGCATCGAGCCTTCTTCCATGTTGCCATCGCACGAGCCGACATAGCGCAGGATCGCCCGCAGCTTCCTGAGGTAAGCCCCTGCTTCGGCTGGCGAGGCCATGTCGGGGCGGCTGACGATCTCCATCAGCGCCACGCCCGAACGGTTGAGGTCGACATAGGACATGGTCGGGTGCTGATCGTGCATCAGTTTCCCTGCGTCCTGTTCGACATGGATGCGCTCGATACCGATCACCTTGTCGGCCTCGATCCCCGCCTTCTCGTCCGCCTCGATCAGCAGCGAGCCTTCGCCGACGATGGGGTGGTAGAGCTGGCTGATCTGGTAGCCCTGCGGCAGGTCGGCGTAGAAGTAGTTCTTGCGGTCGAACCGGCTCCACGCGTTGATCTGCGCCTCGATCGCCATCCCGGTGCGCACCGCCTGGCGGATGCATTCGCGGTTGGGCACGGGCAGCATGCCCGGCATTGCGGCATCGACAAGGCTGACCTGCGCGTTCGGCTCCGCACCGAAGGCGGTCGCGGCGCCGCTGAACAGCTTGGCGTTGGAGGTGACCTGCGCGTGGACTTCAAGGCCGATCACGACCTCCCATTCACCGGTTGCGCCCTGGATGCGGTAGTTGCTCATGTCTTGTCCTCGTCCTCGATCACCTTGCCATCCGGCCCGAAGCGCATCTCGCCGTGATCGACGTTCTTCCTTACCCAATTGGCGACCATGAATGTCACCGGCACCGCGAGGGCGATGCCGATCCCGGCAATGATGAGATCGATTTGGTCTGTCACTGCAAGTTCGTCCAGTTTCTTGCCATCTTTTTGTTCGAGATGCCCTGGTCCGACGGAGGCTCAGGCTTCAGCGTGCGCGCAGCCGAAACCAATGCGATTTCGACCTCAAGCACCGCCATTGCTCCTGCGCGTGACGAGCTGGACGGATTCGAGACCCTTCAGCACCCGGTACACGTCATCCCCGCAAGCATAAACGAGCGCGTTCTCGCCCAGCCAGCGAACGTGCGGATCGGCGCAGCCGTCGCCGGCCAGTCCGGGCGCGCTGTAGTCGACCAGATAGAATTGCTCGTTGAACCATCGCACGACCGTGTCT
>NZ_JAMNXL010000036.1 GCF_023653175.1 Erythrobacter sp. | reverse complement strand
GGGCGATCAATGCGGCGCGCACACCGTGCCCTATATCGAGGTGAAGAACCCCAGCGCCCAGATCGAGCACGAGGCGACCACCTCCAAGATCAGCGACGAACAGCTGTTCTACGCGATGCAGCGCGGGCTTGGCGAAGAGGAAGCCGTGGCGCTGATCGTCAACGGCTTTGCCAAGGACGTGCTGAAAGAGCTGCCGATGGAGTTTGCCGTCGAAGCGCAGAAGCTGCTGGCGATTTCGCTTGAGGGGAGCGTGGGGTGACAAGCTTCCTAAAGACCTTTGGTGTCGCTTGGCTTGTCGCAGGCATGGCTTCGTATTCGATGCACCTCTTGTATCTACCTTACGATAGCTTGCTTGTGGCCGAAGCGTTTGGCGTTGCTCTCTACACGACCCTTGCTACGTGCCTTATCCGGATACCATTCAGCCAAAACGACGGTCCGCAAAGAGGCAAAACTGTCGCGTGGTCACTCCTCGTTCTCGGGCTGCTGTTTTTTGGCGGGAATGTGAGGAATGAGCCGACTGTCGCTTGGACAGGCCTGCTCTATGCCATTCTTGCGTGTGGCGCTCTTTATGCTTTCCGTACGAAGGGCAAAGTTGAGTCATGACCCCCCGCAAAACCCTCGCCCTCAACCCCGAGGCTGCCACCGCCGAAGCCCCCGCGCTCAAGAAGAAGGGCCGTGGGTGGGAGATTTCGGACAAGCGGCTCGATGCGCTGCACGAACAGGCGCGCGAACTGCGCCGCCATTCGTCCGAGGCGCACAAGGCGCTGGCCGCGAAGTTCACCGCTGCCGATCTCGGCCGCTACACCTTCAAGCGCCACGCGGTGGTCGGCTCCGCGATCGTCGATTTCAATTGCCACAACCTCGGCCTCGCGCTCGCGATTGACGAGGAGGGGCAGAACGACACGCTCGCCAAGCGGCGCGACAAGAGCCTCGAGAGCGTCGGCATCAAGGTGATGCGGATCGCCGCGAGCGACATCCTCACCGATATCGACGCCGTGCTGAAGCAGCTCACCCAGGTGATGCGCGACCGGATCGAGGAACGCAAAGCCGCCGCCCGCGCGCACAAGGCAGCCAACCCCAAGCAGACCTATTCGCGCCCCAAGTCCGGCGACAAACCGCAGGGCGACGCGAAGCGCCCTCCAAGGAAGTACTGATGCTCGAAATCACCGATCTCCACGCCTCCGTCGGCGACAAGCCGATCCTCAAGGGCCTCACCCTCTCCGTCCCCGCAGGCGAGATCCATGCGATCATGGGCCCCAACGGCGCGGGCAAATCGACCCTGTCGAACGTGCTCGGCGGCAAGCCCGGTTACGAGGTGACCGCAGGCAGCGTGACCTTCCGCGGCGAGGACCTGCTGGCGCTCGAACCGCACGAACGCGCCGCCAAGGGTCTGTTCCTCGGCTTCCAGTATCCGGTCGAGATCCCCGGCGTCTCCAACGTCCAGTTCCTGCGCGAGGCATTGAATTCGCAGCGCAAGGCGCGCGGGGAGGAGCCGCTTTCGGGCGGCGAGTTCCTGAAGCTCGCCAAGAACCGGGCGGGGCTGCTGAAGATGGACATGGAAATGCTCAAGCGGCAGGTCAATGTCGGCTTCTCGGGCGGCGAGAAGAAGCGCGCCGAGATGGTGCAGATGGGCATTCTCGACCCGGCCTTCGCGGTGCTGGACGAGACGGACTCCGGCCTCGATATCGATGCGCTCAGGATCGTGGGCGCGGGCATCAATTCCATCATGCGCCACCCCGACAAGGCCGTGCTCCTGATCACCCACTACCAGCGCCTGCTCGATATCGTCACGCCCAACAAGGTCAGCATCCTTGCCGGCGGCCGCATCGTCGAGACCGGCGGGCCGGAACTCGCGCTGAGGCTCGAGGCCGAGGGCTATGACGCGGTGATGGCGTGACGGTAGCAACCCTCCCGACCCGGCGCGATGAAGCTTGGCGTTATGCCGACATGGACGGCGTGGCGCGGCTTGGCCTTGCGGCGCTTGATCAGTGGCAGGTGATTGACGTCCCCGCTGGCGACAGCGTGACCCGCTGCCTCGTGGTCGGCTCAGACGCGCCCGAACTCCACCGCTTCCGCGTCCAGTTGGGCGAAGGCGCGCGCGCCGCGTTCTTCGTCACCAATACAGGCGGCGATTACACCCGGGTCGAGATCGAGGTGCGGCTCGCCAAGGGTGCGCATTTCGAATTCGGCGGGGTCACGATTGGCGGGGCGGGCGTCACCCGCGAATTCGTGACGCAGGTCATTCACGCAGAACCGGAGGCGACCTCCAACCAGACCATCCGCGCGGTCCACTGGACCGGGGCGACCGGCAATTTCCTCGGCGAGATCAAGGTCGCGCGCCATGCGCAGAAGACCGATGCGGCGCAGGACTTCAAGGGCCTGCTGCTCGAGGCCGGGGCGAGCGCCAATGCTGTCCCGCAGCTCGAAATCTTCGCCGATGACGTCAAATGCGCCCACGGTGCGACGGTCGGCGCGCTCGATGAAGCCGCGCGCTTCTACATGATGGCGCGCGGGCTCGACCCACAGGCGGCGCAGCGGCTGCTGGTGCAGGCCTTCATCGGCGATGCCTTCGTGTCGCTGGAGCACGAGGCGGAGCGCGAGACGCTGCTGGATGCGGCGCTCGCGGCGCTGGAGGGGGCCAAGCTGTGAGCCTGATCCTCGCACTCGCGCTGGCACAGGCCCCCGCCTTCACCGGGACTGTGCCGCAGCCCAATCCCGCGCTGGACGCCGCCCATGCCTGTCTGCTCGCTGGTGTCGCCGAAAGGCTTGCGGCCGAGGCACCTGCACCGATTGCCGAGGAACGTTGGCGCTGGGCCTTGGCGGTCGCCGATCGCTGCGATGCCGAACTCAACGCCGCGGCAGATTCGCCGGAAGCGGCCAGGCTTTACGACGAGGTTTCGCACGGCAGCATCACCAAGCGGCAGGCGCTGCGTTCGGAGGCACTCTACTTCGTCGATCGCCTGATCCGCGAGCATTACGAGGCCAAGCCATGAACGCCCCTGCCACCATCACCCGCGATCTGCGCGCCGACTTCCCCGGCATGGTCACGGCTGACGGCAAGCCGTGGCACTACCTCGACACCGCCGCCACCGCGCAGAAGCCGCGCGCCGTGATCGACGCCATGGCGCGCGCGCTGGGCGAGGATTACGCGACCGTCCACCGCGGGGTCTACACCCGCTCGGCCGAGATGACGCTCGCCTACGAGGCGGCGCGGCGCACCGTCGCCAAGTTTATCGGCGGGCACGAGGACGAGTTGGTCTTCACCCGCGGCGCGACCGAAGCGATCAACCTCGTCGCGCAGACCTGGGGCCGCGCGAACCTCAAGGCTGGCGACCGCATCCTGCTCTCGCAGGCCGAGCACCATTCGAACATCGTGCCGTGGCAGATGGTTGCGGAAGAGGTGGGTGCGGTGATCGACGTCTGCCCGCTGACGGACGATCACCGGATTGACCTCGATGCGGCCGAGGCCATGCTGACCGAGGCGCACAAGCTGGTCGCGCTGGGCCATGTCTCGAACGTCACCGGCGCGCTGCTCGATGCCCCGCGCGCTGCCGCGCTTGCTCATTCCGTTGGCGCGTTGCTGCTGCTCGATGGCTGCCAGTCGGCACCTCATATGCAGGTGGATGTCACCTCGTTGGCATGTGATTTCTATGTCTTTTCCGCCCACAAGCTCTACGGGCCGACCGGGATCGGGGCGCTGTGGGCGCGCGCGGAACTGCTCGCTGCGATGCCCCCCTATCAGGGCGGCGGGGCGATGATCGACCGCGTGACCTTCGCCAAGACCACCTATGCCTCCGGCCCCCAACGGTTCGAGGCGGGGACGCCCGCGATCACCGAGGCGGTCGCCTTTGCCGCTGCGGCAGACTATGTCAGCGCCATCGGCCCTGATCGAATTCATGCGCATGAACAGGCACTTGTCGCCCGGCTACGCCGTGAACTCGGGAGCATGAATGACGTGCGCCTGTTCGGCCCCGCCGACAGCGCCGGGATCGTCAGCTTCGCGATTGACGACATCCACCCCCACGACCTCGGCACGATCCTCGACGAGAGCAATGTCGCGATCCGCGCCGGGCACCACTGCGCCCAGCCGCTGATGGATTACCTCGGCGTGCCCGCCACCGCCCGCGCCAGCTTCGGCCTCTACTCGACCGAGGCTGACGTCGACGCGCTGCTCGCCGGGATCGCCCGCACCCGCAAGATTTTTGGAAAGGGATGAGATGATGGACAGCTCAGCCGAAAAGCCCCCCCGCGCCCGTGTGGAAGACGCCATCGACAGCGATGACGCAGCCCCGCGCACCCGCGACTATCTCGACGGCTTCCTCGCCGCCAAGCCCGCCGCCGATGGCGTGGGCGGCGAAGGCAGCGACCTGCAAGCCGATGTCATCGAGGCGCTGCGCGAGATCTTCGACCCGGAAATCCCGGTCAACATCTACGATCTCGGCCTGATCTACGGGGTCGAGGTGGACGATAGCCGCGACGCGACCGTCACCATGACGCTCACCACCCCGCACTGCCCGGTGGCCGAGACCATGCCCGGCGAGGTCGAGATGCGTGTCATGTCGGTGCCGGGCATCCGCGATGCCGAGGTGGTTCTGGTCTGGGACCCGCCGTGGGGTCCGCACAAGATGAGTGACGAAGCGCGGCTCGAACTGGGGATGCTGTGACACTCGCACCGGCCTTGACGATCACGCTGGCCGACTACCGCGATGCCCGCGATGCGGCGGACGTGGTGGCGCTGCTCGATGCCTATGCCCGCGATCCGATGGGTGGGGGCGAACCCTTGCGCGATGACGTCAGGGCGCGCCTCGCCAGCGATCTGGCGGCCAACCGCCAAGCCTTCTCGCTGATCGCGAGGGAAGGCGAGCGCGCGGTCGGCCTCGCCAATTGCTTCATGGGCTATTCGACCTTCGCGGCTGCGCCGCTGGTCAATATCCACGATCTCGCGGTGCTCCCCGAGACGCGTGGGCGCGGCGTCGGCAAGGCGCTGCTCGCCGCGGTCGAGGCCGAGGCCTTGAAGCGCGGGGCCTGCAAGATCACATTGGAAGTGCTGAGCGGCAATCCGGCGCGGCATCTCTACGCTCGCGAAGGCTATGGCGACTACCAGCTCGATCCCGCCACCGGGCACGCGCTGTTCTGGCAAAAGAGGCTCAAATGACCGACACCACCACGACGTCTCGCCCCGCCCCCAAGGCCGCCGTCACCCTGACGCCCTCCGCCGAGGCGCGGGTCGCCGAGCTGATGTCCAAGGCCCCGGCGGATGCCATCGGCGTCAAGCTGTCGACGCCGCGCCGCGGCTGTTCGGGCCTCGCCTACTCGGTCGATTATGTGACCACCGAGGCGAAGTTCGACGAGAAGATCGTCACCCCCGGCGGCGTCTTCTACATCGACGGCGCCTCCGTTCTCTACCTCATCGGCAGCGTCATGGACTGGCGCGAGGACGATTTCACCGCCGGTTTCGTGTTCGAGAACCCCAACGCCAAGGGCGCGTGTGGTTGCGGCGAAAGTTTCATGGTATAATCAGGGCCATGCCGATCAAAGACTCAGAACCGCGCGACATCCTCGGCGCACTCGCAGGTATTGTTGCCGGGGTGGGAATGGTCGCCTTGGCAGCCCACAAGGCGCTTGGATCACGCCGGGCTGGCCCGCGCGTCGATAACCGGCCAGGCGCCAGTTCGCTTGCCGACATCATGCGCAGCCCGCCGAGGCCTCGCCGCAGACCGCCGGAGGCGGGTCTCCCGATGCCAGCGGTTCCGCCGCGCGGACCAGCCCCCCTGCAGGGCGGTGCCGCCGTTGCTCTGGACGCGCCGGGCGAGTGACCGCCGTCGCTGTCTCTCCCGACTGATATTGCGCCCGCATGGCCGCATCCGGCACAGGTCTTCCGCCCGGGCGGATCGCGGAAATGCGAGCGCAGCGCTTCCGCGAGGTGCAAGCGATCATCGCGCGGATCGAGGGTGAGCGCGCCGCGCTCGAAGCGCAGCTTGCCGCGGGAGTTGCGCCCGAAGATCAGGCGGGGATCGAGACCGAGATCCTCCACCTCGCGCTGGCGCTGAGCCAGCTGCGCGGCGGGCATTACTCCGGCATTTAGTCCTGCTCGGCGAGCCGCGCGATCAGGCGGGTTTCGAGCTCGTCGACCTCGCCATCAGCTTGCACCATGCGGTCGAGCCACTCGCTCTCGAAGGTGGTGACCTTCTCGCCCTCGGCCGCCAGCGCGTCGTAGTCGGGGCCGGTCGGCTTCTTCTTCCCGAACACCTTGCCGAAATGGTTGCCGACACTGGGCACTTCACGCACCATACGGCCCATAAAGCGCCCGAGACTGACCTGATTGTCGGCGACGAAGGCTTCCAGCTCGCGCTTGCGCTCGTGGCTGAGCTGGGCGCTGGGGAGCGCGAAGCCCTTCATGAAATTGGCGACGCCGTCGAGGAACAGGTCGTCCCACTCGGCCGCGTTCTCGTCGGCGAGGGTCGCGTCCTTGAGGCGGAAGAGCATTTCGGCATCATGGCGGGTGACCGCGGCCGGGCCGTGGCCTCCGCTGGCGAAGATCACGCGGCGGACGATGCGGCATTCGGCGGCAGTGATGTGCGTGGCGCTGAGGTCGCCGCCGTGGCGGGTCGGGCCAGTGCCGTGCAGCACCGCATGTTCGACCTTGGCGAGCACGTAGTCCTTGAGGCGGTCGGGGGTGTTCTCGGCGCGCTCGAGTATGCGCACCAGCGCCTCCAGCTCGGCCATGCTATCGACCTTGCCGTCGGCATCGACCTGCGCGATCAGCCACTCGGCCTCCTCGAGGTTGCACTGGAGGCGCGGCGGGGTGCCGTTGAGGACGTGTTCGCCGATCGCCTCGACGAAGAAGTCGACCCACTCAGGGCTGCGCTGGTGCAGTGCCTGATTAAGCGTGAACAGCGCCTCGGCTTCCTGGCGGGTGATGATGCCGTCGCCCCAACCTTCGCGGCGCAGGGCAAGAAGCTCGTCGGCAGTGATCTGGCCGTCGGCGGCAGCGGCGCGCGCGACTTCGAGGAATTGGGTGGTCACGGTGGTTACGTCCCCTGTGGTCTTCGGGCGAGGCCATGCCACAGACAGGCTTAAGGCGGGGTTACCTTTGCTCGACCTCGCGCAGGCAGTCGCCCGGGTCGGCGGGCGCCCCGCCCTGCCTGAGGCGCGCGGCGACATGGGTCGCGGTCGGCTCGGCGGCGGCGACGGGGTAGAGGTAGATGTCGAGCACGCAGGTGGTGCCGGCAAACTGGAGCTTCCTCGCATCGCCCTCGGCAAGGTCAATGCGGGGGCTGCCGAAGCGGGAGGTGAGCGCGGCGGCGGGCGAACCGATCACTCCGGCGAGCCCTGCCGGGGCCATCACCTCGGGCACGACCACGATGGTGCTGCGCGGGGTGGCCGGGGCGGCGGGGCGGAAGCCGGGGCGGGGTGCGGCGGCCGAAGGCTTGCGGGCCGGGCTCGCGCCTCCCGCGCATCCTGCAAGCGCCATCGCCAGCAGGGCGGCGGTGAGAAGCTGCGCGCGCGTCACCCCTTCGCTCCGATCCGGCGCAGCACCAGATGCGTCCCCGCCGCCGCGCCGACCAGCGGGGCCACGAGATTGACCAGCGGCACCGCCATCATCGCCGCCACCACCGCGCCGAGCAGGATGCGCTCGGCCTTGGGCACGGGGTTGGCGCGCGTGTCGCCCTCGCAGTGCCGCAGCCACGCCATGTCGGTCAGCTCACGCCCGAGCAGCACCGCGTTGACGGCGAGGAACACCAGCGCCGGGCCGATCGCGGTGAACACCAGCACCGCCGCCACCGGCAGCGCCAGCAGGTTGTAGCCGAGCGCCCGCAGCAGGCCCTTGCTCGCCACCGCCACCTCGCGAGCCAACGGCAGCGGCTGAGCGCGGCTTGCAAGCTCGGGATAGTGCCTGGCTTCCACCGCCGCCACCACCTCGTCGGCGAACAGCTGGAGCACCGCGAGCGCGACGATCCGGAACAGCAGCCAGAACGCGGTGAGGCTGACCGCCAGCCACACCAGGATCACCAGCGGCCCGACCACGCTGGCGGGCAGCAGCGCGGCCATCCACGGGCTTTGGCGCAGCAGGTCGAGCCCGAACCAGAGCCCCACGCTCGCCGCCGCGAACACCGCCAGCGTCACCGCGACGCTCTTCACACCCACGCGGACGACAGCGCGGTCGCCGAGCTGGCCAAAGGCTTTCACGATCGCGGCGGGAACGGCGGACATGGCACCATTCGATGCGCAGGCAGCACCGCGAAGTCAACGCAGGGATGGTGCACCGCACACAGATCGCTTGGCGAGCCGCAAGAAGGCGGCTAGGCGCACGCGCGACCCATCATCCAAGGAAGCCGCCTGTGCCCGAGACCACTCCGCCCCGTTACGACGTCATCGCCATCGGCAACGCCGTGGTCGACGTGATCGCCTCCTGCGAGGAGGAGCTGATCACCGAGTTGCAGCTCAACCGCGGCGGCATGACCCTGATCGACGAGGCGCGCGCCGACGAGCTCTACGAAGCCATGCCCCCGGCGCGCGAGATCTCGGGCGGCTCGGCGGCCAACACGCTGGCCGGACTCGCCACCTTGGGCTTGCAATGCGCCTTCATCGGCCAGGTCGCCGACGACCAGCTTGGCAAGGTGTTCCGCCACGACATGCGCGCGACCGGCATCGACTTCGACACGCCGGTCCGTGAGGGCGAGCCCGCCACTGGCCGCGTGCTCATCTTCGTGACGCCCGATGGCGAGCGCACCATGAACACCTTCCTCGGCGCAGGCCAGTTCCTCCCCGCCGCCGCGCTTGACGAGGAGCTGATCGCTAGCGGCGCGATTCTCTATCTCGAAGGCTATCTGTGGGACCCCGAAGAGCCCCGCCGTGCCATGCGCCGCGCCATCGAGGTCGCCCGCAATGCCGGTCGCAAGATCGCCTTCACAGCCTCCGAAAGCTTCGTGATCGACCGCCACGGTGACGATTTCCGCGCGATGATCGAGGAAGGCATCATCGACATCCTGTTCGTCAACGAGAGCGAGCTGGCGACGCTGACGGGCGAGGACGACTTCGAGGCGGGTCTTGCGGCGGTTGCCGACAAGGTGCCGGTGCTGGTCGCGACGCGCAGCGAGAAGGGCGCGGTCGCCATCGCCCACGGCGAGCGCGCCGAGGTCGCCGCGGTGCCGGTCATCAAGGTGGTCGACACCACCGGCGCGGGCGACCAGTTCGCGGCCGGGTTCCTGTCGGGCTATGCCAAGGGCGAGCCGCTGACCCGTTGCCTGAAGCGCGGCGCGATCTGTGCCTCGGAGGTGATCTCGCACTACGGCCCGCGCCCCGAGGCGGACATGCTCAAGCTGATGGAAGAACGCCTGTAAGCTGTAGGGAAGGTGACAAAGGTTACACCCTGTCAACTTCCCTAATTGGCGATTTCGTTCGAAATTGGAGATGCTTACTCTCCGTTCGCGGCGCGGACGGACAGGGGGAGTGGGGCCTTTGTTTGCGCACCCGGGTGCAGGGCAGGCTGACCATGGCAAAGAGCGGGGTGCATCCTAACCCTGCCCCTGCCCTGTAGGAAAACGCTTTCGCTCAGCCCGCCGCCGTCGCCGCGCGCCGCACCGGGGTCTTGCCGGCCTCCCAGCCCAGCCACGCCGCCGCGCCGCCGGCCGCGATGCCGAGCGCGAGTGTCACCGGAGCGGGGATGACGGCATAGGCGGCAAAGCCCGCAGCGATCGCCGGGATGAAGGGCGCGAACCACATCACCACGCCCTGCAACGCCGCAAAGCCCGCAGCGATCAGCCACGGCGCGCCATGCTTGCGGTTGCGCCACCACAGCACCAGCGCGAAACCGGCCACCAGCGCATCGCTGATCGCGATGGTATCGAGGATCGCGTGCGGAAACTCGCTCCCGATCACGTTCATCCAAGGCAAAAAATCGCCCATCACCCGGCTGAACGGGCTCTCGAACAGGATCAGCGGGGTCGCCAGCATGTAGCCGGCGTGGAGCTTCACATTGCGGCGGTGCTTCAGCGCCAGATAGAACAGCGTGAGATAGGCCACGATCGCGATGCCCATGCCGATCCCGAAGGCCGGGCCGAGCGCGGCGATGACCTCGTCCTCGCGCACCGCAAAGCGCTGCGCGGAGCGGTTGATGATCATCATGAAACCGAAGATCAGAAACGGGAACAGCACGAAGCTCGCCCGTCCGAGCCAGCGGTGAAGCTCGACCGCGCGGCGCTGGATGGCGACCTGCTGCGCGATCAGCAGCGCCAGCCACGTCATCGACGAGATCGCGTGGACATGGAAGGCGAGCGGTATCGCCCCGGCTGCGGCGAAATAGCTCGCCCAGAAGCCGGCCATGATGACCAGCAGCACGAAACTGACGAAATACGGTGCAAGGCGATACGGCATCGAGATTCCCCCTTCCCGATTGCGACCGGCGCGAGGTGTATCACGAAGATCCGGGGGCACAAAGCGCCCCCGCGCGCGGCCTTACTTCGGCGGCACGTATCCCGCCTCGCGCAGCGTCACCATATAGGCGGCGATCTGGTCGATCTGCTTGCGGGTGAGGGTGAAGTCCATGTCCTCGGGGTAATTGTGCGCGTCCACCAGCCAGTCGGCGAGCGATTTCTCGGAGAGCCCCGGCCGATTGGCGATCGCCGCGAAGCTGGGCGAGGCGGGGTTCGCCGAGAGGAACGGCGGCTCGACCGCATGACACCCCCCGCAGGCCGCCTCGACGAAGGCCGGCGCGCGGGTGTCGGGGGAGGGCGAGGTGGACTTGCCCACCATCGGCGGGGCATTGCCGGTGCCCGGCGCGGTGGCGCAGGCGGCAAGCGCGGTCAGGGCGATGAGCAGCAGGGGGCGATGGGTCATGCTGCCTGTATCCGCCTCTGGCTTCACCGCGTCCTTGATCGGGATCAAATTTGTCACAGGGCCCAAGCCGGCCTTCATCTATTCTACCTGCATCACGTGCAGGAGTGTCGTGATGATCTCCTGAACGGGGACCGGCTTCCGGCAGTGCGGCACGATCTCGAACTGCTGGGGGATGACCGCCTTGTCATAGCCGCTCAGGAACAGGATCGGCACGTTGCGATCCTGCAGGATTTGCGCTGCGGGGAAGACCTTTTCGCCGTTCAGGTTCACGTCCAGTATCGCACCGTCAAGTTGCTGCGAAGCGTCGATTGCGGCCAGCGCCGGCAAGATCCCCCCGACCGGCCCGACAATGGTGGCACCGGCGCTTTCAAGCTCGCACCGCAATTCATCGGCAAGAAAATACTCGTCCTCGACCACCAGAATGCGGCGATTGCTTAGCGGCAATGCGGTCATTGTCTGCATCCTCCATCAGTCAGCCTGCCATAATTCGCAACGCGATGGTGCAGTGGACACCATCCGGGGTGAGGGTGAAACTGGTGACCGCGTCGAGTTGATGCGGCAGCGCGCGTTCGATAAGTTCGCGGCCATGGCCGAAGCGTTGCGCCGCCTCCGGCTCCGTTGGCATGGCCACACCGGTCTCGCGCCAGTCGATATGGAGCACGGGCCGAGCGTCAGCGGGATCGCGCTGGACCGACCATCGGATAGTGATCTTCGCTGCCGTCTGGCTGAGTGCCCCGTGTTTGACGGCATTGGTCGCAAGCTCGTGCAAGGCCATTGCAAGGGTCTGCACCGACGACGATCGCAGCCGCACGCCTTCGGGCCCTTCCAATGTGATCTGATCTGCCTGACCACCCAGAGCGTCAAGCTCCGCCTTGATCAGCGCGTCGAAGGTGACGCGCTCGTCGGGATCGAGCTGGGAAAGCAAGGCCTGCACCCGCGAAAGGGCCTCGATACGATGACCGAAGCGTTCCTTGAAATCATCGAGGTCGGCGCTGGAGCGTACGGTCTTGTTGGAAATGGAATGGACCACCGCCATGAGGTTGCGGGTGCGGTGCTGCAGTTCGGCAACCAGCACCTTTTGCCTGGCCTGCAGTTCATGGATCTGGTGGATGTCGGTCGACGTCCCCAGCCACTCGATGATCGATCCGCCATCAGCCCGGACAGGCAAGGCGCGGGTCTGGAACCAGCGATATTCGCGGGTCGCTGCATTGCGGATCCGGGCTTCGACCTCGAATTGCCCGGTGCGCAGGGCATCGCTCCATGCTGCGCGCGCGGCCTCGCGATCGTCGGGGTGAAAGGCCTTCAGCCATCCGTCGCCGTTGCTTTCCTCCTCGGTGCAGCCGGTGTAATCGGTCCATTGCGGGCTGGACCATGTCCAGTCGCCGCGCTCATCGGCACGCCACACGAGCTGGGGGATGCCTGCCATCAGCACCTCCAGCCGCAATTCCGTCTCGCGCAGCTCGGTCAGGTCGTGGCCGACGCCGCCGATCACTGCCACCTCGCCATCGTCGCCGAAGATCGGAAAGGCGGTGCTGTGCAGCCACCGGATCATCCCGTCGACCGGCCGCCGGATGCGGTAATCGAAGCTGGCGTGCTCGCCCGCAAGTACGCGCTCGACGGCCTCGTGGACCTGTGCGCGATCCTCCTCGAGGATCAGGTTCATCCATTTTTCGAAATTGTCGCCTTCCAAGGCGGTTTCGCGGGGGAAACCGAAGATCGTTTCGAAGGCCGGGGTGAGATATTGCCATTGCAGCGTTTGCGCGTCGCGCATCCACAGCATGTCCTGCGATGCTTCGCCGAATTGCTGAAGCCGCGCCTCGCTCTGCTTGAGCGCCGCTTCGATCCGCATCCGCTCGGTCACGTCCTGCGCGATCTTGAGGAAACCGCTGGGACGGCCGGCGCGATCCTTCACCGCAATCGACTGCCCGTCGAGGAAGACGCGCGAGCCGTCCCGCCGCTGATGCCAGCGCAGGTTCGTAGCGGATCCGTTTTCCCGCGCCTTGGCCAGTTCCTGCGCCGGCACGCCCGCGGCACAGTCCTCGTCGGTAAAAATCATGCTCAAGGGCTGCCCAATGGCGTCGTCCGCCGACCACCCGAGAATGTCTTCCGATCCGCCAAGCCAGCCGGTTATCTGGCCGCTCCGATCGCAGACGACCATGATATAGGCGCGCGCATTTTCGATCAGCTGCAGGCGCTCGTCCGCCGCCTTCAGGGCCGAAGCAGCCTGATGGCGGTCGATCACCGGGCCGAGGACCATGGCATAGGTGTTCAGAAAATTGATGTCGGGCTCGCCGAATTTCCGCGGTTCGCGCGCATCGACCTGCAGCAGGCCGAACGGCCTGCGCCCGGGAAGGAAGATCGGCACATTGACGACCGCGACCACCCCATGATCGATCAGGAATTGCGGAAAATCGAAGCGATCCTCTTCGGCGATGTCGTTGGTGATGACCGGCACCGCCTTGGCAACGGCGAAGGCTTCGGATGATTTCTCGGTCAGGCTGACCCGCTCTTGCCCGACCACCCCCGGGTTCCAGCCAACGCCTGCGCGAATGAGGCCGGTGTTGTCTGCGTGGTCGATCTCGATAACCTTGGCGAGATCGACATCGAGCCCGTGCGCGACCAGCCGGCAGGCCTCGGTCAGGATCTCGTCCAGACCGTCATGGTCAAGGACAAATTCGCCAAACTGGGCGAGGGCTTGCTGATGCCGTGAAGACTGCGGTGCGCTGCTCATTCGATCTCAACCTGTGCATTGTTCAGGACGTGTGCGCAGTCGATTGGTCACGTGATGGGCTTGGCGCTGTCGGGATGTATGAAGAACCAGCAAAAGCCTGCGCGAAACACAACCGAGGTTGGTATTCCGCGTGCTCACGAAAGCATTTTCGCAAGGGTCGGCGCGATTTGACACGCAATCGGCTTCAGCCTGACTGCGGGACGGGCGCAGCATACTTGCTGCGGCGCTCAGATTTGGTGCGGGCGCTAGGCCGAGGCTTCGCGGGCGACTTCGCGGTGGCCGATGTCGCGGCGGCAGAAGCCGCTTGGGAAGTTGACCTTATCGACCGCGTCATAGGCGCGGGCCTGGGCTTCGGTGACGCTCGCGCCGGTTGCGGTGACGTTGAGCACCCGCCCGCCGCTCGCCACCAGCGCGCCATCCGCCAGCGCGGTTCCGGCGTGGAACACCTTCGCGCCCTCAGCCTCGGCGTCACCAAGCGCAATCGCGCCGCCCTTTTCGGGGGTGCCGGGGTAGCCCTTCGCCGCCATCACCACGGTGAGCGCGGTCTCCGGGCGGAAGGCGATCTCCACGCCCTCGAGCGTGCCCAGCGCGCAGGCGAGCAGGATCGGCACGAGATCGCTCTGGAGCCGCATCATCAACACCTGGCATTCGGGATCGCCGAAGCGGGCGTTGTATTCGATGAGCTTGGGGCCGTCCGCCGTCAGCATCAGCCCGGCGAAGAGCACGCCCTGATAGGGGTTGCCCTCCTCGCGCATCGCCTGAACCGTCGGCGCGATGATCTCGGCCATCACGCGGGCCTGCAATTCGGGCGTCAGGACGGGCGCGGGGGAATAGGCTCCCATGCCGCCCGTGTTGGGGCCCACATCGCCGTCGCCCACCCGCTTGTGGTCCTGCGCGCTGCCGAAGGGGACTATCGCGGCGCCATCGGTGAGGGCGAAGAAGCTCGCCTCCTCGCCTTGCATGAACTCCTCGATCACCACCTGCGCGCCTGCGCCGCCGAAGGCCCCGCCGAACATGTCGGCGAGCGCGTCCTCGGCCTCGGCGAGGGTTTCAGCGATGACCACGCCCTTGCCCGCCGCCAGCCCATCGGCCTTGAGCACATAGGGCGCGGCGAAGCGGGCGAGCGCGGTGCGAGCCTCCTCAAGGCTGCTGGTGCGCACGAAGCCTGCGGTGGGGATGCCGGCGCGCGCGCACATATCCTTGGTGAAACCCTTGGAACCCTCGAGCTGCGCGGCAGCCTGCGATGGCCCGAACACCGGCACACCCGACGCCCGCAAGCTGTCCGACAGTCCGTCCACCAGCGGTGCCTCGGGGCCGATCACCACGAGGCCGATCTGCTTGTCGGCACAGAACGCGATCACCGCGCCGTGGTCGGTCACATCGAGCGCCACCACCTCGGCTTCCTCGGCGATGCCGGGATTTCCGGGGGCGGCGTAGAGCTTGGCAAGGCTCGGGGATTGCGCCAGCTTCCATGCCAGCGCATGTTCGCGGCCTCCCGAACCAAGAAGCAGGATATTCATGGCGCCTCCGCCGACCAGTGATGACCCAAACGGTCTTAACGATGCGGGGCTCGTAGCCCGTGAGCGACAGGGCGACAACGCCCAGCCGCTCACCATCAGCGAGATATCCGCGCTGCTGAAGCGCACGGTCGAGGACCGGTTCGGCTTCGTGCGGCTGCGCGGCGAGTTGTCGGGGGTGAAGCGCGCCGCCTCGGGGCACTTCTACTGCGCGCTCAAGGACGAAGGCGCGGTGATCGACGGGGTGATGTGGAAGGGCAACGCCGCCCGCCTCAATTTCCGCGCCGAGGACGGGCTGGAGGTGATCGCTACCGGCAAGCTCACCACCTATCCGGGGCGCTCGAAATACCAGATCGTGATCGATTCGCTCGAACTGGCGGGCGAGGGCGCACTGCTGGCGCTGCTGGAAAAGACCCGCGCAAGGCTGGCCGCCGAAGGGCTGTTCAATGCCGAGCGTAAGCGCCGCCTGCCGTTCCTGCCGCAGGTGATCGGCGTCGTCACCTCGCCCACCGGCGCGGTGATCCGCGACATCCTCCACCGCCTCGCCGACCGCTTCCCCAGCCACGTCCTCGTCTGGCCGGTGCTGGTGCAGGGGCCGGGCGCAGCCGAGCAGGTGGCCGCCGCCGTGCGCGGGTTCAGCGCGCTTGCCCCCGGCGGCCCCATCCCGCGCCCCGACATCGTGATCGTCGCGCGCGGGGGCGGGTCGATCGAGGATCTGTGGAGCTTCAACGAGGAAGTGGTGGTCCGCGCCATCGCCGAATGCTCGATCCCGGTGATCTCAGCCGTGGGCCACGAGACCGACACCACCCTCGCCGATTACGCCGCCGACCGCCGCGCGCCCACGCCGACCGCCGCTGCCGAAATGGCGGTTCCGGTGCGCGCCGACCTTGCCTTCACCCTCACCGATCTCGCCGCCCGCCAGCGCCGCGCGGTCTATCGACCCGTTGAACTGGGCCGCGAGCGCCTCGCCGCGCGGGCCCGGCTGCTGCCGCGCCCGGAGAACCTGCTCGCCCCCCAGACCCAGCGATTGGACGAGTTGTCCGAGCGCCTGCGCCGCGCGCTCGGCGACCGTTCGGCAAAGGGGCGCGAGCGGCTGGCGGGCGCGGCAGCGCGGCTCTCCCCCAGCCTGCTGGTGCGCACTTCAAGCGAGGCCCGGCGCCGGCTCGACCGCGCGCGCCTCGCCCCTGCGCTCGTAGAGCGCCCCTTGCGCGAGGGCACCCAGCGCCTCGCCGCCCTGACGCGGGTGATGAGCCAGCTCCACCCCGAAAAGCCACTGGAGCGCGGCTATGCCATCATCCGCACTGCTTCGGGCCGCGCGCTGACCACCCGCGCCGAAGCCGCAGGCGAGGCGCGCCTCTTGCTGCAATGGCGCGACGGTGACCTTGCGGCCATCCCTGAGGGCGCGCCGCCCCCGCCGCCCCCGCCGCCACCCCCGCCCGCGCCCGCCCCGCGCAAGCCTGCGAAATCATCGCCTTCCTCCGCCCAAGATGATTTGTTCGGTTAGCCGCTCGGTGCTATCAGGGGTGCCATGCTGATGACTCCCGCCGACAAGGTCGCCAAGCTCTATTACGCACCCTCCAGCTTCCGCGTGCTGCGGCCGGGGAGCCATGTGCTGTGCGCAGTCACAGGCGCGGCGATCCCGCTCCCCGAATTGCGTTACTGGAGCGCCGAGCGGCAGGAGGCCTATGCCTCGTGCGAGATCGCGACGCGGCGCCTGCTCGGCCTCGCCTGACCCCCTGCACCGATGAAGGCTGACGGCCCTCGCGAGAGGCCTCCCGCCCGAGCGCGCCTCGGGCGTCTGGCGCTAATCGGGGCCGTCGCGCTGGCGCTGGCGCCGGGCACCTTCCTGCGCAGCTCGATCGGCACGCGCTCCGATCCAGCCGTGGTGACAACCACCCCGCGTCCCGAGCGCGCCGGCCTTTCGGGTTCGCTGGCACTGACAGGGGTGTGGGAGATGACCTCGACGCATGGCTGGTTTGGCGGATTTTCCGCGCTGGTCGCCGGGCGCGGTCAGGCGCTGGTCGCCGGAACCGACCGCGGCTTCCTGCTCGATCTCGACCTTACCGGCCCCGCGCCCCGCGCGGTGTCGCGCAGCTTCCGCTTCACAGGCCTTTACGCCGGTCGGCGCCGCGAGATCGTCGACCTCGAAAGCCTAGCTCGCGATCTGGCGACGGATACGCTGTGGGCCGGCTTCGAGGCCGCCAACCGCATCATGCGTATCGCCCCGGACGGCAAGCGGTGGGCAACCGCCCCGGCTGCCATGGCCGATTGGCCGGTGAACAGCGGAGCCGAGACGATGGTACGCCTTGGCGATGGCCGGTTTCTGGTCATCGCGGAAGGCACCGAGGATGGCAGCGACACCCGGCACGAGGCTCTGCTGTTCCCTGGCGATCCGCTTGGGGCGCGCAAGCCGGAGGTCTCGCATTTCGTGACAGAAGCGGATTACGATCCGGTCGATGCCACGCAGCTGCCCGATGGCCGAGTGCTGATTCTGTTGCGACGGGTCGAATATGCGGTGCCCGCGCGTTTTGACACAGCCATCGCGATTGCCGATCCACGGGCAATTCGGGCCGGCGCGACGTGGCAGGCGCGGGTGATCGAGCGCATGACGGGCGGCATCTTCGCCGACAATTTCGAAGGGATCGCCTTCGTGCCGTCGGCGGACGATCCGGCGCAGGGTAGCGTGTGGCTGGTCACCGATGACAATTTCTCGGCGTTCCAGCGGACGTTGCTGATCCGGTTTGATTGGCCAAGCGGCTCGCTACCCCGGCCAAGCCCCGCTCCATAACGAAAAAGCGCCCGGGGCTACCGGACGCTTGATCGATTCGCCTGCCCGAGGGGCGACAGGATTTAGGCGGCGGCCTGCGCCTTCACCAGTTCGCGCTTCACCTTCAGCGCATTGGCCGAAAGCTTCTCGTCGCTGGTCTTGAGCAGCCAGTTGTCGAGCCCGCCATTGTGCTCGACCGAGCGAAGACCGTGGGTCGAGACGCGGAACTTGAAGCTGCGATCGAGCTTTTCGCTCATCAGCGTCACGTTCTGCAGGTTGGGCAGGAACACGCGCTTGGTCTTGTTGTTGGCGTGGCTCACATTGTGGCCGACCTGGCGGCCCTTGCCGGTCAGTTCGCAGATGCGCGACATGGTGTGTCTCTTCTCGTAAAAAACGGTTCCGGGCACGGGCCCAGACAAGGAAAGCGGCGCGCATAACTGCCAAGGGCCGAATCGTCAAGCCGGTTGCGTGCCGCCCGCGCTGCCCCGCGCGCATGTGGGTAACCCATGTAATGGCCGCAAAGCCCCCATCCCCTGCATTCGCCGTCCGACCTACGCAAAAGGGCGGGGCGGGGGCGCCGCCCGCGTGACCAGGCGTATAGGAGATCAGACACCATGAAGCGCATCATCATCACCACCCTCATCGCCCCCTTGGCAATCGGGCTTGCGGCGTGCGATGTCGACCAGACCAAGGAAGCCGAGCTGCCCGAGGTCGAAGTCAAGGAAGGCCAGATGCCTGAATATGACGTCGAGCCTGTGGAGGTCGAGGTCGGTACAGAGAAGAAGACGATCGAGGTCCCCACTGTCGATGTCAAAACGCCCGATGCCGATGGGACGCCGGTCACCGGCGACGAGGAATAATCCTCAGCAGGCGCGCGGGGCGTGAGCGCGGGCGATTTCCGCAGCTTCATGCCCCGCGCGCTCGCCGCCGCGCGCGCCGCGGCCGAGGCGGGCGAAGTGCCGATCGGCGCGGTGGTGGTGAAGGACGGCGCGGTGATAGCCGAGGCGCACAATTCGCCGCGCGACCTGCATGATCCCACAGCCCACGCCGAGATCCTTGCGATCCGCCGCGCAGCCGCAGTGCTCGGCGACGAGCGCCTTACCGGCTGCGAGCTGTGGGTCACGCTCGAGCCTTGCGCGATGTGCGCAGGCGCCATCCAGCACGCCCGGATCGCGCGGCTTTACTACGCCGCAAGCGACCCCAAGGGCGGCGCGGTCGAGCACGGCGCGCGGGTGTTCGACCACCCCCAGTGCCTCCACCGCCCCGAAATCTACACCGGCATCGGCGAGGCCGAGGCGGCGGAATTGCTGCGGGGGTTTTTCAGGGAGCGACGGTGAGGGGTCCGCTTACTGCGCGCCCCTGTCCCGCGAGCTGCCGCTTCGCTCGATCCACGTAGCGATCAAGGCAACGATCGCGTCGCTCAGTTCCATCTTGCCGTTTTCATGCTCCCCGGGCGCGAGGCCTTCGCCCCGAAGGAAGAAATGATCCTCGCGCGGGAGCACCGCGGCCGTCAGCGCGCCGGCATCGCTACGCTGCGCAAGGAAGGGCGGGACATTGATCGCGGGCGCGGTCAGCTGGTCGTGTGTGCCCCACACCGCCAGCACAGGATCTGTGACCTTCGCAAAGGCGGGGACCGGGTCATGAGCCAGAAAGACCCGCATTTCCGGGCTTGCCATACGATCAATGAAGCCCTCGCGGATTTCGGCAATCTCCTGCGCGCCGAGACCAACCGTGGCGAACAGGCGATCAGCGCCTTGCGTGATTGCCGCGCGGTCGCCGGCAATCGCGGCGTCGGCGATGGCGGCAAAGATCTGGCGGATTTCGCCAAGCCGCGCATCGTCGCTGCCGGCAAAGCGCGCCGGATTGGCCTGCTGGTCGATCCACACCGTCCGGCCATCCTGCCCCGGCGCGCCGAGCAGGACCAGAAAGTCGATCACCTCGGCGCGCTCGGCCCAGAGCTCGGTTGCCACCATTGTCCCTTCGCTATGCGCCAGTATGCCGAACGGCACCCCGGCGAGTTCCGGTCGCATCGCAAGCATGTCGAGAGCCGCGCGGATGTGCGGAACGCGCTGCTTGAAATGCTCGACGCGTTCGCCGGTCGATTCGCCGACCCCGGCATTGTCGATGCGCAAACTGGCGATGCCCTTGGCCGCGAGACCCTCCGCGAGGAGCTTGAACATCGGTGCTCCCGAAATCACCTGATCGCGTGCGTGCGGTCCGGCGCCCTGCACAAGCACCACGGCAGCGCGGGGCGGGTCTGCGGGCAGCGTGAGCGTGCCAGCCAGAAGGGCGTCCTGCGCCACTACGGTCACTGCGTGGTCGCGCGCGGAGGCAGCGCACGGGAACAAGATGGCGAAGGCCAGCAAAAGCCTGGTCAAGAAGTGCGGCAACAAAGGTGGCCCCTGCTCGGTTGAACGTGTATCACTGCATTAAT
Organism: Erythrobacter sp.; assembly: GCF_023653175.1. Lineage (GTDB taxonomy): Bacteria > Pseudomonadota > Alphaproteobacteria > Sphingomonadales > Sphingomonadaceae > Erythrobacter. Next base: position 2,687 of record NZ_JAMNXL010000036.1, on the reverse strand, counting down.
ACGGTAAGTGTGGTTGAGCAACACAAATGCAATTGGGGAATGGGACGCCGGGGGCCATGCTCGGGCGCGCCTCCATGCCGCTGGCCGCCCAATTCCGGCCATGGCCCCCTGCCACCTGCCCGGCTGAAACCGCTCGGCAGCACGGCCTCCTCAATCCACCGCCCTCACTCCTCGGCCTTGGGCGCAGGCCTCGGCCGCAGCCGCCCGGCCTCGAGGATCGGCAGGCCGCCCTCGGTGGGCACATAGATGATCTGCCCCTGCGACTGCGCGAGGTGCTCTATATAGAGGTAGCGCAGATAGCCCTCCGGCCCGCCCAGACCGTCGGCGACGATGCGGTTGGCCTCGGCGACGCCCTTGGCGCGCTCGACCTCGGCCAGCGCGAGGAGCTTGGCGCTTTCGAGCTTTGCCTCGGCCTCCAGTGTAGCGATCTGGCGGTTCTGCCGCGCCTGCGCAAGCTCGGCCTCGCCCGCGGTCTCGGCATTCCAGACGCGCACGGAGTTGTAGGCCGCGCAGGACCCGAGCCCGCCGCCGACCAGCACGATCAGCAGGAACAGCAGGCCCAGCGCGAGCGACCAGATGGAATTGGTGGCATTCATGGATGAAGGTCTCCCCCGAGTTGCGACGTAACCGTCTGAAGTTAGGCGAGGCCCTGGGGCATTCCAAGACCTTGCGCAGGCTGTTCTACAATCCCCGCCAGATCTTCGCCGGGGCGCTGTCCTTCGCGCCGCGCCGCGAGGCGGTGCAGGGGGCGGGGCGGAAGCGCTTTGAGTAGCACAGGCGGATTTCCTCCAGCCATCCACGCTCGTTGAGCCGGACACTCACTGCACTCTCGGGCCATTCGGGGTTGGCATCGACGAAGGCGGCGCGGATGCGGCCTGCAGTGAGGCCCTCCTCGCGCGCGATGCGGTCGTAATCGGGCAGGCGCACGCCCTCGAACAGGATGCGCGTGACCTTGAGATAGGCGCCGGGGTCGGGAACCATGCAGCTGCCGTGCTTGGCCCATTGCCGCGCGACGAGGCGCTCGGACGGCATGAGGCACATCGCGCCGCGCACCTGCGCGGGGGTAAGCGCGCGTCTGGCCCCGCACCACTGCGGGTAGCCCTTGGCGCCCTCGGGCCAGAGGCCATGGACGACGAGCCCGAAGCTGCCGCTGCGCCCGCCGCATTGCATGGCCTGCGAGCGGTCGTCAGCGCGGGTGCGGCAGAACTCGGGGCTCCAGCTCAGCGCGAGGGTGTAGCCGGTGACCGGCATGGAGCGGGGCGGGCCATCGGGGGTGACGCGCGGGACGGCGGCGACCTCGGGCACGCGGCACTGGTAGGCCTGCGCGTGGGCAAGCGAGGGCGCGGCAAGCGCAAGGGCGCCCAGAAGGCTATTCGAAGACCGCAGGGCCATCCTCCTCCTTAGGCTTTCGGGCGAACCAGCGGGCGGCCCCCGGAGTGAGCAGGCTCGCCATCGCCACCGCGACCAGCACCGCACCGATCAGCGCCGCCGGATCGAGGAAGGCGAGCCGCAGCGCCCCGAAGCCCAGCACCAGCCAGCGCGCGAAAGGCGCGGCGAAGAGATAAATCCACACTAGGGGGATCAGCGCGATGGTGAACTCGGCGGACAGGGTGACGATCGTCCAGTCGCGGTTCCACGCCACCCAGGGCATGTGCGCCGCGAACACCGCCTGCGACAGCGCCAGATTGTCGAGCCCGCGCACCAGCCGCAGCAGCGCGGCGGCAAGGAAGGCGGCGGCGAAGACGCGGATCGCCAGCGGTCGTGGCCCCCGCGCGAGCTTCACAGCGGCTTGAAATCCAGCCCGATGTCGGCGGCGGGCGCGCTCTGGGTGAGGCGGCCGACCGAGATAAAATCGACCCCGCTCGCCGCCTTGGCCGCGATGGTCTGGAGGTTGACGCCGCCGCTCGCCTCGGTCGGCACACGGCCTGCGACGATGCCGACCGCTTGCGTGAGGGTGGCGGGGTCCATGTTGTCGAGCAGCAGGTGGTGCGCACCGGCGGCCAGTGCAGGCTCGATCTGGTCGAGATTGTCGACCTCGCAGATGATCTTTTCGACCCCGGCCTCACGCGCGCGGCGCACTGCCTCGCCGACAGAGCCGGCGACCGCGACGTGGTTGTCCTTGATCATCGCTGCATCCCACAGCCCCATGCGGTGGTTCTGCGCGCCCCCTTGGCGGGTGGCGTATTTCTCGAGGAACCTGAGGCCGGGGATGGTCTTGCGGGTGTCGAGCAGCGTGCAGGTCGCGCTGCCCTCACGCATCGCATCGACATAGGCGCGGGTCATGGTGGCGATGCCGGAGAGGTGCTGGGCTATGTTCAGCGCGGAGCGCTCGGCGGTGAGGAGGGCGCGCGCGCTGCCCTCGATGCGCATCAGGTCGGTGCCGGCGGGGACGGCGTCGCCATCCTGCACCAGCGGTTCGAGCACGCATCCGGGGTCGAGGTGCCGGAAGAACGCCTCGGCCAGTGGCAGCCCCGCGACGGTGATGGCGTCGCGACTGTCCATCACCCCGGAGAAGCGCGCCTCGGCGGGGATTACGCTTTCCGAGGTGACGTCCCGCCCGCCGCCGGGCAGGCCCTCGCCGAGGTCTTCCGCGAGCGTCTCGCGGACGAACTTGGCGAGGTCGAAGCCGGGCAGGGTGAAGGTGGTCATGCCCCTCCCTAGCCGTTCGGCCCGAGTTTAGTCGAGAG
>NZ_JAMNXL010000035.1 GCF_023653175.1 Erythrobacter sp. | reverse complement strand
TGCGCTCCCCCTTCTGCACCCCGTGGAGCCTGATCAGCCCCTCGGCCACATGGGTCGCGGCGGCATAGGTCTCGCCGAAAGTGAGCCGGATATCGCCATCGACGAGGAAGGGGATATCCTTGTTCTGGGTTGCAAAATGCACGAAATAATGGGCGAGGGTCGGGGGCGCGGCGGCAAAGGCGGGCATCTCCACCCCGTCACGGATGAAGGGCACGGTGGCAAAGGGCTGGCCCTCGGCGGTGAGGCCGGCGATGATCGCTTCCAGGGCATTGTCCAGCGGGGTGGGCATGCGGTCGTGTTCCTCTCTCTGTGTGCGGCTTCCGGTGTCCGGATCGCCTGTCCCATTGCGTAAGGCGGTGCTCGCGCCCCTTCCCCTGACCCCTTCGCTGTGCCAGGAGCGCCAGCGCAACCGGGATCATGAACGAAGGCCCTGGCGGGCTCACCGTTACGGCATATCATTGCAATAAGAGGTTCGCTCCGTGCTGTCACTACTTGCCGCAAGCGCCGCCGCCGATCCGATCCAGTTCTCCAGTCTCGGGCTGAAGACCGGCATCGAGCTGGGGTTCTTCACGCTGCGGTTCTACTCGCTGGCTTATCTGCTGGGGGTGATCTTCGCCTATTGGCACACCTCGCGGGCGCTGAAGGAGCCCGGCGCGCCGATGGCGCAGCGCCATGCGGACGATCTGTTCTTCTATTGCACCCTGGGCGTCATCTTCGGCGGGCGGCTCGGCTATGCGACCTTCTACGAGCCCGCCTTGTGGACCACCTTCGCCAACGATAGCTGGCTGAGCTGGCGGCTGCTGCGCCTGTGGGAAGGCGGGATGAGCTTCCACGGCGGCCTCATCGGCGTGACCGTGGCCATGGCGTGGATATCGTGGCGCGAGAAGCTCAATTTCATCCGCGTCGTCGATTATGTCGCGGTCGGCGTGCCGATGGGGATGCTGCTCGGGCGGCTCGCCAACTTCGTCAACGGCGAGCTGTGGGGCCGCGCGACCGACGTGCCGTGGGGCATGGTGTTCTGCGACGGGATCGCGCGCGAAGGCGTGAAGTGCGCCACCACCGGCATCGTGCGCCACCCCAGCCAGCTCTATCAGGCGGGGCTCGAGGGGTTGGCGATGCTGGTGATCATGCTCGCGCTGTTCTGGCTGACCCGCGCGCGCTATCGCCCCGGACTTCTGGCCGGCGTGTTCACGATCGGCATGGGGGCGTCGCGTTTCATCAATGAATTTTTCCGTGAGCCGGACCAACAACTGGCTGACTTTGCAGCCCGTACCGGGCTATCGATGGGGCAATGGCTGACAATACCGCTTATCCTGACTGGATTGATTGTCGTGATCTACGCGCTGCGCAAGAAGCCGCTGGCGGCCGGGACGGCAGCGCCGGCCTGAACGGCGCGGGCGGGGCGCGTGTCTGGAAAAGCGCGCTCCGGCTGATCGATCCCCAACCCGACACCGCAGCCGCCGCGCGCGCGCAGCGCGGGGCGCGCGACGATGCGCGCGCCGCCGCCAAGGCACGGGCCGAGGCCGCCGCGCGCGAGAAGGCCGCGGCCCTCGAGCGCGCCAAGGCCGAGGCGGAAGAGCGGGCCCGCGCGCTCAAGGAAGCCCGCGCTCGCGAGAAAGCCGAAGCCGAAGCCCGCGCCCGCGCGACACGCGAAGCGCGCGAGCAGGCCGCGGCAGAAGCGCGCGCGAGGAAACTCGCCGAGGCCGAGGCGCGCCGCCGCGTCGAGGAGGAAGCGCGCGAACGCGCCGCCGCCGAAGCCCGCGCCAGAAAGGAAGCCAAGGCTCGCGCCGAAGCCGAAGCCAAGGCCAAAGCCGAGGCGGAAGAACGCGCCCGCCGCGAGGCCGAGGCCGCCGAAGCCGCCGACCGTGCGCGCGCCGAGGAGGAGGCGCGCCGGATCGCCGAAGCCCGCAAGCGGGCCGAGGAAGAAGCCCGCGCCCGCGCCGAAGAGGAAGCGCGCCTCAAGAAGGAAACCGAAGCCCGCGCCCGCGCCGAAGCCAAGGCCCGCGCCAAGGCTGAAGCCGAAGCCAGGGCCAAGGCCGAAGCCGAGGAAAAGGCGCGCCTCGCCGCCGAAGCAAAGGCCCGCCGGGAGGCCGAGGCCAAGGCCAAGAAGGAAGCCGAGCAAAAAGCCCGCCGCGAAGCCGAGGAGGCCGCACGCCTCGCCGCCGCGGAAGCGGCCCGGCTCGCCGCCGAAGAAGCCGCGCGCAAGGCCGCCGAGGAAGAAGCCGCGCGCCTCGCCGCCGAGGAACAGGCCAAGCGCGAGGCCGAGGAAGCCGCCGCCGCCGAGCAGGCGCGGCTCGAGGCCGAGGTTCTCGCCCGCGCGAACGTCGACGTCCCCGCGGTGCTCAAGCGCCTGATCCGCGAGACCGGCCCGATCCCGCTCTCGCAATATATGGGCGAGAGCAATGCGCGCTATTACGCCAGCCGCGATCCCTTGGGCGAGCAGGGCGATTTCATCACCGCGCCGGAAATCACGCAAGTGTTCGGCGAGCTTATCGGGGTGTGGCTGGCCGACCTGTGGTCGCAGATGACCCGGCGCAAATATATCCACTATGTCGAGCTCGGGCCGGGGCGCGGCACGCTCGCCAAGGATGCGCTAGGGGCGGCGGCCAAGCAGGGGCTGACCCCGCAGATCCACTTCGTCGAGACCTCGGCGACCTTGCGCAAGATCCAGCGCGAGGCCTTCCCCGATTGCATCCACCACCACGACATCTCGACCCTGCCCGACGATGCTCCCCTGCTGATCGTCGCCAACGAGTTCTTCGATGCCCTGCCGGTGCAGCACCTGATCCGCTCTACCGACGGGTGGTACGGGCGGTTGGTGGGGCTGGAGGATGACGCCTTCACCTTCGTCACCGGCAAGGAGCGGATGGATCACCTCGTCCCGCCGAGCTGGATCACCGCCTCGCAGGGCACCCTGATCGAGACCAGCCCGGCCGCGGTCGCGCTGATGGCCGAGATCGCGCGGCGGCTGAAGGAGCAGGGCGGGGCGGCGCTGATCATCGACTACGGCCATGAGGAGCTGCGCTCGGGATCGACCTTGCAGGCGCTGAAATCGCACCAGAAGGTCGATGTCTTCGCTCACCCGGGCGACGCGGACCTCACCGCCCATGTCGATTTCGAACTGCTCCAGCAGGTCGCGGTCGAAAACGGGGCCGATCTCATGGGGCTGCAATACCAGGGCGAATGGCTGATCCAGATGGGGATCGACACCCGCATGGAAATGCTCCGCCGCCGCGCGCCCTACGAGCGCGAGAAATTCGAGCGGCAGCGTAACCGGCTGGTCAAGGACAGCGAAATGGGTAGGCTGTTCAAGGTGCTCGGCCTGTGTGGGCGGCGCTGGCCGTTCGGGGCCGGATTCCAGTGAGGAGAGCGGGAATGTTGAAGCAGGCAGGCGTGCTGGCAGCGGTGCTCGGGCTGGCGGTGATGGTGCCCGCGGCCCTCGCGGCCGAGCCGATCACGGGCCGCTGGCTCACGGCGGAAAAGGACGCGGTGGTCTCCATCGCCCCTTGCGGGAAGGCGCTGTGCGGGCGGATCGAGAAGTTCCTCGTCGCCCCGCCGCAGGGCAACGACCAGCGCGACGTCAACAACCCCGACGCTGCAAAGCGCAGCCGCAAGCTGCTCGGGATCGCGATCCTGTCCGGCCTCGTGGCCGACGGCAATGCATGGAACGGGCAGGTCTATGACCCCAAGAAGGGCAAGACCTACACCGCCTATGTCCGCCGCAAGCCCGACGGGACGCTCGAGATGAAGGGCTGCGTGGGCCCGTTCTGCCAAGCTCAGGTTTGGAAACGCGCGTCTTGATGTGCGCGGGCCATCCGGCCCGCGATATCCTCGCTCACACGGCCTGACGGCCGCGTCGCTGCGGGCGGCCGGTCGGCCTTGCGGGCCTACGGCCCGAAATCGCGCAATAGTCACCCTCCCGCTTGCGGGAGGGGTTGGGGGTGGGCCTTCGCCTACTTCTCCAGCCCCGTCCGCTTCGCCAGCTGCTCCGCCGCCTGCGGGGGCGTCAGCTTGCCCGCATCCTCGCGGTCGACCTCAAAATTCGCCTCGCGCATCGCCTCGACACTGATCGCGCCCAAGAGCGGCTGGAGCGCGGCGGCAACGCCGGGGTCGTCGGCGATGCGGGGTGAGAGCAGCAGCAGCGCATCATAGCTCGGCAGCGCGCCCCTGGGGTCGGCGAGCACCACCAGCTTGTCCGCCGCGATCCGCCCGTCGGAGGTATAGGCGCTGATCACGTCCGCCTCGCCCGAACGCAGCGCGTCATACATGAAGGTTGGCGCGAAATTGCGTGTTCTCCCGAAGCGCAAGCCATAGGCATCGCGCACCGCCAGCCACTCGGGCCGCTCGAAGAATTCGGGGTCGCCGCCGACGGTGAGGCTCCCGCCCTTGCCGACCAGATCGGCGAGGTTGGTGACGCCCAATTCCTTCGCCCGGTCGGGCCGCATCGCGAAGGCATAGGCGTTCTCGAACCCCAGCCGGCCTAGCACCTTCACGCCGTTCTCGCGCAGCTCCCACTCGCGAATGGTTTCATACATCGCCTCGCGCCCGGGGTTGTCGGCGCGCTTGAGGAAGTTCGCCCAGATCGTGCCGGTGTAATCGACCGAGATGTCGACGCTCGAGGAGGCGACTGCCGAGTGCACCACCGCGCTGCCCAGCCCGTCGCGATATTCCACGCGGTAGCCCGCCGCCTCGAGCCGCGATCCGATCAGTTGGGCGAGGATATATTGCTCGGAGAACTGCTTGGCGGCGATGACGATGGGCCGCTCGGTCTCGTCGGTGCGCTGGCCCCAGAGCGCGGCGCAGATGCCGAGCACCACGATCGCCATCCCGCCAAAGGTCATCCACCGCTTGCGCCGGGCGAGGCCGACCTCGATCACCCAGAGCAGGTTGTCCGCCGCCAGCGCCAGCCCGGCGCTGGCGAGGCACCCGGCGAGCACCAGCGCCCAGTTCTGCGTTTGCAGGCCCGCAAAGATCGGGTCGCCGAGGCTCGGCTGGCCGATGGTGGTGGCGAGGGTCGCTGCGCCGATGGTCCAGACGCTCGCGGTGCGGATCCCGGCCATGATGAAGGGGGCCGACAGCGGCGCCTCGACCAGCACCAACTTCTGCCACTTGGTCATGCCGACGCCGTCCGCGGCCTTGAGCACGCCCTCGTCAAGGTTCGCCTGCGCGGTCACCGCATTCCTGAGGATCGGCAGCAGCGCATAGAGCGTGAGCGCCATCAATGCGGGCAGGAAGCCCAATGTCGGCAGCCCCTCGCCGAACACGCTGCGCAGGGACAAGAGCAGCGGAAAGAAAAGCGCCAGGAGGGCGAGCGCGGGGATGGTCTGGACAAGGCTGGCGAGGCTCAGCGCGATCCGCGAAACCGTTCGCGACCGCCCCGCCCACACCGCCATCGGCAGCGCGATCAGCATCGCAAGCGCAATCGCGCTCGCCGCCAGCACCACGTGCGCGGCCAGCTTGTCGCCAAGGCCGGGGAGGATGTCCCAGATCTCCTGCATCAGGAGCGAGGCTCCCCGAGACCTTCCATCGCGGCGAGTTTTTCGGCCTGTTCGCGCGGCACGGAGACGAGGCGTTGCGCCACCGTGCCGCCCTTGCCCGCGAGCAGCGCGCGGGGGCTTTCGTCGGCCACCAATGCGCCGCGATCCATCACCAGCACCCGGTCGGCGAGCAGCAGCGCCTCGGCCATGTCGTGGGTGACCATCACTGTGGTCAGCCCGAGGCGTTCATGCAGCTCGCGCACCTTGCGCCCCAGCGCGTCGCGGGTGACGGGATCGAGCGCGCCGAAGGGCTCGTCCATGATGAGCAGTTCCGGCTCCCCCGCCAGCGCCCGCGCCACGCCCACGCGCTGGCGCTGCCCGCCGGAGAGTTCGTCGGGCATGCGCGTGGCATAGGCGGGATCGAGTTCCACTAGCTCGAGCAGCTCGGCGATCCGCTCACGCGCCAGCTTCTCACCGGCGAGGCGCGGGCCGATCGCGATGTTCTCGGCGACGCTGAAATGCGGGAACAGCCCGATCCCCTGGAACACATAGCCGACCCGGCGGCGCAGGCGGGCGGGCTTGAGCTGCGTCACTTCCTCCCCGCCGAACAGCACGCGGCCGCCAGTCGGCTCGACCAGCGTGTTGACCGTCTTCAGAAGCGTCGACTTGCCCGAGCCCGAAGCGCCGACCATCGCCACGAAGCTGCCGAAGGCAATGTCGCAGGTGACCCCGCCCACCGCAGTGACCTCGCCAAAGCGGCAGGTGACCCCGTCAAAGCGGAGCAGGGGCGGCGCGGTTTCCATTCCTTGCTGGATTAGCGAGTGTTGCGCCGCTGCGCCAGCGTCCGCGATTGGCGCCAATGATTGGCGTTTGCGCAAGGGCTTGCTATGCGGGAATCACAGAACAAACATTACGCGGCGAGGAACAATTGATGCGCGCGACCCCCGATTTCGACTTCCACCTCGGCGAGGCGGCTGAGATGATCCGTGACACCACCGCGCGCTTCGCCGACGAGCAGATCGCGCCGCTGGCCGAACGCACCGACCGCGAGGACCGCTTCCCGCGCGAGCTGTGGGAGCCGATGGGCGCGCTGGGCCTGCACGGCATCACGGTCGAGGAAGAATGGGGTGGGCTCGGGCTCGGATACTTGGAGCACGTGATTGCGGTTGAGGAAGTCAGCCGCGCCTCGGCCAGCGTCGGTCTCAGCTACGGCGCGCATTCCAACCTCTGCTTGAACCAGATCCGCCGCTGGGGGAATGACGAGCAAAAGGCCAAGTATCTGCCCAAGCTGATCTCGGGCGAGCATGTCGGCAGCCTCGCCATGTCCGAAGCGGGCGCGGGGTCGGACGTGATCTCGATGAAATTGAAGGCCGATGCGGTGCAGGGCGGCTACGTCCTCAACGGCACCAAGTTCTGGATCACCAACGCGCCGGAAGCCGATACGCTGGTGGTCTATGCCAAGACCGACGGCCACGCCGGATCGCGCGGCATCACCGCCTTCCTGATCGAAAAGGGCGACGAAGGCTTCGCCATCGGCCAGAAGATCAGCAAGGTCGGCATGAAGGGCTCCCCCACCGCCGAGCTGGTGTTTTCGGACTGCTTCATCCCCGAAGAGCGCATCATGGGGCCATTGAACGGCGGCGTCGGCGTGCTGATGAGTGGGCTGGATTACGAGCGCGTGGTCCTCGCCGGATTGCAGCTCGGCATCATGCAGGCGTGCCTCGACACGGTGATCCCTTACCTGCGCGAGCGCAAGCAGTTCGGCAAACCCATCGGCAGCTTCCAGCTGATGCAGGCCAAGGTCGCCGACATGTATGTCGCCCTGCAATCGGCGCGCGCCTACACCTATGCGGTCGCCAAGGCGTGCGATGCCGGGCAGACGACGCGCTTCGATGCGGCAGGGGTGATCCTGCTGGCGTCCGAGAACGCCTTCAAGGTCGCCGCCGAAAGCGTTCAGGCGCTGGGCGGCGCGGGCTACACCACCGATTGGCCGGTGGAGCGGTATATGCGGGACGCCAAGCTGCTGGATATCGGCGCGGGGACGAACGAGATCCGGCGGATGCTGATCGGCCGGGAATTGATTGGGGCGGCGGGGTGAGCGAGCCGGTCGATTGGGGCGCACTTGCCGGCAAGCTTGGCACCATCACCCCAAGTGAGCACGGCTGGAGCGAGCGTGGTGGGACCGCAGTTGCTTACGATGCGATTGAGATACTCGGGGCCAGCGTGCTTCGTGAAGCGGTTGATTTTTATGTCTCGGGCGAACCCGGATTCGAAGTTGCTAAGTCTGTTCTGATGTTCCTGAAGCCATCCGCTGCAATGGAACGCTGCCGCGAAATATTTCGCGATCCTGCCGATCCGCAACAGGCGGCTGACGCGATAGAACTTCTCAGAATGGTTGCGGATCGTCGTGTCCTCGACTGGATCCCTGAGTTGATGGCCAGCGAGAACGAGGCCGTCAGGATATGGACGCTGGGCATCCTCGACCAATTGCTCGTAATGCAGGAATCGATCACCCCGGAGGAAGCCGCGCCTATTTTCAAACAGGCACTAGCCGATCCGAGCGACAATGTTCGAAGCCAAGCTTCGCGGTTTCTCGAGAATTTTGCGGAGTGCGAGCAAGTGATCGCGATGCGGAGTTTCATGCAATGAGCACCGACGAAGACTACGTCTATGACGAGGCCAGCGGCGAATGGCTCCCCGCCTCCGAACTCGCGGCCCAGCGTGCGGCGGAGGATGCTGTCGAGGTGCGCGATGCGGTCGGCAATATCCTCGTCGATGGCGATGCGGTGACGCTGATCAAGGACCTCGAGGTCAAGGGCGCAGGCCAGACCCTGAAGCAGGGCACGCTGATCAAGTCGATCCGCCTGACCGGCGACGCGCAGGAGATCGACTGCAAATACCCCGGCATCAAGGGTCTGGTGCTGCGGGCCGAGTTTGTGCGCAAGCGCTAAGGACGACACGATGACCGCCCCCGCCCATCCCACCAAGCGTGCCCTTGCCCGAGGTGTCCTCTGCGGCGCCGCCGCGTTGCTCCTTGCTGCGACCCCGGCCATCGCCCAGCCCGCCGCAGAGCCGCCATCGAAAGCCCCCGCCATGCCAGCCGAACTCGACGATCGCACCTACGCCGAAATCACCCGGCTGACCGATCAGGGGCAGGTGCTGTTCGACGAAGGCAAGCTGGACGAGGCGCGCAAGCTGTTCATGCAGGCATGGACGCTCATCCCCGAACCGCAGAGCGAGTGGGAAGCGACCACCTGGCTCGCCGCCGCGATCGGGGATATCGACTTTCTGCAAGGCCGCTACGCCGACGCGCGCAAGACGCTGCAATTCGCGATGATCTGCCCGGGCGGGCTCGGCAATCCCTTCCTCCACCTGCGCCTTGGCCAGTCGCACTATGAACTGGGCGAGCTTGACCGCGCGGCGGACGAGCTGATGCGCGCCTATATGGGCGCGGGCGACGAAATCTTCGCCGCCGAGGACCCCAAATACCGCGCCTTTCTGGCAACCCGCGCCAAACTGGACTGAGCATGACCGCCCCGACCCTCACCACCAAACTCGACCGCGAAAGCCCCGAGGCCAAGGCGCGCTTCGCCCACAACCACGCACTCGCGCAGCAGCTGCGCGCGGCGGTGGCCGATGCCGCGCTCGGCGGGCCGGAGAAGCATCGCGAGCGGCATGTCAGCCGCGGGAAGCTGTTGCCCCGTGAGCGGGTGGAGCGGCTGCTCGATCCGGGCTCGCCCTTCCTCGAAATCGGGCAATTGGCCGCCAACGGGATGTACGAGGGCGACGTCAACGGCGCCTCGATCATCACCGGCGTGGGCCGCGTTTCGGGTCGCCAGTGCATGATCGTGTGCAACGACGCGACCGTGAAGGGCGGCACCTACTACCCGATGACGGTCAAGAAGCACCTGCGCGCGCAGGAGATCGCAGCTGAGAACCGCCTGCCGTGCATCTATCTGGTGGACTCAGGCGGGGCGAACCTGCCGCACCAGGCCGAGGTGTTTCCGGACCGCGACCATTTCGGGCGGATCTTCTTCAATCAGGCCAATATGTCGGCGCTGGGCATCCCCCAGATCGCCTGCGTGATGGGGTCTTGCACCGCGGGCGGCGCATACGTCCCCGCCATGTCGGACGAAAGCGTGATCGTCCGCAATCAGGGCACGATTTTTCTCGCCGGGCCCCCGCTGGTGAAGGCAGCCACTGGCGAGGAAATCTCCGCCGAAGACCTCGGTGGCGGCGATCTGCACGCGAAGAAGTCCGGCGTGGTCGATCACCTCGCCGAGAACGACGAACACGCGCTCACCATCGTGCGCGATATCATCAGCCACCTCGGCGCGAACACCGGGGCGGCGAAGGATGTGGCGCTGAAAGACCCGCGCCCGCCGAAATTCGACGCGGACGATCTCTACGCCCTCATCCCCGAGGATGTGCGCGCGCCCTATGACGTGAAGGAGGTGATCGCGCGGCTGGTCGATGGCAGCGAGTTCCACGAGTTCAAGGCGCATTACGGCAGCACGCTAGTCTGCGGCTTTGCCCACATCTGGGGAATGCCGGTGGCTATTCTGGCCAACAACGGCGTGCTTTTCTCCGAGAGCGCGCAGAAGGGCGCGCACTTCATCGAACTCGCCTGCCAGCGCCGCATTCCGCTGCTGTTCCTCCAGAATATCAGCGGCTTCATGGTCGGCGGGAAATACGAGGCGGAAGGCATCGCCAAGCACGGCGCGAAGCTCGTCACCGCGGTCGCCACCGCGACCGTGCCCAAACTCACCGTGGTGATCGGCGGCAGCTTCGGCGCGGGCAATTACGGCATGTGCGGGCGTGCCTATTCACCGCGCTTCCTGTTCACCTGGCCCAATGCGCGCATCTCGGTGATGGGCGGGGAGCAGGCGGCCTCCGTCCTCGCCACCGTCCACCGCGACGCCGACAGCTGGACGCCCGAACAGGCCGAGGCCTTTAAGGCCCCGATCCGCCAGAAATACGAGGACGAAGGCAACCCCTACTACGCCACCGCCCGCCTCTGGGACGACGGGGTGGTCGACCCGGTGCAGACCCGCGACGTGCTTGGGCTGGCGATCGCGGCGTGTCTTGAGGCTCCGATTGCCGAGCGGCCTGCGTTCGGCGTGTTCCGGATGTGAGGAATATCGCGATGCGCCTCGCTGCCCTCGTCGCCTTTGGATCACTTTTGCTACTGCCGGGCACAGGTTTCGCGCAGACCTGCAACATCACGCTCAAGGATGCGAACATCTGGACGGGCGCGGGCTATGAGAAGCGCACTCTTTCCATCAGGGACGGCTATTTCGCCGCCCCTGATGCCGACGCGGCCGGCATGGATGCTTCTTTCCTCTACCTCACGCCGCCGTTCGCCGATGCGCATAACCACCGGATCGACACCGCAAATCCCGGCGATCCCGTCCATGCGCAGGCGCTGGCCCAGGGGATCTATGTCGCGCTCAATCCCAACAATATCCGACCCGATGGGCCGACGCTGACCGGCAGGCCGGGACTGGTCGATCTTCAATCGGCAGGCGGCGGGCTGACGCGGCCGGGCGGGCATCCGCAACCGCTTTACGAAGGGCTTGCAGCGGGGGGTATCCTCGGCGGACTGACGGCGGCCGACTTGCCGGGCAAGGCCTTCCACCTTGTCGCTACGCCTGACGAAGCCCGCGCCGCAGTCGCCAAGGTCAAGGCCAGCGGCGCCGAGGTCATCAAGCTCTACCTGCTCGATCACGACAAAGAGGGTGGAGGCGACGGGTTGTCGCCTGAGAATTTTGCGGCAGCGGTCGCTGAGGCCAAAAGGCTCGGCCTGTTGCCGATTGTCCATGTCGAAAGCGCCAAGGATGTCCGCTTGGCGATAGCGGCCAAAGTCCACGCGCTGGTTCATCTGCCTTACCTGATCGACAAGGATCGCGACGTGGCCGATCTGCTGCTCACGGCCGAGGATGCTGCTGCGCTGGCTGCCAATGGCATTGCGGTGGTGCCAACGGTGACCCTGTCGCACGTCACCTATGACGGCGAGAAACTGGCCGCAATCCAGGCGGTCCAACGGCACAATCTGAAGCTGTTGAAGGATGCGGGCGTGCGGATTGGCCTTGGAGCGGATCGATGGACGCTGAACCTGCATGACGAACTGGCCTTCATGCGCGCGCTTGCGATCTTTGACGGCAATGACATGATCAACATGGCGACAGCGAACGGCGCCTACATCGCCTTTCCGGGCCGCAAGATCGGCAAGATCGAAGAGGGATACGAAGCGTCGTTTCTCGCATGGTTTCGCCCCTTGAACAGGGCGTGGGCCGAGGCGCGGGAGCCTGTGGTGGGCATGCGCGGCGGCGCGTTGCTGAATAACAGTTTCGGCTTGCTGGCCAAGGCCTGTCCATCAGCCGGTGAGGCAAAGCCGTGATCCGCCAGAAATACGAGGACGGAGGCAATCCCTACTACGCCACCGTCCGCCTGTGGGACGACGGCGTGGTCGACCCGGTGCAGACCCGCGACGTGCTGGGGCTTGCTTTTGCCATATGTCTTGAGGCACCTATAGCCGAGCGGCCCAAATTTGGGGTGTTCAGGATGTAAAAGATGTCACCTCTTCAGCAGACAATTGAGGATTTCGTCACGAACCCATGGGTTCTGTTGACAGGACTGTTTTTCACATCGGCGCCAGTTATCTATTCCATAATAAAAAGCGGTCTTAAAGTCGTAAGGGCACTTTCCGAGATACTCAGGACGAGTCTAAAATCATAACTTTTTAAACAATTTGTAAGAAATATTAAAGCAAATGTCAAAATAAAGGATGGGTTTTTTGTAAAAACAGACATATCGGCATTTGATGTTTATATGCAAAACACCATAGATAAGGCCGTATTATTTTTTTATTTTTCCACCGTTCTATTTGTTGCTTCAGCTGCACGTCGCCTGGATGTGGATCCGGTCGATGCTTCATACCTCTGGACGTCGCTATTTATGCTCGGTGTCGGCAGCGTGCAGCTAATTGATCTTCGAGCAAAAAAGCAGGTTCTCAGTTTTTCGCTGAGAGCGAATTCGCGGTCCGCAGAACGTTTGAATCAGCGTCAAGACCAGTTGAAAGAACTCCGCGATAAAATGGATGGCGCAAATGTAAATGCGTCGGCTACGGCTTGAGAACCCGACAGAGCTGCAAATCTGAAACCCCCACCCGCCCTCTTGCGTAGCTAACCCAAGTTAGGCCACAATGGCGCGGCCTTTGGGAGGGGCGCACAGCTTGCACAAACCGATCACCTCTGCGCCCGTGCGCAAGCCCACGCTGCTTTCGCGCATCGTGCGCCGGATCATTCTGGCGTTCTGGTATGCGCAAGGCTGGAAGGTCGTCGACCCGCTGCCCAAGCACCTCAAGAAATATGTGCTGGCGGGCGCCCCGCATACCTCCAACTGGGATTTCGTGTTCTTCACCGGCGCCACGCATGAAGAGGGCGTGCAGCCCAACTTCATGGGCAAGCACACGCTGTTCCAGGGGGTGATGAAGAACTTCATGCTCGACATGGGCGGCATCCCCGTCGACCGCCGCAAGAAAGCCAATGCCACCGAGCAGGTCGCCGCCGAATTCGCCGCGCGTGACGAACTCGCGCTGGTCATCGCCTGCGAGGGGACGCGCAAGTCGGATGGCAAGTGGAAGTCGGGCTTCTACCACATCGCGCGCGCCGCCAGCGTGCCGATCGTCCCGGCCTTCGCCGATCACGCCACCCGCATCGTCAGCTTCGGCCCGCCGCTCGTCCCCACCGGCAACTATGGCGAGGACCTGCTGAAAATCGCCGAGTGGTTCCGCTCCAAGCTCCCCGATTACGAGCGCTTCAAGGTGCTGGAGCAGCAGGCGCGCGACATCATCGCGGGCAAGAATGATGTTTGAACTTCTGGCGGTGAATGCTGCGATCCTGCTGGTGCTGGTGCTGATCCAGTGGGCGATCAGCGTGAAGATCAATGATGTGTCCTTCATCGACGCCTTCTGGGGCGCGGGCATGGGCATTCTTGCGGTGGCGAGCTGGCTGCATGTGCCGGGCGGCCCCGGGCAGCTTGCGACGCTGATCATGATCATGACCGCCGCCTGGGGCTTCCGGCTCGGCCTCTACCTCTTCCTGCGCTGGCGCAAGGAGGGCGAGGACAAGCGCTACAAGATGATCCTCAAGAAGGACCGAGAGGCCGGGCGGTTCGCGCAGGCTGCGCTCACCCGGGTGTGGTTGATGCAGGCGGTGCTGCTGTTCGCTGTGTCGAGCCCGGCGCAGGTCGGGATCCTCGCCAGCCCCGCCCCCGCACCGATCCCCCCGCTCGCTTGGGCCGGCTTTGCCTTGTGGAGCGTCGGCGTGTTCTTCGAATGGGTCGGCGACTGGCAGCTCACCCGCTTCAAGGCGGACCCCGCCAATCACGGCAAGGTGCTCGACACCGGCCTGTGGCGTTACACCCGCCACCCCAACTATTTCGGCGATTTCGCCGCGTGGTGGGGCATCTGGCTCGCCTGCGCGGCGGCCGGGTGGCACTATGCGGCGGCGACCGTGATCGGCCCGCTGTTCCTGAGCTTCACGCTCACCAAGTGGTCGGGCGTGACGCTGCTGGAGAAGGGCCTCGACAAGTCCAAGGGCGACAAATACGCCGATTACAAGCGCCGCACTTCGGCCTTCTTCCCGCTGCCGCCCAAGGCCTGAGCGCGCCCCGGCGGCCCCCGTCGCCGCCGGCCTTTTACGTGCTGCGCCGCACAAAAATCGACGAGGGACCCTTTTGCCTTGCGCAAAGCTCGCCTATGTTGGTGGACGCGCGAGGAGGCGCGAGCGACATGCCATTGACCCAGACCGCCCGGGATGCCGAGCGCGAGCGGATCGCGCGCCATGTGCTCGATCTCGTCAAGGAACGCGGCGCGGAAGTGCCGTGGACCGTGGCGATGAGCGAAAGCGGCCTGACCCGCGCGCGGTTCGAGGCGCTGTTTGCCGACTATGACGACCTCTTCGATGCGGTCGCGCAGACCTGGTTCGCCCCGCAGCTTGCGGTCATGGAGGAGGTGCTGGCGGGCAATCTCCCGCCGCAGCGCAAGATGTACGAGTTCTTCCGCCGCCGCTTCGTGATCTCGCAAGGCCGGTTTCGCGAGGACCCGCAGTTTTTCACCGTGCTTTGCGAGATGGGCGCGGCCAATTTCGAGCGGGTGCGCTCCTATGTCGACCTCGCCGACCACTACCTGTGCGAGCTGATCGCCGAGGCGCAGGCCGAGGGGCACTTCGCCGGGCTGGAGATCGACGAGGCGCTGTCGATGATCAACCAGATGGTCACGGTCTACACCATGCCCGACGCGCTGATCTATCTTGGCGACAAGCTGTCCGAGAAGAAGCTGGCGCGGATCATCGACACGATGTTCATCGGCCTGTCGGGCGAGGCCGGGGCCGATGCCTCGGGCGTGAATGCGCTGAAGGTAGCTTCCTAACCCTTCGCCCACCACGCCGCCGCCGGGTCCGCACTGCCGCGCGCGCCGCGGCGCTGGAGGCCATCGAACAGGCCTCCCGACAGCGCCATCGTGGCAGGCGCGGTGCGGTTCCAGTCCATGACATAGAGCCGCTCGGCGATCAGCCAGCGGCCCTCGCGCCGATGGAGTGTGTCGAGGTAGCGGCCGCCGACCACCAGTTCGATCTCGCCCTCCGGCGCGGGGATGATGTGGAGCGCGACGCAGTTGGTCTCGGCCCGCGCGGTGTCTCCGGCGATGCGCATCACGGTGTTGGAGATGTTGTGCTGGGTCTGCCGCATCGACCCGAGCCCCGCCATCAGCCCCGGGATGACTTCGGCTATGGGCCGCGCGCCGTCGCCGTAGTCGATCAAGGCGTCGGAGGTGAAGGCGGCGGCGAGCTGTTCGGGATCGCAGCGGTCGATGCCGCGGCAGTAGAGTGCAAGGGTCTCGGCAATCGCGAGCCGGTCGGCAAGTTCGGTCAGGTCCATGTGCGGCAGGCTACCGCGATGCGGCCGCCTGCGGGACTGCCGAAAGCGTCAGCGGCGCTTGAACTGGAGCACGTTGGCAGGCAGCTTGCGCGGCGGCGGGCGGCGGCGCTTATCGGCCAGCGCATAGCGCAAGGCGAAGAAAAACATCGCGGCCGATGCGAGCAGGATCACCCCTGCCCAGAACCAGTAAGGCAGCCCCAGCACCGCGGCGATTGCGCCGGTGTCGGAGAGCTGCGCCTGTCCCTCGATCACGATCTGCTCGGTGAGGAAGTAGCGCCACGCGCCGAACACGCTCCACGCCGCGGTGAGGCCGAGGAACTGGAGCGTGAAGCGCTGGAACCCGCCCGAGGCGCGCCATGCGACGAGGCCGAGCACCGCCGCGGCGATGGGCAGCGCCCACCATCCGGTCGCCGAGCGCACCCAGATGATGGTGCTGGCGAGGATCGCGGCGACCATCGCCCACAGTACCGGACGCCACGCGCGGGGGTGGGCGCTGGCGACGATCAGCGCGGCGCCCACCACACTCGGGGCGAGCGGTCCGCCGACCGAAATCGCCGCCTGCACCAGCCGCGGCGCGTTGCCGCTGATGAGATATTCGGCATAGCCCGAGCCATCGGGGAGCAGCACCAGCCGTTCGAACGACTGCCCCAGCACCGCTGCGGTGAGGCCGTGGCCCATCTCGTGGAACCACGTCGTCAGGATCAGGAAGGGATAGGCGAGGATGTCGCCGAAGGGCAGCACCGGCAGCAGCGAGACCACGAAGCCGGCCAGCACCAGCCGGCCGATCGCCTCGCCCCTGGAGCCGGGAGTGACGAGCGAGGACATGCGCAGCCCTCAGCCCGCCGCTTCGGGCGTGTGGCCCGCCGCATCGACGCGGATGCCGCCATTATCGTGCATCGCGGCCTCCTCGTCCTCCTCGCGCTGTTCGCGCAGGATCGACCAGCTGGCGAGGAACAGACCCGCCACCAACGGCCCGAGCACGATGCCCGAGAAGCCGACGAGGCTGATGCCCCCCAGCGTGGTGATGAGGATGATCCAGTCGGGAATGCCGGTGTCGCGGCCCACCAGAATGGGGCGCAGCACGTTGTCGGCCGAGGAGATGATGAAGAAGCCGACCAGCAGCACGAAGATCCCCTGCCAGGTCGCGCCGCTGATCAGCAGGTACAGCCCCGCCGGCAGCCACACCGCGCCCGCGCCGATCACCGGCACCAGCGCGAAGATTGCGGTGACGACGCCGAACAGCAGCGCCGAGGGCACGCCCGCGATCACCAGCGTGATCCAGCCCAGCGCGCCCTGCACCAGCGCGACCACGCCGGTGCCCTTGATGGTTGCGCGCACGATGCCGAGGAAGCGCTCCGCCAGTCTGTCGGCGATGGCGCGCTCGACCGGCACGGCGCACAGCACGGTGCGCCCGATCCGCTCGCCATCGCGCAGCAGGAAGAACATCACATACAAGGCCACGCCGAAGGACAGGAAGAAGCTGAGCGCGCCGCTGCCGATCGAGACCGCCTGGGTGGCGATCATCCCCGCGCTCTCGGTCAGCAGTTCCTGCAGGCGGGTCTGTGCCATGGTGATGTCGGCCCAGCCGCTGCGGTCGACCGCGTCGCGCGCGAAGCCTGGCAGCGCGGTGTAGACCGTGTCGAACAGGGCGGCCAGGTCGATCGGCTGCTCCTGAAGCGTCGTCACCAGCACGATCGCCTGCTCGACCACCATGGTCGCGATCCACGCGGCGGGGATGAGGACGACGATGAAGATGATGAGCAGGCTCAGCCCCGCGGCCGGATTGCGCCGCCCGCGCAGCCGCCTGAGGACATAGCGGTAGAGCGGCTGGAACATGATCGCTGCCAGCGCGGCCCACAGCAGGGGCTGGGCGAAGGGCCAGACGATCACGGTCATCAGCAGGCTGACCACCGCGAGGATGATCAGGAAGCTGGCCTGTTGCAGATCCTCGGTGCGGTTGGGGTGGGCGGCCATGGGGTCCTTCGGGGAGGGCTAAACGTCGAGATTGGCCACGTTAAGGGCGTTATCCTGAATGAACTCGCGCCGCGGCTCGACGATGTCGCCCATCAGGCGGGTGAAGATCTCGTCGGTCACGTCGGCATCCTCGACCTTCACCTGCAACAGAATGCGGGCTTCCGGGTCGAGGGTTGTCTCCCACAATTGTTCCGCGTTCATTTCACCCAGCCCCTTGTAGCGGCTGATCGAGAGGCCCTTGCGCCCGGCGGCGAAGATCGCCTCGAGCAACTGGCTGGGGCGGCTGATCGTGCCGTCGAAGGTGACGGCAGGCGCGGGTGCGACCTCCTCGGCCTCGCCGGCGAGCGGATCATTGGCCACGGCGGGCGCTTCGGGTTCGGGCTCCTCGGGCTCGGCCCCGGCGCGCACCAGCTTGACGGGGGAGGCATAGGCCTCGGCCTGCGCGGCGGCGAGGCCGTGGAGCTTGAGCGCCTCGGTGCTCGAGAGGAAGCGCGCGTCGATCGCATGGACGTCAGTGACGCCGCGCCACAGGCGTTCGAACACCACAGTGCCGTCATCGCGCTGCGATGCGCTCCAGCGCGCCTCGCGGTCGCCGGCGCCGAGGCGGCCGGCGGCGCGGGCCAGCGCTGCGGAGAGCGCCTCGCCCGCCAGCCCCGGCTCGAGCGCGCCCACCAGCGCCATCTGCTCGACGATCCCGCTGTCATAGCGGCGCGGCACGAAGGCGAGGAGGTTCTTGAGCCTGAGCGCCCCGTCGACCAGCGCGCGCAGATCCTCGGCACCGCGCGTCCCCCCTTGCGTCTCCAGCACCCGGCCCTGCAGCCCGGCATCGACGAGATAGCGGTCAAGCGCCGCCTGATCCTTGAGGTAGACCTCCGAGCGCCCCTTGGCGACCTTGAACAGCGGCGGCTGGGCGATGAACAGGTGCCCGGCCTTGATGATCTCGGGCATCTGGCGGTGGAAGAAGGTGAGCAGCAGCGTGCGGATATGCGCGCCGTCCACGTCCGCGTCGGTCATGATCACGATCTTGTGGTAGCGCAGCTTCTCGAGGTTGAACTCGTCGCGGATGCCGGTGCCCATCGCCTGGATGAGCGTGCCGACTTCCTTGGACGAGATGATCCGGTCGAACCGGGCGCGCTCGACGTTGAGGATCTTGCCCTTCAGCGGTAGGATCGCCTGGGTCTTGCGGTCACGCCCCTGCTTGGCCGATCCGCCTGCGGAGTCGCCTTCGACCAGGAACAGTTCGGACTTGGCCGGATCGCGCTCCTGACAATCGGCGAGCTTGCCGGGCAGCGAGGCGACGCTCATCGCGCCCTTGCGGCTCATTTCGCGCGCGCGGCGGGCGGCTTCGCGGGCGGCGGCGGCGTCGATCACCTTCTGGATGATCGACTTGGCATCGCCGGGGTTCTCCTCCAGCCATTCGCTCATCTTGTCGCTCATCAGGGATTCCAAGGGCGAGCGCACTTCGGAAGAGACCAGCTTGTCCTTGGTCTGGCTTGAGAACTTGGGGTCGGGCAGCTTGACGCTGACGATCGCGGTCAGGCCCTCGCGCATGTCTTCGCCCGAAAGGCTCACCTTCTCCTTTTTCAGCATCCCCGACCGCTCGGCATAGTTGTTGAGCGTGCGGGTCAGCGCTGCTCGGAAGGCGGCCAAGTGCGTGCCACCGTCGCGCTGGGGGATGTTGTTGGTGAAGGCGAGGACGTTCTCGTAATAGGAATCGTTCCATTCCAGCGCGACGTCGATGCCGATGCCGTCCTTCTCCGCCGACACCGAAATCGGCTCGGGGATCAGCGGCTGCTTGTTGCGATCGAGATACTTCACGAAGGCCGCAATCCCGCCCTCGTAATAGAGATCGTGCTCGAGCTTCTCCTCGTGGCGCAGATCGCGCAGCTTGATGCGAACGCCCGAGTTGAGGAAGGCAAGCTCGCGATAGCGGTGCTCGAGCTTCTCGAAATCGAACTCGGTGACGTTCTTGAAGGTGTCGTGGCTGGCCTTGAAAGTGACACGGGTGCCCTTCTTGAAGCCGTTGCGGTCGGCATTGCCCTCGACCTTCGGCGCGTCGCCGACGACCCGCAGGCTTTCGACCGCATCGCCATGTTCGAAGCGCATCCAGTGCTCCTGGCCCTCGCGCCAGATGGTGAGCTCCAGCCACTCCGACAGTGCGTTGACCACCGAAACCCCGACGCCGTGGAGGCCGCCCGAAACCTTGTAGGCATTGTCGTCCGAGGTGTTCTCGAACTTACCGCCTGCGTGGAGCTGGGTCATGATCACCTCGGCCGCCGAGACGCCCTCTTCGGCGTGCATGCCGGTGGGGATCCCGCGCCCGTTATCTTCCACCGAAACCGAGCCATCGGGGTTCAATTCGATGAGAACGAGGTCGCAATGACCCGCCAACGCCTCGTCGATGGCATTGTCACTGACCTCGAACACCATGTGGTGCAGGCCGCTGCCGTCGTCGGTATCGCCGATATACATGCCGGGGCGCTTGCGGACAGCGTCCAGCCCCTTCAAAACCTTGATGGAATCCGCGCCGTATTCGTTGGCGTTGGGCAGCTTTGCGGGGGGTTGATTGGTGTTCTCGTCCATGGCCCATCATATAGGCATGGCGGACGCGAAACCCAACTGCGGGAGGCCCCCGAGGCCTGCTTTTCCACGAGTGTTCGGACCCTATCGACGGGCGGCTCAGAACGCGGGGCGGAAATGCACCTTGCCGCGCCACATAGTCGCATCGAACAGCCCCATCATGCCTTGCCGCGAGGCTTCGTCGAACTGGGTCGCGTGGCACATCGCGGCCGCCTTGGCGGCTTCGAGATCGGCGGGCGTGTAGCGCACCGGTTCGGAAAGCAGCGCCGGATCGGTCTCGGCCCAGGTCGCCATCTGCGGCACGGGCGGCAAGCGCCCGGCGGGAATGCCGACATAGAGCAAGGGCGGCCGGTATTCGGCCGCCAGCGACTGCACTGTCTGGCTGACCAGCGCGCTGACCATGCGGTGATCGCTGTGACCATAGCCGCCGTCCGGCCCCCAGGTCAGCACCAGCTGCGGGTCGATGGCGATGTATTGCGCGGCAAACTGCTTGATGAACCGCGCGGCCGGCGAACTCGGCGCCTGCGGGCTTTCGGCCAGAGTGCCGTCGCCCAGCTTTTCCAAGAACTGCGCCTGTGCCCCGAGCGCGTTTGCCGAACATTGCGCTTCGGCGCGGCGGATCGCGCCCAGCTCCGGCCCGCGCGCGAAATCGGTCACCCCCGGACCCTGATCGCCGGTGGTGGCAAAGACGATCGTCACGGCATCACCCTGCCGCGCCAGCGAAGCGATGGCGGGGGCCATGAACAGCTCGTCATCCGGATGCGCGACCACCACCAGCACCCGCTGCGGCGGTTCGGCACCCCGGGCGTGAGCCGGCACCAGCGCCAGCGCGGCGAGCGCCATCATTGCAGTCTTATGGATCATTGTGTGCCCCTCTCCTCGCGCCAGTCCTGCCACTTGTGCGAGCCGGTTTGCAAATCCTTTGCGCGAGGCGCTGCCCCGATTATGCATGGCCGCCATGAGCAACGAGACGATGATGAACCGCCTTGCCGAACCCTTCGGCAGCTTCCCCGAAATCCTGATGGAATGGTCGCGCATCAAGGGCGACGATCTCGCGCTGGTCGACGAAAACCGCGAGCTTTACTGGGCCGAACTGGTCGGGCTGATCGAGCGGCTGGCGGCGCGGCTGGTGGAGACGGGGCTCCGGCGCGGCCAATCGGTGGCGATCCTCGGCACGTCGACCGTCGAGTATGCGCTGGTTTTTCTGGCAGCGATGCGCGCCGGGGGTGTCGCGGCGCCGCTGACCACCAGCGCCTCGCCCGAACAGCTTGAAGGCATGGCGAAGGATTCGGGCGCGATCCACCTGTTCATCGACGCGGCCAAGGCGGCGGAACTCGGCACTGACTTCATGGCCGACCTGATCCGCGTGCCCTTGGAGAGCATCGACCAGTGGATGGCCCCTCCGGGCGCCCGCGCGCCGGAATTCGTGCCCGAGCCGAAGGACCCGTTCAACATCATCTATTCCAGCGGCACGACCGGCATTCCCAAGGGCATCGTCCATTCGCACCAGATGCGCTGGCGGCAGTTTGCCTCGACCGGCCTGAGCTATCTCGGCGCGGGGATCGAGGTGCGTTCGCTTGCCTCGACTCCGCTCTATTCCAACACCACGATGGTCGCTTTCCTGCCGGTGCTGCTGGCGGGTGGCTGCGTGCGGGTGATGGGCAAGTTCGATTGCGCCAAGTGGCTCGGCCATGCGCAGGCCGACCGCACGACGATCACCATGCTGGTGCCGGTGCAATATCAGCGGCTGATGGATTTTGCGGCGTTCGACGACTTCGACCTGTCGGCGTTGAAACTCAAATACTGCACCTCCGCGCCCTTTTCCGCCGATCTGAAGCGCGAGGTGCTGAGGCGGATGCCGGGCGGGCTGATCGAGATCTATTCGATGACCGAGGGCGGCGTGGTCTGCCTGCTGCCCTGCCACGAATTCCCCGACAAGCTCCACACCGTCGGTCGCCCCGCGCCGGGGAGCGAGTTGAAGGTGCTCGATGACGAGGACCGCGAGGTGCCCCCGGGCACGCCCGGCAACATGATCGGCCGCAGCCTCACCATGATGAGCGGCTACAAGAACCGCCCCGACAAGACCGCCGAGGCACAGTGGATCGACCCTGCAACCGGCGAGGCCTGGATGCGGATGGGCGACATCGGCCGCGTGGATGCCGAGGGCTTCGTCGAGCTGGTCGGCCGCGCCAAGGACATGATCATCTCGGGCGGGTTCAACATCTACCCTTCCGATCTCGAGGCGGAGTTGGCGAAGGAGCCGGGGGTGGTCGAGGCCGCCGTGGTTGGCATCCCCTCGCGCGCATGGGGGGAGACGCCGGTGGGCTTCGTGGTGTTGAAGGAGGGCGCTGGCACGGGCGCCATCCTCGCCGCAGTCAACGCGCGGCTGGGCAAGACCCAGCGGCTGGCGGCGCTTCACGCGATTGCCGAAATGCCGCGCAGCCATATCGGCAAATTGCTCAAGACCGACCTGCGCGAGGAAGCCGCGCGATTGAGCGGGACGGACTGACCTCCAGACACAGCTCGGCCCGGCTCCTCGGCTGAGGAACCGGGCCGGTTGAGGCCTGAGCCTGCTGGCGCGCTTACACGATAAACGTGTTGAACGCGGTGCCGCTGAGCGCAACGGCGAGCAGCAGGGCGACGGCCTTTTCGCTGATCATGGTCATTGTTCTGGTTCCCTGTTTTGTTGTGGTTGGGGTGGCCCGGACGATCAGGGGGGAGAGGGAGCGCCCGGGCCGAGCACGATATAGAAAACGGTGCGCAAGATTCAATCTTCAGAACGACTGAAAATAATTCATCACCGCAATCGAAAAAGGCAATCAACCAGGGTACGGAACGCGCGCAGCAACCGCGTCCCGGCTCGAGACGCGGCCACCAGTTCAGGGGGGGGAGTGCGGTGGCCGCGTCTCTTTCGCTGCATGCCTAGCACGTGGCCGGGCAGTGACCGGTGGGGAGGGCCGAGCAGGGGGAGAGCTGGCCAGTCCTTTCCGGTCGGCAGGCGGGCGGCGAGACCGTGTTCGGTCTCTTGTCGCCGGGCGATGCTTCCTTACCGGATCAGCGCGGGGATGGAGAGGAGGCCCCGTGCCGCATCGCTCGAGGAGCCAAGTGGGATTGCCGCGCCGCTATTTCAAATGCGAAAACGCCAAGCGGAATTGCGCCAATTGCAACATATTAAGGTGCATCTCAC
>NZ_JAMNXL010000224.1 GCF_023653175.1 Erythrobacter sp. | reverse complement strand
GTTGTCCGAATAGAGCGCAGCCCGTGCGCCCGGCAGGGTCACCGAAAGGCCGCGGGCATAGCCCTCCTCCCCGCTCTCGGCGAGCGCCAGCAGGGTTGCCTTGGCGCGCAAGGGGCGCGGGGCCCAGTCGGCCTTGGGCCATGCCCGCCCGAGCGCGCCGAACAATGGCGCGCGCAGCCCAGCAGGCAGAATGCCGCGGGCCCGCTCCTCGTGGTGGTGGAACACCTGACGGCGGTAGCCCGCGAAAGCCTCGTCCGCCCCGTCGCCCGACAGCGCCACCGTCACCCGCTCGCGCGCCAGCTGGCATACGCGCCATGTCGGCAGCGCCGAGGCATCGGCGAAGGGCTCGTCGAACATTGCGGCGAGGCTATCGATGGCCGAGAAGTCATCGGTTGCGACGATCCGCTCCTGATGGTCCGCGCCGAACTTGGCGGCGACCTGCCGGGCATAGGAGGTCTCGTCATAGGCCGCGACATCGAAGCCGATCGAGCAGGTCTGCACCGGTGTGTGCGAAGCCTCGGCCATCAGCGCGACCACGCCCGAGCTGTCGACCCCGCCCGATAGGAAGGCGCCCAACGGCACATCGGCGACCATCCGCGAACGCACGCCCTCGCGCAGCAGATGCACCAGCTGCGCCGAGAGATCGGCCTCGCTCCCGCGCTCGCGCTGGGTGAAATCAATGTCCCACCAGCGCTGCGGACGGCCCGGCGGCCTGCCCTGCTCCAGCAGCCAGAAGTGCCCCGCAGGCAGCTTCTCGACGCCCGCGAGAATGGAATGCGTGTCGGGCACATAGCCCCACGCCATGTAAGCCTCGATCGCCTGCGGGTTGACCCGGCGGCGCAATTGGGGATGTGCCAGCAGCCCCTTCAGCTCCGAGGCGAAGGCGATGCTGCCGTCGGACAGATGCGCGCAAAACAGCGGCTTCACCCCGAAGCGGTCGCGGGCCAGGAACAGGCGGCGGGTGGTGATGTCGAAGATCGCGAAGGCGAACATCCCGTCCAATCGCGACAGGCAATCCGGCCCCCACTTCTGCCACGCGGCGAGGATCACCTCGGTGTCGCCATTGGTGCGGAAGGTGAAGCCCGATTGCTCGAGCTCGCGCCGCAGCTCGCGGAAATTGTAGATCTCGCCGTTGAAGACAATCACCGCGCGGCCGTCGGCGGCGGTCATCGGTTGGGGGGAGCCCGCGACGTCTATGATCGACAACCGGCGATGACCGAGGCCGACGCCATGGTCGGTCCACACCCCTGCCCCGTCAGGCCCGCGATGCGCGAGCGCGTCGCACATCCGGACGACCCGCGCAGGGTCGACCGGCTTGGGGGTCTCGGCATGGAAAATCCCGGCAATCCCGCACATCGTGCCTGTGCCCTAGAGCAGCAGCGAGAGCGCGGCAATCGCGGCCAAGGCGATGATCGCGGCAGCAGCGCTCCCCGGCGCAAAAGCCAGCGCCTCGAAGCGGCGCACCCAGCCCCAGCGCCCCATCTCCCCGAGCGACCAGCCATATTCCTCCGGCTCGCGCTCGACGAAGCGCCACGCCGCGCCGAGCAGGACCGCGACGACCATCGCGAAGAACACCCAGCCATAGACGATGTGATCGAACCCGGTCGCCTTCTCCGCCCCGACATATTGCGCGACAAAGATCGTTGCCCAGGCGCGCACGCCATTGGCGAGTATGGGGACGATGACGCAGGCGGCCATGAAACCGGCGCGCGTCGTCCAGCGGTTGAAGCGGGTGGCCGAAACCAGCACGCCCAGCGTCACCATCGCGATCAGGAACTTCACTCCCGAGCACGCCTCGGCGACGATGAAGAGCCCGGCGGGGGTGTCGATGTAAATGCCATCGATCCGGGCGGGGATGCCGCTCGCATGGGTGAGCGCGATGGCGATCTCGGCGGTGATGGCTTGCAGCGCCGGGATGATCTCGTCGCCGAAGGGCACGAGGAAGGCGACAAAGGCGATGGGGAGCGCGAGCACGAGGGAAGCGCGCAGGCCGAGCACGGTCACCGCGGCGGCCTGCAAGGCGCCCACCGCGCCGGCCTGGGCGACGAGGTTGATCCCGGCCCCCTCGCCCGCGCGCCACAGCACCAGACTCGCAGCTACGCCGACGAGGCCGGGCAGGAAGGGCTGCGGGGTGAGGCTGGCAAGCTCCTCCTCCTTCAGCGCCACCAGCCAGGCGATGATGAAGGGCACGAGCATGAGGTGGCTATAGGTGTCGATGTTCCACCACTGGTGCGCCATCTCGCTCCAGGCATCGAAGCTCGCGAACACCAACGCGAGCGCCGCAGCCCCGAGCGCTGCAAGCGGCGCGCGCCAGGCGACGGGGAGGCGCGCAGCGGCGCGCGGGGTGCGAAGCGCAGCAGCCTCAGGCGGCATGGCGGCGGCCCTCCCCGCAGCTGCCGATGAGCGCGCCGAGCGGGGCGAGCATCGCTTCCCACCCGTGGTGGCGCAGCACGAAGTCGCGCGCTGCGGCACCGATCCGGCGGGCGGCGTCAGGATCGGCGATGAGGTCGGCAATGCGCGCGGCCATCGCCTCGGGCTCGGGCGGTGCGACCAGCCAGTGCTCCCCGTCCACAGCCGCGATCCCCGTCGCCGCATCAGGGGTGAGCACCACCGGCCGCGCCATCGCCATGGCCTCGAGCACCTTGTTCTGCACTCCGCGCGCGATCAGCAGCGGGGCAAGCACGGCGTCGGCGGCGGCGATGAAGGGGCGGACGTCAGGCACCGCGCCCCAAACGCGCACGCCCGGCGCACCGTCCACGGCCATCAGCGCGCGGGTGGGATTGCGCCCGACGACATGGAACGTCGCCTGCGGCAGGCGCGCGCGCAAGACAGGCAGCAGCGCCTCGATCACCCACAGCGCGGCCTGTTCGTTGGGGCGGTAATCCATCTGCCCGGTGAAGACGAAATGCGGCCCCGCAGCCTCGGCAAGGGCGGGATGCGGAGTGGCGATGGCCGGATCGAAGAAGGCGGCGTCGATCCCGTTGCCGATCACTTGCACATTGACCGTGCCGGGCGCGGACAAACGGCTGCGATAGAGCACCGCTTCGGCTTCCGAGATCAGGATCGCCGCGTCAGCCCGCTGCCCGAGCCGCTCTTCCTCTGTCGCAAGCAACCGCGCCTCGCGCCCGTAGAGCCAGGCGCGTTCGCCAGCGGCGGCGTAGGCTTCGAACTTGGCGCTGTCGACATCGCACAGATCGATCACCACGGGGCCCGCGAAGTCATCGGGGACATATTGCCCCATCTGCCCGGAGAAGACGACGATCGCCTCTACGCCCTCGCGCGCGATGGTCTCGCGCACCCACCGCGCCAGTCTGGCCGAGTGGAATGCGGTGAGGCTGACCGGCTTGCCTGAAAGCACCGCCTCGGCCCCCGCCAGCGGCAGCGGCTTGGTGCGCGGCGCCACATGCCGCGAAGCCGCGACAGCGGCGAGCGCCCGCTCGGCGCTCTCATCGCCCTCCCCGAAGCAGCCCACATGCACCGGGCCGAGCTTCGCCAGCGCCCGCAGCAAATGGTGCGAGCGGATGCGGTCGCCCCGGTCGGGCGGGAACGGCACGCGGTGGGCGAGGAACAGGATGCCGGGCATCAGGCTAGCCCGCGCGCAATCCACGGCCCCAAGGTGTTGGCGAGCGGCAGCGGCAGCTTCTTCCACAGCTCGATCTTGCGCGAGTAGCTCGCATCGGTCGGATCGATATTGCGCGCAGGGGCTCCCGGCGCGGTCCACGCGGCGTAAGTCAGCGGCTGCGGATCGAAGCCCCAGTTCTTCTTGAAGCTATAAGGCCCGCTGCCGGTCTTGGAGCGGCCGAAATCGAAGCGCTGCATCCCTTGCCGGCGGGCATGGAGCATCAGCTCGTAATACATCACCTCGTTCGCGCGCGCGGCACGGGCCTCGAACACGCCGCCGCCCCAGAAGGGCAGCACCGCGTCCGCGTGATAGAAGCTCAGCACGCTCGCCAGCGGGGTCTCGCCGGCCCACACGGTGAGAATGTCGCTGCTCTCGGGAATGGCCTCGAGCATCGCGGCGAACAGGCGCTTGGGGAAGACCGGCGTCCCGAGATTGCGCACGCTCGCACTGTAGCAGGCGTAGTGTGCGGCCAGATCGCTCGGCCCGCGTCCCACAGTGACGCAGTGGCCGAAGCCCAGACCTTTGCGCACCTCGGCGCGCGCCTTGCGCGGGATGGCGAGGAGTTCGGCCTCGTCATCGGCGGCCAGCATCCGTTCGAAGCCGCAATGCTTGTCGGACCAGCTGTCCCAGCCCGCGGGCACCGGACCGCCGCGCAGTTCCACCCCCGAGAACCCTCCCCGAAGGGCGTGGCCCTGAGCGCCCTCGGCCAAACCCCGCGCGGCGTCGTCACCGCAGGCGAGGATGCCGCCTGCAACCCCGAACCCGCTCGAAACCAGTGCCTTGCCGAACAGTGCCGAGCGCACCTCGGTGAGCGGTAGCCAGCCCGTGACCGTGCCCATCCGCTCGGCCACCAGCCCCGCAGCGCGCTGGCCGGTTCCGGCCTCAACGGCGCGCAGCCATGCCGGGCGGTGGAACAGGCTGCCGCCATGTTCGGCGACGAAGCCTTCGATGCGGCGCACCTCGCCCGCGTCGCGGAAATCGAGCGCGCTCACCCGCGTCGCTGCCTTGACCGGCGCGTTCATTCGGCCGCCTCCACTTGCGCATCGAGCCCGAGCTCGAGCACCGGCGGCAGCAGTTCCAGATCGACCGCCCGCGCCGCCTCGCGGTGCGCGATCATGTCCATCCGGCCCCAGCCAAATTCGTGGACCAGCTCGCGCAGCTTGCCGGCCATCTGCGTCAGGCCGGTGTAGTGCCGGAAGCGCGAGCGCAGCGGCGCATGGCCGACGCGCGGCTGATCGGGATCGACCTCCCAGGGGTGGAAATAGAACACTGCCGGGCGCTGGTCGCGGCGGTTGACCTGACGGATAGCCCAGCGCGAGAAGGCGTAGGGCAACACGCGGAAGAAGCCGCCACCGCCTGCCGCCACGCGCCGCCCGCCGAGGATTGCGGTAGTCACCGGGATTTCGATCATCGAAGACCACGGCAGCGGG
>NZ_JAMNXL010000223.1 GCF_023653175.1 Erythrobacter sp. | reverse complement strand
GCTGCCCGCGTCTGTCGGCATAAGGAGGCGAAAGCCGATGGCGGCCTATCCCAAGGCCCAATACAAGCGCTTCGGCGCACGCACCCCGGTGCGGCGGAGCGGCTTTGTGGTGCTCGGCGCGGTGCTGTTGGCGGTCGGCGTGCTGTCACTCGCCTTTCCGCTGCTGGCGGCGCTATCGTTCAACCTCGTGGTCGGGCTGACGCTGCTGGTCGGCGGGATCGCGGCGCTGCTCCACGCCTTTCGCGTCCACGGCTGGCAGGGGAGGGCAGTGCAGATCGTGCTCGGCCTGCTCTATATGCTCGGCGGGCTGGTGTTCCTCGCCAACCCCTTTGCCGGACTGCTGGCGCTGACCCTTGCGCTGGGCGCCTTCTTCGCGGCCGATGGCATCGCGCGGATGCTGATGGCGGCGCAGATCCGACCGCTGCGCGGCTGGGGGCTGTTTCTGGTCTCGGGTCTCCTGTCGCTGGGGCTGGGCGCGCTGGTGCTCCTCGGCCTGCCGGGCGGCTGGTCGCTGGCGATTCTCGGAATGGTGGTCGGGCTCAACATGATTCTCACCGGCGCCGCCTTCCTGTGCTGCACCGGCACTGCACCGGGGCGCGTGCGCGACTAGACCAGCCCGAGCCGCTCCAGCTTCATCGCCAGCTTGCCGGGCAGGGCATCGCCGATGTCCTCGCCCTCGGCGACGTCCTTGGGAGCTTTCTCGTCGGTGAGGTAACGCCACCCCTGGTGCGCGCGCTTGGGGATCTGGTGGACGCGGATCAGCTTGGGCTCGAGCACGATGTCCCAGCGCCCGTCCTCGGTCTTCTCGAAGCCGAGAATGGCCGAGCGCGCGACGATCGCGTGGTTGATGATCCAGTAGAGCGACCCGCCGATGCATTCCTCATGCCGCGTCGGGCGGTTGCGGGTGGTGAGCGCGATCGCGCCTCGGCCCTCATACCAGCTCTCAAGATTCGCATAGCTCTTCGCCCCGAAGGCGATCTTGGTCAGGTGAAGCGGCATGGATCGGCTTTCCGGCACCTGCCGCGGCAAGTCAACCGGCGAGGTATTCGTCGAGCGTCAGATGGAGCCGCCGGATGCGCGCCTCCTGATAGTTCCCGAGCGTCTGCGCACCTTTGCGCGAAGCCTTCGCCCCGTCACGCTGGAGCTTGAGGTTCTCGGTATCCTGATCGAGGATTTCAGCGAGCGCGAAGCCGGGGACGGTGGTGTAGCTGTCATCGACCCCGAGCCGGATCGGGGTGGCAGGCGCGGGCCGCTCGCCGCTGGCGGGGAGGGGCTGGAGAACGAGGATCTCGTGCAGGCATTCGTCCGGCCCCAGCGGGCGGAAGCGGTAGCACAGGCGGATGCCGATGCCGGGGAAGAAGAAGGCATTGGGGAAGAGGAAATACTCGATCGAGTCCATCATCTCGGTGGTCGAGACGCCCGAAAGATCGGTGCCGAAGGCCGCGCCCAATTCCTCGCGCAAGAGCTTTGCGTGCTCTGCGCGGGCGGAGGAGCCCTCCGGCAGGGCGGCAGGATCGCGGCCGAGCTTGCCGAACAAGGTCGCCTCGCTGACCTCCTGCCGAAGGTGCGGCGAGGGCACGCCGACCGCATGGATGAAGCGCGACACGTGCCGTCCGAAGATGTCGTATTGCGCATTGGCATCGGCCGCCGTGTAGACCGCCTGCGCGTGGGTCTCGAGCACGTGGAAGGCTTCGAGAAAGGCCTCCATCGCCATCTTCCAGTTGGCGGGCAGCACCTTCTCGGTGTGGAGCGCGACATAGCGATCATCCATCGGCCAGAGCTTGAAATGCTCCGGCATGACTTCGAGCTGCTCGGCCAGCGGCGGGGGATCGGCGCCCATGTGAATGAAGACGAACCCGCCCCAGGTGGCGCAGGCGACCTCGTCGAGGCCGAAGGTCTCGTCGGTGACGTGCGGGAAGTCCCAGCGGCAGGGCACTTCGCGAAGCGTGCCGTCAAGGTTCCAGCTCATTCCGTGAAAGGGGCAGCGGATATGCGCGCGCCGCACGCCCCTTGATCCTTCGGCAGCGAACTTCATCCCCCGGTGCGGGCAGGAATTGACGAAGGCGCGGATCGCCATGTCGGCCCCGCGCACGACCAGCACCGAAAGCGCAGCGACATCATAGACATAGCGGTCGCCGGGATCGGGAATGTGCTCCTCGCGGCAGGCCCATTGCCAGACGTTCGGCCACAGGCGCTCCAGCTCGAGGTCGTGGAACGCCGGATCGGTATAGCGCGCGAAGGGCAGGTCGGCGTCGCCGAGGAAAGTGTAGCTCTGCTCGCGCATCGCGGCGGGGGGATTGTCCCCGTCCGCATCGAGGATGTCCTGCATCGAGGGGCCCGGGCAGCGCGCCTCCCCGGGGGCGAGCGCGGGGTCGGAGGGGGCGGTGAGATCGGGCCTGCTCATCGGCGCATCGCCGCGCGGTCATACAGCGGGTCGGCGGGTTTTCGCTCGCCCATGATGAAGGGGGTGGCCGCGACCATGGCGTCCGCGGCGGGATCGTCGCGCACCCATTCGATCAGCTCGCTGCGATAGGCAATCTTCCAGACGCCGCTGCGCCGCGCGTAAAGATCGACATAGCGGCCCGCGATGAACAAGTCGCGCGCAGCGCCGCTTTCGTCCAACACGCGATGATAGGCCTGATAATAGACCTCCCCGAAGGCCTCGTCTTCATCCACGAAGTCGATGAGGTGCTGGCCGAGCATGTGGTGGTTGCGCTGGTGCTCCTTCAGCATCCTCATGCAGAACGCCGCGAAGTCCGCCGGGCCGCCCGATAACACCCCGTATTCGCACCGCGCTCCGGGCCAGAACTGCGCCTCGAGCAGCGCGCCGTCGAGCCGGTCGAGCCCGCGCATGTAGAGCGCGGCGAGGTCGATAATCGCGAAGCGGTCCTCGGCGGTCGGCATCAGGCGATACTCAATCCGCCATCGACGATGAACGGCGCGCCGGTGGCAAACTTGCTCTCGTCGCTGGCGAGATAGACGACGAGGTGGGCGATATCCTCGACCTCGCCCATCCGCCCGATCGGCTGGGCGACGCTGAAGGCGGCGCGGGTGGCGTCCGGGTCGGGGGTGCCGGCGATGACGCTCTCGACGTTGGGAGTGAGGATCGTGCCGGGCTGCACCGAGTTGACCCGCACCCCGTTCTGCTCGCGCGCGCAGTAGAGCGCGATGCTCTTGGTCAAGGTCACGACCGCCGCCTTGGCGGAGTTGTAGGCGGCCAAATCGGGCGAGACCTTGTTGCCCGCGGCGGACGAGAAGTTGACGATCGATCCGCCGCCGCTCCGCGCCATCAGCGGGATCGCCGCCTTGCAGCCCATGAAGATCGAATCGACATCGACCGTGTAGCAGCGCTTGAAATCCTCCGGCGAAATGTCGGCGATCGAGCCGAACACGGTGATCGCGGCATTGTTGACCAGCACGTCGAGCCTGCCATGCGCGGCTTCGACCTCGGCGATCACCTCCTGCCAGCGGGGCCAGTCGGTGACGTCCTGGGGCAAGTAGCCGCAGCCCAGCTCCGCCGCCGTGGCGCGGCCTGCGTCCTCGTCGATATCGGTGATGATCACGGTCGCGCCCTCGGCCAGCAGGGCCTTTGTCGCCGCCTTGCCCAGACCCATCGCGCCGCCCGTCAGCAGCACCACCTTGCCGCCTACCCGTCCTGCCATCACTCTCTCCCTCTTGTCGTTGGGAGCGTGGGCTATCAGCCGGTCAGACCCATCGCCACTGCCAAACCTAAGAAGGCGAAGAAGCCCATCGAATCCGTGATCATCGTCACGAACACGCTGCTAGCAACTGCCGGGTCCTGATCGAGCCGCTCGAAAATCACCGGCACCAGCACGCCCGCAAGGCCCGCAATCGCGATGTTGATGACCATCGCCATCGCGATCACGACGCCCATCATCGGCGAGAACAGGAAGCCCGCCGCCAGCCCGATCAGCAGCGCAATGGTGCCGCCGTTGAGCAGCGCCACGCGGAACTCGCGCAGCAGGATGCGCTTGGTGTTCGAGCGCGTGAGCTGGTTGGTCGCAATCGCGCGCACCGCCACCGCCATCGTCTGCGTCCCCGCATTGCCGCCGATGCTGGCGACGATCGGCATGAGCACGGCGAGCGCCACCAGCTGCTCGATCGCCGCGCCGAAGAAGGCGATGATCGAGGAGGCGACCACCGCCGTCCCGAGATTGGCGATCAGCCAGCGCACGCGGCTGGAATAGGCCTCGCGCAGCGGCTCGTTGATGTCGCCGTCGCCCGCGCCGGACATCAGCAGCGCATCTTCCGCCGCTTCCTCTGAGATGATGTGGACCACGTCGTCGACCGTCATCTGCCCGACCAGCCGCCCGCTTTCGTCCACCACCGCGGCTGAGATCAGCGCGTATTTCTGGAACATCAGCGCGGCTTCTTCCTGATCCATCGTGACGGGGATCAGGGTCTGGTCGCGCTTCATCAGATCGGTCAGGCGGACGCTACGCGGGGTCGTCAAAATCCAGTTCAGCGCGCAGGTGCCGACCGGATGGTGCCGCTCGTCGATCACGAACACCTCGAAGAAATCGTGGTCGAGATCGCCATCCTCGCGCAGGTAATCGATGAGGTCGCCGACGGTGAGATGCTCGGGCACCGCCACGAAGTGACGGCTCATCAGGCGCCCGGCGGTTTCCTCGGGATAGGCGAGCGCGCTGGAAACCGCCTCGCGCGTTTCCGGCTCGAGCTCGGCCATGACCGCGCGCTGATCGGCCTCGTCCAGATCCTCGATCAGCTGCACCGCATCGTCGGTGTCGAGCTGTTCGGCGATGGTGGCGACAGCCTGTGCGGACAGCGTGTCCATCAGGCTTTCGCGGACGTAATCGTTAAGCTCGGCGACGACCTCGCCGGTCATCAGGTCGCTGATCGTCGAGGCAAGCTGTGCGCGTTCGCGCGGTTCCAGCAGCTCGATCAGGTCGGCGATGTCGGCGGCGTGGAGCGGCTCGACCAGATCATAGACCGCGCCCTTGTCGCCCGCCTCGAGCGCATCGTGCACCGCGCTGACGAAGGAGGGCTTGAGGCGGTTTTCCTCGTCGTGCCGC
>NZ_JAMNXL010000222.1 GCF_023653175.1 Erythrobacter sp. | reverse complement strand
CCCCCCCGCCCGCGTCCGGTCAATCGATCAGAAACCGACCGCGCGCGCATTGCCTGAATTGTGGCCGCCGTTGCGGTTCAGCACCTCGCGCAGCTTCGCCTCGTCGACGCCGATATCCTCCACCGTCACCACCACGCCGCCGTGCTTGATGCGGTCGTTGTAATAGGTCGCGTCTTCCTCGCTGACGCCGTGCTTGGTGAGCGTCTCGTTGAGCGTGCCGCCGATCGCGCCGAGCACCGCGCCGATGCCGACCGCCTCGGGAGCGGCAGCCGCAGCAATGGCGCCTGCTGCAGCAAGCGGGCCGACGCCCGGAATTGCCAGCGCGGCAACGCCGAGCCCGGCGCCCAGCGCTCCCCCACCGAGCACACCGCGCAGCACGTTGCGGTGTTCCTCGTCGGTCACTTCACCATCGCCGCTGGAAGTGGTGGTGGTGCCCTTGTGGTGGGCAATCACCGACATGTCATTGTCGCCGATCCCGAGCGAGCGCAGGTCGTTGACCGCGCGCTCGGCTTCGGCGTGGCTGTCGAAAATCGCGGATACCTTGGACATTGCTGTTCTCCTGCAAGCTGGGACGCCCGCGCGGGGATTGCGGGGCGTGTGACCATGGCTTGCAGGAGGCTGGCCGCGCGGGCGCTGTCATGGGTGGGTGATGCGGCGGCGCTGAGCCGATATTCGGGTCAGGTGGTCGCGCGGGTCTTTTCGGCGACGCGCCTGAGCGCATTCACATAGACTTCGGGAGCCTGCGCGCCGGGTATGAGAAACTTGCCGGCAACGATCATCGCCGGGACGCCCGAGATGTTCATGTCCCACGCCTGCGCCTCTTCGGCGAGCACGCGGGCTTCGAGATCGGGGTCGCCCAGCGCGGCTTTGGCGGCTTCGCGGTGCAGGCCGACACTAGCGGCGATGTCGAGCAGCACTTCGCGGTCGCCGAGCGGCTTGCGAGCGTTGAAGTGCGCGCGGAACAGCGCGAGCTTCAGCGCGGTCTGCACCTCGGGGCCAGCCTGTTCGAGCGCGAAGGTCAGCAGCTTGTGGCAGTCGCGGGTGTTCCACATCATCGCAGGGGGAGCCTCACCCTCACCCTCATAGGACAGCGACACGCCCGCGCCCTCGGCAATCGCCTTCATCTGGCCGCGCAAAGCAGCGCCTTCCTCGGCCGAGCGACGGTACTTGCGCTGCAAGTGCGCCTCCTGCTCCTCGCCCTCGGCGGGCATGTGCGGATTCAGCTCGAACGGCCGCCAACGGATTTCCGCCGCGATCTCGCCTTCGAGTTCCTGCAAAGCCTTCGTCAGCTGGCCATAGCCGATCAGGCACCACGGGCACATGACATCGGAATAGATGTCGATGGTGAGGTTCTGCGGGCCGCTCACCGGTCGAGCCACCAGCACACGAGGTGATGCGCGATGGCGAAGGGGCGCGGGAAATAGAGAAGGTCCGTCCCCGCCTCGCCTGCCGCGCGTGCCTCTTCAAGCTCGGCGCGGGTGAACCAGCGCGCGTCTTCTAGTTCGGTGGCGTCGATGGTGATCGCGGGATCGTCGGCAACGCTGGTGCAGCCGATCATCAGCTGGCTCGGGAAGGGCCACGGCTGGCTGGCGATATACTTCACATCGCGCACGCGCACCCCGGCCTCCTCGTGGATCTCGCGCGCGACAGCTTCCTCGATGGTCTCGCCCGGTTCGACGAAGCCCGCGAGCGCGGAATACATCTTGGGCGGAAAGCGCGGCTGGCGTCCGAGGAGGAGCTTGTCCTCATGCTCGACCAGCATGATGGTCACCGGATCGGTGCGCGGGAAATGGTCCGCGCCGCAAGTGTCGCAGTGGCGTTGCCAGCCGCCCTTGACGAGCTTTGTCGCCGCCCCGCAACGGGCGCAGAAGCGGTGGCGCGCGTGCCAGTCGACAAGGCTCCTCGCCCCGCCATAGATCGCCAGGTCAGGCGCTGAAAGCTGGGTCATCAGCGCCCAGGCCCTCGGCATGGCATAGGCGGGGCCGTCCGCGCCCTCGCCCGGCACGGGAGCGAAGTGCGCCTTGCCGTCGAGCATCCCGAGGAACACCAGCTCGGCATCCTCGGCGACGTCAGCCAGCGAGCCCCACACGAGCCCGCCCGTCTCGTCCACCCCCGGCAGCAGGCCATCGAGTAGCAGTACCCGGGCGCGCCAGTTCATCAGGCCCGCCAGCGCCTCGGCATCGGTGCGGATGTGATCCGCCCGGTCGAGCGGCGAGCCCGAGAAGGCCATCAGCCCTGCGGCAGGGGCGGGGGCAGGGGCGTGCATCAGGCGGCCTTCCTCGCCCCGCGCATCGCGGCCAGATCCTTTTCCATCGCGGCCATGAATTCGTCGCGGATCGGATAGGCTTCCGACGGCATGTACTGGGTCCACAGGCAGGAGCGCAGCTTCAGGTCGAAATCAACCGCGCCGAGCGTGCCCGCCGCCCCGCCCCAGCCGAAGCTTGCGCCCTTGGAGCGCCCGCCCGCGCCGTGGCCCTCGCCCTCGAGCCAGCTGCCCTTGAGATCGACGCTGGCGGGGATGAGGTTCGAGGTGCCGACCCGCACCGCCGCTTCGCTCATCACGAACTTGCCCTCAAGCGTGCCGTAGCCGAGCAGCATCCTGAGGAAGCGGTCATAGTCCTTGGGGCTCGACACGAGGCCCCCGCCGCCCGCCGCCACTTCGGGCGGATCGAGAAAGACCGAAGCCGCACCAGGATCGATCGGGAAGGCGGTGCCGCCGATGATCCCGTAATTGTCGGTCAACCGGTGCGCCTCGCTTGCGGGGACCTGCATGAAGGTGCTGGTCATGCCGCAGGGTTCGAAGATGCGCTTCTTGAGGAAGGCTTCGAACTCCATGCCGCTCACCACCTCGATCACCCGGCCGAGCAGGTCGATCGAGCAGGAATAGCTCCACCTGGTCGCTGGCTGATACATCAGCGGCAGTTCGGCCAGGCGATCGGCCCAGACCGCGAGGCCCGGCGCGGGCGTGACCGGCTCGACCCCCGGGATCGGCATGCGGCTCACCCGTCCGCCGATCAGCCCAGCCTCGTTGTAGGCCTTCTGCAGCGGCCCGCGGCTGATGATCTGATAGCCGAGTCCCGAGGTATGGGTCAGCAGCATCCGGATCGTGATCGGCTGATTGGCAGGCACGGTGTCGTCAAGCGAGCCTTCGGGATCGACCAGCACCTTCATGTCACGGAAGGCGGGCAGGATCTCGTGAACCGGCTGGTCGAGGCCCAGCTTGCCCTCGTCGATCAGGATCATCGTCGCCATGCCGGTGATCGGCTTGGACATCGAATAGATGCGGTAGAGCGAGTTCTCGTCCACCATCCCCGGCTTGCCGAGCGCCAGCGTGCCCCCGCCGACGGTGTGGGCGTGGGGCTGCTGATCCCAACCGAAGGTCAGCATCAGGTTGGCGACTTTCCGCCCGCTGACATAGCGATCCGCCATCGCCGCGACATTGGGCC
Source organism: Erythrobacter sp. (assembly GCF_023653175.1). GTDB lineage: Bacteria > Pseudomonadota > Alphaproteobacteria > Sphingomonadales > Sphingomonadaceae > Erythrobacter. The sequence continues at coordinate 1,647 of NZ_JAMNXL010000222.1, read as the reverse complement.
AGCTTTCGGCGGCGTCATGTGCGAAGGCAGCGCGGCCGAAAGGCAGGCCCGAAAGCGCCGCCCCGCCCGCGAAAAGCGTGCTGTAGCGCAGCAGCGAGCGGCGCGAGACAGTGAGCGGGTCGGGGGTCTGCAATGACATCGGCAAGAATCTCCAAACAGGGCTGGCGCGCCTGTCTGCGGCAGGCTGCCGCGCGGGTCAATCGTGCGGGCGCAAGGCGTCTTGCATGACCGCGGTGTCTTATCTATATAAGACACATGCTCAACGCCCTTGCCTATCTCGTCGGCCTTATCAGCCTGGTGATCGTCATCCCTTCGCAGATCCCGTTTCTCGGTTGGGGCAACTGGTTTGCCCTGCCGCTGATCGTGGTGGGCATCGTGCTTGGCGCGCTGTCCTCGAAAGACGGGGGGCGCAACTTCTGCCTCGTGGTGCTGCTGATCGCGGGCGTGCGGCTGTCGCTGGGGGGCGGGATTCTCTAGTCCCGCGCGGCCAGCGCAAGCCGCGCCGCTTTGGCGAACAGGGTTGCCAGCCCCGCCTCGCCGATCCTGTCCACCGGCCACCACTGCCCCGCCCCGCGCGGTTGGGAGAGCGTCTCGAGCGCCTGCACCTCGAGCGTCAGGGCCGCATGGGTGAAGCCATGCCGCACCGCGCCCAGCCGCCGCCATTCGCCCGCCAGCGGCACCTTGCCCGATCCGTCGCCTTGCGCGCTCCAGCCGTCGTCCGGGAGCGCGCGCATCCCGCCGAGCATGCCTTGCGCCGGGCGGGTGACGAGCCACACATGCGTGCCGCGCGCTCGGGTGATCCAGAAGGCGGTGCCGCTGCGTTCGGGCACCTGCTTCTTTGGGGGCTTCACCGGCAGGCGTTCGGGCTCGCCAGCCTTGCGCCCCTCGCAGTCCCCGGCGAGCGGGCACAGCAGGCAGAGCGGCGACCTGGTGGTGCAGACGTGGCTGCCCAAATCCATCATGGCCTGCGCAAAGTCGCCCGCGCGATGCTCGGGCGTGATCGTGGCGGTCGCAGCGCGGATCGCCTTGCGTGCGCCCGGCAGCGGCTCGGCTATGGCAAAGAGCCGCGCGACCACCCGCTCGACATTGGCATCGACCACCACCGCACGCCGCCCGAAGGCGATCGCGGCAATCGCGGCGGCGGTGTAGTCGCCGAGGCCGGGGAGCGCGCGCAGTTCGGCCTCGGTATCGGGAAACCCGCCGCGCTCTGCCACCGCTCGCGCGCATTTCACAAGATTGCGGGCGCGCGAATAGTAGCCGAGCCCTGCCCAAGCCGCCATGACGTCATCGTCAGGAGCGGCCGCCAGCGCTTCGACCGTCGGCCAGACCTGTGTGAACTTCGCGAAGTAGGGCTTCACCGCCACCACCGTGGTCTGCTGGAGCATCACCTCGGACAGCCACACGCGGTAAGGCCATGCGGGATCGTCAGGCAGCGCGCGGCCCGGCGGGTTGCGCCACGGCAGATCGCGGGCGCCCCGGTCATACCAGTCGAGCAGATTGCCGGAGATTGTCGGGGAGATGCTGGCAGTCACGCGCGGCCTATGGCATGGCGGGCACAATCATGGGAAGCGACAAGAAGACCCCCCCAGCCGGGAACGGCAAGATCAGACCCTACACCCGCCCGCGCGGTCAGGGCCCCCGCGCGAT
>NZ_JAMNXL010000034.1 GCF_023653175.1 Erythrobacter sp. | reverse complement strand
GTCCTTTCGCTTGAGAGAAGATCAGAAGGTGAAGAACACGCCGAGGCCGCCGCTCAGCTGGTCGGGATTGCCGCCGACCGAGACCACCGGGCTGTCGGCGAAGTCGCCGAGCAGGCGGCGGTATCCGGCATTGGCCGCGATCCCCCAGTTGTCGCCGACGAGGTAGGTGGCGGTGAGTTGCGCACCGACATCCTTGAGCCCGCCTTCGGCATCGAAGGTGGCAAGCCCGCTGGCGAGGGCGCCGGCCGGGGTGACCGAGAAATAGGTCTCGGCATAATCGTCGCTGGCATAGCTCGCCCCCAGATCGAACATCAGCGTCAGGCGCTTGCCGACCGGTGCGGTGTAGGTGGCGCTGGCGGTGATGACGAAGCCGTCATGCACGTCGCTCACGTCCTGCACGCCCTGAACGCCGATCCGCAATGCGTCATTGCCCCCAAGATCGAAGTTCACCGCGCCGAACAGGCCGACTTCGTAGGCATCGTCGATCTCGCCGAGGCGGGCGACCGCTTGGTCCTTGATCTCGTCGTCACGGCCAAAGGTGAAGGAGGCGACGGGGCCGAACTCGAAAGTCTCGCTGTTGAGGATATTGGCGCGGATCGCGGGGCCCTCGACGGCGATGTAGCGCTCGTCCCAGAAGACCTTGCCGTCGACCAGCGGCAGAATGCGGTGGTCGTCGGCGCCCTCGTAATCGGGCAGCGCGGCGATGCCGAGGGTGGTGTAACCGGAGAACTCGTCGCTCTCGTCGGATGCGTCCTGGGCCAGCGCGATGCCGGGGGTGAGGAACAGGGTGCCCATGAGGATCGAGCGGATCAGATTGTAGTGCATTGTCGTTGTCCTTGGATGGCGCGACGGCGTGAGGAGAGGACCGGCGCGGGCCGTCGCGGCCGCGCGGGAGCGGGTGAAACTGTGGGTCGTGAAAAGGCGGGCGTCAGGCGCGGCGCAGCAGCAGCGTGCCGGTGGCGATCAGCCATACGGTGAGCGCGAGGAAGCCGGCGATGGTGCCGATCGCAAACAGGCTGCCATCCGCGCCGGCGGCGAGCATCAGTCCCTCGCCGGTGCCGAAGGTGAGCAGCGCCGCCGTGCCGAAGCCGAAGCCGGCGGTGGCACGGTGGCCCTCGCCCAGCTGGAGTGCGGCAAGCAGCCCGGCGAACAGCGCGGTCAGCAACTGGCCGAGATGCTCGCCCACCGCGACCCCGCCATAGGCGTTGATGAGGGTGAAGGTGTGGACCGCGGCCGAGGCTGCGGCGGGATCGTCGCCGGTGGCAGCGCGGGCAAGGTCGGGCATGACGAACACCCAGCGCACCAGACCGATTGCCTGGGTGATCCCCGCCAAGACACCGGCCAGTGCCGCGCCAATGGCGAGCGCGGGCCGCGCGGCGAGGCGAGAGGGGGTGATCGCCAGCGCGCTCGCCAGCGGCACCAGCGCGAGGGCTGCAAGCGCGAAGGCATACCACGTCAGCAACAGCGTGGTGCCGTCCGCGGCAAAGCGCGTGAGCACCTCGGTGGCGGGTTGGCGCAGGATCGCGGGGTAATCGAAGATCGTCGCGAGCACCGCGTAAGGGATGTTGAACGATACCGCGAGGACGATGGTGGCGATACCCAGCCAGGGGCGCCCTAACGTCTGGGGCCCGCTCATGACGCGCGCGCCATGCGAGCGAGGCGGCGGTCGGCGCCGGTCAGCCATGCGGCCCAGCGCAGCAGTGCGAGTGCCGCGCGCTGGATCGGGCGGGGGATGCCCGGCATCACCAGATTGCCGCTGTGGAGCAGTTCGCCCAGCACCCGCGGATCGCGCGGCATGCCGGCCGCATCGGTCTCGCCCGCGGCAGCGAGCGCATACATGCCGCGCAGGAAGGTCTCCAGCCCCTCGCCCGGGTCGGCGGTGGTGACGAAGGTCACCGGCGCATCGCCCGGGTTGCGGAAGCCGTGCTGCATGCCGGGGGTGATGGCAATGCTCTCGCCGGGGCCGAGCAGGCGGGTTTCGCCATCGGCCAGCGCCACTTCGAGCACGCCTGCCTCGACCGAGAAAGTCTCGGTCATGGCGTCGTGCACATGGAGCGGCGCGCCCGCGCCATGCGGCGGCAGGGTGCAGCGGAAGCGCAGCATGTCGCCCTCGTCCGAGAGCGGCGAGGCGAGGAAGGCGATATGATCGCCGGTCACGGGATTATGGATTTCGCGGGTCAGGGTCATGGCAGTTTCTCCGGCTGGAGACTCGATGTCTCCATGTGGTGACACGGCAAGTATCACCGGTCAGTGACATGCGCAAGGGAATTTGTCACCGGTCGGTGATAAATTTGGGAAGGAGCCGGTAAGCCTCTGCGAGGACGCGATGAAATTTTGCACCGGCGCGGCGCGCAAGCGATGCAAGGCGCACCCGGCCGACAGTGGTGCGGCGCACGAGGTGGCAATGCGCCCCTCTGCGAGCGCGGGACAAGCTTCAGACATCTGGACAGGCTCCTCGGGATGCGAAGCCCAAGGTCTGGCAGCCACATTGCGGGCTGGCGCGCCGATCACGAAAAATTCCCGCCGCTTTCGGAATCGGTCAGGATCTTCCGGAATCGGCGGACAATGCGCCTGTCTGCGCAGCCGGTGTTGGGGTAAGCCGAAGCCACGCAGGGCAATTGTCACCGGTCGGTGATATTTCTCTGGCCCTCGACGACGCCGGAGTGCTACACAGCCGCCATGCCCAATTCCAAGCCCTCTGCAAAGAGCCCCGCCAAGCCTGCTGCCGAAGCCGAAGATCGCACCCGTGACCGCTCGCGCACCGAAGAAGGCATTCTCAATGCCGCACGCTCGGTGCTGGTCGAGAAGGGCTTTGGCGGCTGGGGCGTCAACGGTATCGCCCGCGCAGCCGGGTGCGATAAGCAATTGATCTATCGCTATTATGGCGGGCTCGACGGGCTTGCCGAAGCGCTCGGCACCCAGATCGCGCGCGAGACCGAGGCAGCGCTCGCCGCCCTGCCTGCGCCCGAGGTGGACAGCTACGGCGCGCTGGTCGCCGCGCTGATCGACGCGCAGCTCCACGTGCTGCGCAGCCATCCGGTGATGCAGCGGATCATTGCCTGGGAACTGTCCGAGGCCAACGCTCTCACCCGCGCGTTCGCCGACGCCCGCAGCCGCGCGCTGATGGCCTGGTTCGCGCAGGTCAAAGGCGATTTCACCGCGCCGCCGGGGGTGGACGCGCCCGCGATCAACGCGGTGATGATCGCGGCGGTGCAGCAAATGGTGCTGTCGAGCGGCACCATCGGCGGCTTTGCCGGAATGCCGCTGGCCGAGCCTGCGGACTGGGAACGTCTGCGCAGCGCCATCCGCCGTCTGATCCTTGCCGCCTATGACGGCTCCGGCACACCGACGGCGGGCTGACTTGCATGCTGGACGGTTTCCAGACCTTCGACCTCTTGCTGCGCGGGGTTGCGGTGGGCTCGCAGGCGGCGCTCGGCATCACGCTGGCGCGCAGCGCGCCGCACGGCTCGCTCAAGCTGGCGACGCTGCTGTTCATTCTCGCCAACAGCGCCTTCACGCTGGCCGGCTCGGAGCCGGTGCAGCGAGGCCTCGGCGATTTTTTGTGGGCGCTGTGGCTGATCCAGATCGGCGGGACCGGCTACCTGTGGCTGTTCACGCTGACACTGTTCGAAGATCACCGCCTGCGCCTCGCCAGCTTCGCCCCGGCGATTGCGCTGGTGCTGATCGGGCTGATCGCACAGTTCGGTCCGGCCCCGCTCACGGCAGGCCTGTGGACCGCGCACAACCTCATCGGGCTGGTGCTGGCGGTGCATGCCATGGCGATCATCATCCGGTCGGGCCGCCATGATCTGGTCGAGGCGCGGCGCAATCTGCGGGTGCCCTTCCTGCTGCTGATCGCTGGCTATTCGCTGCTGCTGAGCATCGCCCAGATCGCGCAGACCATGGGCGTTTCAGCCGACTGGTTCGAGGCGGCCAATGCCGTGATCCAGGCCGTGCTCGGCCTTGGCGGGGTCGGGTTCCTGCTGACCGCGCGCGGCTCGCTGTTCGGCGCGGCGCTGCCGCCGGGCGCAGGGGCGCAAGCCGACCCCGCGCTCTCCGCAGAGGAGTTGCACTGGCGCGCCCGGCTCGACGCGGTGATGGACGAGGGCGCGCTGTGGCAGCGCGAGGGCCTCGCGATCGGCGATGTTGCCGAAGCGGTCGGCCTGCCCGAACACCGGCTGCGGCGCCTGATCAACGACCAGCTCGGCTATCGCAATTTCACCGCCTTCATCAACCACCGCCGGATCGCCGCCGCCCGCGCGATCCTCGAAGACCCGGCCCAGGCGCGCCGCACGGTTGCCAGCATCGCCTTCGATCTGGGCTTCGGCTCGCTCGGCCCCTTCAACCGGGCGTTCCGCGAGGCCACAGGGGTAAGCCCCAGTGAATATCGCAAGCACGCGCTCGTCGCCGCTGCGCCGATTTCGGAGATTCCTGCCTGAATTCGAAAGCGGCGAGGGTTTTCCGGCATCGGCGCGCCAACCCGCGCGGCGGCTGACACACCAAGGCTCCATTCAACACGGAGCCTGTCTCGATGTCTCAAGAATTCCTGCAATCGCTCGGGCCGCACTGGGTGCTGCTCACCTTGGGCGATGTCATCCGCTACGCGGTGTTTGCCACCGGCATGTGGTGGCTCTTGTGGGTCGCATTGAAGCGCCCGCTCGCCCGCCGCCAGATCCGCACCAACCGCCCCCCGGCCAGGCAATTGCGCCGCGAGTTCCTCTATTCGCTGCGCTCGATCATGGTGTTTGCCACCATCTCGCTGCTGCCCAGCATCGCCCATCACCTCGGCTGGTGGGAGGGCGACGACATCGCGGAAAGCTGGGGTACGGGCTGGTTCTGGGCGAGCCTGATCCTGATGATCCTCGCTCATGACGCCTATTTCTACTGGGCGCACCGTCTGGCGCATCGCAAGGGCCTGTTCGCCTGGGTGCATCGCCGCCACCACCTCAGCAAGAACCCCTCGCCCTTCACCGCCTACAGCTTCGACCTCGCCGAGGCGGCGCTGATGGGGGCCTTCGTGCCGCTGTGGGTGCTGATCGTGCCGACCGACTGGGTGGTGGTCGACCTGTTCGTGATGCACCAGATCGTGCGCAACACGCTGCTGCATTGCGGGATCGAGGCCAGCCCCGCGCGCCGCGATGGTCGTCCGCTGTTCGACTGGATGACCACCACCACGCACCATGATCTCCACCACGGCACGGTGGGCTGGAATTTCGGGCTCTATTTCACCTGGTGGGACCGCTGGATGGGCACCGAGCACCCCGAATACCACCGCCACTTCGCTGCGGCTGTGGGGCGGCCAGCGCTGCCCGCCACCCCGCCGGCATCCGTCGCCGTCTGAACCCTCTCTGCAATCTCACCGAAACGAAGGAATTATCCGATGAAGAAGCTGTGCCTTTACCCCCTCGCCGCGTTGCTCGGCACCGTTCCGCTCCAGCCGGCGCAGGCCTCGGGTCTGCTCGGCATGTGGACCGAGAACGGCGGCCCCGGGGCTGCCCGCATCGCGCCCTGCGGCGCGGCGGCCGACCAGCTGTGTGCAACCGGTTATGACCGCAATCCCGACGGCAGCGTCGGGCGCAAGCGCGCGGTGGTGCTGCGCGACCTCAAGCCCGACGGCAAGAACCGCTGGCGCGGCACCTATCTCGACGGCAGCCGCAAACTGCCCGCGACGGTGACACTCGTCGCGAAGGGAAAAGTCAGCATGCGCGTTTGTCTGCTGATCTTGTGTCAAACGGTCAGCTACACCCGTATAGGTGACTGAGTGCAAGGGAGTGCGCGGGTGAGGATCGGGTTCAACTGTCTTGCGATGATTCTGTTTGCGGCGCTCGGCGGCTGCGGCGGCGGGGACAGCGCGTCGCCGCCTCCCGCTGCCGTGACCCCGTCGCCCGCGCCCTCGCCAACGCCGAGCCCGCCTCCCGTCGCCGCGCCCGATTTCAGCGCGGTGCGCAGCCGGGTCGACCAGTTCGCGGGCGGGGATGTGGCGGTGATGGTCGGCGACCGGACCGGCACCCTGCTGCGCTACGAGCGCGGCAGCATGACCACCACGCGGCCGGTGTTCATCGCCTCGGCCAGCAAGCTGCTGCTGGGGGCGACCGCCTGGCTGATGGTCGAGGACCGCAGGCTCGCCGCCAACGCACCGGTCAGCGGGCTGATCGATTTCTGGAGCCAGACGCCCGGCGATCCGCGCAGTGCGGTCACCTTCGAGCAATTGTTCGGCTTCACCTCGGGCTTCAACGGCACCGCCGAACAGGCGGGCTGCGTCGGCGATCCCGCCTTCACCTTGCGCGCCTGCGTCCAGCAGATCCACGCTGGCGGGCCCGACACGCCGCCCGACCAGTCGTTCAACTATGGCAACGAACACATGCAGATCGCCGCGCTGGCGATGACCCGGCTGGAGGGGCAGAGCATCGATGCGATCATGCGCGCGCGGCTGCTCGGCCCGCTCGGCGTGAGTGCGGAGACCCGTTACACCCAGGGGGCGGGCGACAACCCGTCCTATTCGGGCGGGATGCGTTCGACCGGAGAGGATTATGCCCGGGTGCTGACCGCGATCCTGCGCGGCGACATCTTTGCCGACCGCGCCGGGTTTCTCGCGGACCGCGTGGCCGCCCGCCCGGTCGCGACCGTGCCGCCCGCGATCAGCGGGAGCAACCTGAATTGGCATTATGGCTTCGGGTTCTGGAAGGAGTGCGACGGCCCCGCCTATGTCGCCGCCTGCGAGGCTGCCCCGGTGATCTCCTCGGCAGGCGCCTTCGGCTTCACCCCGTGGATCGATTTCGGGCGGGGCTACTGGGCGATCGTCATCACCGAAGAGCGGCTAGATCAGGGGTTCGACCCGGCGCAGCGCTCGATCGCTCTCGAGCAGGATTTGCAACCGCTGATTGCTGCGGCGCTCGGCAGGCCCTGATTACGGCTGACGGAGTGTTAACCGCTGCCGCGCTACGCTCTGCGGCCTGTTGCCGAGGAGCGTCTTCATGAGTTTTCGGTCGCCTGTCGTCCCGAAAGCCGAAACCCTGTGCGCGCCGGTGCCGCCCGCCGCGCCAAGTCTGCCGCAGGACGACAGCCCGGCACAGAAGGCCGCGCGCGCCGCGCAATTGGCAGCGAGCCAAGAGGTTTACGTCTGGGACGACACCGTGCCGACCCTCCCCGGCGTGCCGCTGGCGAAGTCCGTGCCGCTCGACAACCTGCCGACGCTGCAGTGGTGGGGGCTGCTGATCGGCGTCAGCCTCAAGATCGTGCGCAATGCACTGGCGGTGAAGCTGGGCGGTGTCGACCGCGGCGAACTCGATTCCCCGCGCGCGAAGTTCGAGGCCCTGCAGGCGGAGTGCGACGCGATCGAGGCCTCCACTGCAGCACTGGTCGCCCCGGCGGCCGCGCCTGTCCCGGCGCATGAGAGCTTTCTCGGCCATCTCGTCCACGATCTCGAGGCGGCGGTGGCGCGGGCCGAATACGATACCCGCATCGCCACCCTCAAGGCGCACAAGGCGCGGCTCGAGGAGCTGATGAAGGTCGATGACGCACACGACCTCGGCAGCAGCGTGCCCGCCAGCCTCGATGCCTACCGCGCGCTGTTCGACACGCTGCCGCTGCCGGGAATCGCATGGAATTTCGAGGACGACGGCGAGTTCGCGGCGCTGCGGGTGCAGGGGCCCAACGCGATGCTGATCGCGGCCGTGTGCGCCGCTCTGCCTGCGAACTTCCCGCTCACTCCAGCGCAATATGCCGCCGTGGTGAACGGCGACACGCTCGCCGATGCGCTGGCCGAGGGACGGCTGTTCATGATCGACTATGCCGTGCTCGCGACGCTACAGGATGGCAGCTGGGGCGGGCTCGCCAAATATGCCTGGCAGCCGCTGGCGCTGTTCGCCGTACCGCCGGGGGGCGCGAGCCTCGTGCCCGTCGCCATCCAGTGCGGGCAGGATCCCGAGGAATGGCCGATCTTCACGCCCTCGGTGGCCCAAGCCGATCTGTGGGGCTGGGAGATGGCCAAGCTGGTGGTGCAAGTCGCCGACGGCAATTATCACGAGCTCGTCGCCCACCTCGGACGCACGCATCTGGTGATCGAGGGCGTGGCCATGGCCACCCACCGCCACCTTGCGACCGTCCATCCGGTGTGGGCGCTGCTTGTGCCGCATTTCGAGGGCACGCTGTTCATCAACGAGGCCGCCGCGACCTCGCTGATCGCGCCCGATGGCCCGATCGACCATATCTTTGCGGGCACGATCCGCTCGACGCAGGAGCTCGCGGTCGCCGCGCGGCTCGATTTCGATTTCACCGCCAAGATGCTCCCCCACGATCTCGCCGCGCGCGGGGTCGGGCCGGGCTCGGCCCTGGCGGATTTTCCCTATCGCGACGACGGGCTGCTAGTGTGGGAGGCGATCCACGGCTGGGTGCGCGGCTATATCGGGCTCTATTACGCCAGCGATGCCGATGTGCTGGCCGATACCGAGCTGGCCGCCTGGGCGGATTGCGTTTCGGGCGAGGCGAAGGTCAAGGGCTTCGGGCCGATCGGCAGCGTCGCGGCGCTGGTCGATGCCTGCACCATGATCATTTTCACCGCTAGCGCACAGCACGCGGCGGTTAACTTCCCGCAGAAGGACATCATGGCCTTCGCCCCCGCTGTCACCGGTGCAGGCTGGCAGAGCGCTCCTGCCGCCCAAGGCGGACCGACCAAGCCCGATTGGCTGGCGATGATGCCGCCGATGGCGCTGGCGCTGGAGCAGTTGAACGTGCTCGAGCTGCTCGGCTCGCTGCACTACCGTCCGCTCGGCGACTATCGCAGCACCAACTGGCCCTATGCGCCGTGGTTCGCCGATCCGCGGGTTACCGCGCTCGAAGGCCCGCTGCCGCAGTTCCAGGCGAGCCTCGCCAGCATCGACGCACGCATCGCCGCGCGCAACGCGGAGCGCCTGCGCCCTTACCCCTACCTCCAGCCGAGCCTGATTCCGACCAGCATCAACATCTGAGCCGGGGCGCCGCTCAGGAGAGCGTGACCTTCTCCTTCGAGAACTCCAGCTTGGTCGTCAGCAGCGCGCGGAAGCAGTTGTAGCCGCCGGTGCCGGGGAAGAAGGCGTGGAAGAACAGCTGGGGCTGCCCGTCGAGCCCCGGCGCGACCGAGGCGTGGCCCGGGGCCCACCAGGTCTTGACCGATTTCAGCAGCGGCCCATCCTGCTTGACATAGGGCCCGAGCGGATGGTCGGCGACCGCGACGCCGATGCCATATGCGGGCGTGCCGAAATCGTTGCCCGCATAGAACATCCAGTAGCGCCCTTCCTGCAGCGTCACCCACGGACCTTCGATGAGGTGGCCCTCCCACTCCTGATCATTGGTCAGCACGATCGTGTCGGTGCCGATCAGGTTGCCGTCTTCATCGAGGCGCTGCGCATGGATCGGCGTGCTCATCGCATCGACGATGAAGGCGGCCTCCTCGACCTCGCAGAGCACCCCCTTCACCTGCTCCCAGTTGTCGAGCACCGCCTCGATCATCGGCTGCATCAGGAAGAAGCGCTCCATTGGGCGGCGGCCATTGGCCCAGGGCTGCACCGCGGCGGCAAAGCGCGCGGTGCGGCGGTCGGCCTCCTCGCTGAAAAGGCGATCGACGAGATCGGGGCGGCGGCGCAGCAGCCCGGCCAGCGGGCGCGGCCAGACGCCGTTGGTGTCGCGCTTCCAGAACAGGTAGCGTTCGCCGTTCGCGTCGATGAAGATGTGGCTGTCGATCACCCCGCCGCTCAGCATCGGCTGGGTCGGATCGTCGGGGAAATTGGTGGTGTTGATCGCGAAGCCCGCCACCAGCGGATGGCCGAGATCGGTCCACGGCCCTGTCGGGTGCGGCGCCTTGGCAAGCCCGATGGCAAGCGCGTTGGAGCGCTGGCGGGCGGTGTAGACGAGCCAGTATTCGTCCCCGCACTTGGCCATCTCGGGCGCCCAGTAATCGCCGATAGAGCGGCCATGCGCGGTCCATTCGGGCGCCTCGCCTTCGGGGAAGACGAAGCCCTGGTGGCTCCAGCTTTCGAGATCGTGCGAGTGCAGGATCGGGAAGGCGTCGGGCGCATCGTTGGAGGTGGCGACCAGCCAGTAGCCCTCCTCGGTCTTGAGCACGGCCGGATCGCCGTAGCCCGCGGTGGTGCGGGGGCTCAAATTGTCGAGAATCAGCGGGCGCCAGTCGGGCTCGGGGCCGTCGATCGGCACGGGCTTGTGCCCGGCCGGCGAACGCGTGCCGAAATCGCGGGCGAGCTCGCTGAAGAACACCGCGTAGTGATTATGCTGGCCGGTGGGGATGCGATAGCTGTGGGTCTTGTCCCCCAGCGTCACGGTAAAGCGCGTGGCGATGCCCTCGGCCTGCGGCTCGACCTCGAAGGCGGGCAGCAGCCGGTCGGCGGCGGTGGTATCGTGCATCGGCATTCCCTCGTGAAACGGCTCTCGCCAAGCGCTGACTCGGCTGCTAAATCTTATTTGTAAGATAAATTACGAGGTGACAATGGCAAGTGCTTTCGCCGGATCCGCCTATGAAGCGGGGGAAATCATGGGCGGGCTCTATGGCGAGGGGATCATCGCCCACCCGGGCGCCTTTCCGGCCGCGCTGGCCGACACGCTCCACGCCGAGATCATGGCGCTGTTCGCCGAGGCGCGCACCGTGCCGGGCGGTGCGCTGGCGCGCGGGCCCGAGCGCTGGTATGTCGAGACCCAGCCCGAGCGGCTCAGCGCCTTTCCCGCGATCGTCTCCCACCCGTGGTTCGTGGCGGTGTGCGAGGCGGTGCTGGGCCGCGATTACCGGATCATCGAGGTCGGCTTCGACATCCCCTTCCCTAGCGCGGCCGACCAGCCCTGGCATCGCGATTTCGCCGTGCCGGAGGCGACCACGGCAGGCCGGCGGCTGAATTCGCTCGCCTTCAACATGACCACCATCGACACGCGGCCCGAACACGGCCCCTTCGAGATCGCGCCCGGGACCCAGTGGGACGTTTTCGATGGTTGTCCCAAGGGCATGTTCCCCCCGGCCGACCTGTGGCCCCGCTACGCGGCGCGGGCGGTGAAGAAGCTGCCCAGGCGCGGCGACATCTCCGCGCGCTCGGCACTGACGGTGCATCGCGGCACCGCCAACCGCTCTGCCGAGCCGCGACCGGTGCTGGTGATCGGGGTCGATGCGCCCGATGCCACCAACGGCGCGCATCACGATCTTCAGGCGACCGCAGCCTACATCGACAGCCTGCCGCCGGTGGTGCGCGATCATCTGCCCGCGCGCGTCGTCGACGCGCTCACGCCGGTGGTGCAGAACCATGTTATCGATGGCCTGCTGACCCCCGCCTATTGATCCTTGCCCGAGCGTTGACCTGCCACTGCTTTTGCCTCAGTGTATGATAAATACTATAAAAGAGGATTGCCCTTGTCCGGTCTGGAACTGATCGACGTTTCCAAGTCCTATGGCGCAACGCCGGTGCTGGAGCGCGTGTCGCTGAGCGTGCTACCGCGCGAATTCATCGCCTTCCTCGGCCCCTCGGGCAGCGGCAAGTCGACCTTGCTGCGGATCATCGCCGGGCTGGAGACGGCCGATTCGGGCGAGGTGTGGCTCGATGGCGAGCGGATCGACACCCGCTCCCCCGGCGCGCGCGGGATCGCGATGGTGTTCCAGCACTATGCGCTCTACCCCCACATGACCGTCCGCGAGAACATGGCCTTCGGACTGCGCAATGCAGGTGTGGCGCGCGACGAGATCACCCGGCGGATCGCGCAGGCAGCGGATATTCTCGAGATCGCCGAGCAGCTCGACAAGAAGCCGGGGCAGATGTCGGGCGGGCAGCGCCAACGGGTCGCGATCGGGCGGGCGATCATCAAGCAGCCGCGCCTGTTCCTGCTCGACGAGCCGCTCTCCAACCTCGATGCCGCGCTGCGCGGCCGGACGCGCGTCGAGCTGGCGCAGCTGCGGACCCGCGTCGATGCCGCGCTGATCATGGTGACCCACGACCAGGCCGAGGCGATGACGCTCGCCGACCGGATCGTCATCCTCGATGATTGCTGCATCCAGCAGGTCGGCACCCCGGCCGAGGTCTATGCGCGGCCCGCCAATGCCTTTGTCGCCCGCTTCGTCGGCTCGCCGCCGATGGCGATGCTGCCTGCGACCATTGCCGGGGAGGAAGCCGGGCGGGTGTGCGTGCGGCTGGCCGAGGGGACGGTGCTCGCCACCGCCGTTCCGGCAGGCGAGCTGGTCGCGGGAACCGAGGTCGAGGTCGGGCTGCGGCCCGAACATGTGCGCCTCGCCGCGCCAGGCGAAGCCGGGCTGGCGGCGCAGGTCGAACTGGTCGAGCGGCTGGGCGACCGGACGTTCCTCTATGCCAAGCTCGAAGGCGGGGCGGAGATCATCGCGCTCGAACCGGGCTTCGGCACGGTGCGGCCGGGCGACGCGGTGACGCTCGCCATCGACGCGCCGTGCGCGCATGTCTTCACCGCGAGCGGCGCGGCCCACCACCCGGAACCCCGCGCGTGACCGCGGCCTTGCGGGATCGGCTGGCGGGATACGCCTTCGTCGGGCCGTTCCTCCTGGTCTATGCCGCCGTTCTGATCGTGCCGCTGGTGATGGGCATCGTCATCAGCCTCCACCGTGCCGACCTGTTCGGCCGGCGCGAGTGGATCGGGCTCGACAATTACGCGCAAGCGCTGGGCGATCCGGTGCTGCATCAGGCGTTCGGTAACACGGTGCTGCTGGCGGTGCTGATCGTGCCGCCGCTGACGGTCATCGCCCTGCTGCTGGCGCTGGCGCTCAACCGCCCGGGCAAGTTCGCGGCGGTGCTGCGCGGGGTGTTCTTCTCATCGCTGGTGTTGTCGGTCACCATCGTCACGCTGATCTGGCGCTTCATCCTCACCCCCGACGCAGGCCTGATCGCCGAAGGGCTGGAGGCGGCGGGCCGCGCGCCGATCCCCTTCCTCTCCGATCCCGACCTCGTGATCCCCGCGATCGCGGTCACCACCTTGTGGTGGTCGCTGGGCTTTCCGGTGATGCTGATCCTCGCCGGGCTCCAGCAGGTGCCGGGCGACATCTACGAGGCCGCGGCCCTCGACGGCGCGGGGCGCTGGACGGTGCTGCGGCGCATCACCCTGCCCGCGATCCGCCGCACGCTGCTGCTGGTCGTCATGCTCCAGACCGCGGCGCAATTGCAGCTGTTCGGGCAGGCGCAGCTGCTCACCGGCGGCGGGCCGGGCGGCGCATCGCGGACCATCGTGCTCTACATCTTCGAAGTCAGTTTCGGGCGCTGGGAGCTGGGCTACGCCACCGCCATCGCCGAGCTGTTGTTCGGCATGATCATCGCCCTGACGCTGCTGCAATACTGGCTCGTCACCCGCCATGAGGAGCCGCGCGCGTGAAAGGAGCACGTCTTCACCCGCTCGTTGTCATGGCGTTGCTGCTTGGTGCGGGGGTCATGCTCGCCCCGATGGTGTGGACGCTGCTGCTCTCGTTCAAGAGCAACGCGGCGCTGATGGCCGATAGCGGCGCGGCCTTCTCCGGCCCCTACACCCTCGAGAATTACGCGGCGATCCTCAAGGGTTCGCTGACGCTGCAATGGCTGGCGAACAGCCTGATCGTCGCGACCGGGGCGACGGTCGGCGTGCTGGTGCTGTCGAGCCTTGCCGGATACGGCTTCGCGCGGCTCGAATTTCCCTTCCGCCGCACGCTGTTCGTGATCGTGCTGCTGGGCCTCGCGGTGCCGGAGCAAGCGGTGATCCTGCCGCGCCACCAGCTGTTCGCGATGCTGGGCCTCCACAATTCCTACCCCGGCCTGATCCTGCCGAGCCTCACCGGCAGTTTCGGGGTGTTCTTCATGACCCAGTATTTCCGCGCGATCCCCAAGGAGCTTGATGAAGCCGCGTTGCTCGACGGGGCGAGCCGCTTCACGCTGTTCTGGAAGGTGCTGCTGCCGCTCACTTTCCCGGCGCAGGCGACGCTGGGCGTGTTCACCTTCCTGGCCGCATGGAACGATTACTGGTGGCCGCTGATTTCGGCGACCACCAGCGACCGCTTCACCCTCACCGTCGGCCTCGCCTCGGCGCAGATGAACTATGCGCAGACCAGCGGCCTCGGCTTCCTGATGGCGCAGGCGGTGTTCGCCTCGATCCCGATCCTCGTCGTCTACATCGCGTTCCAGAAGCAGATCGTGCGCGCCATGGCCGGGACGGCGGTGCGATGATCGGCAGAGCGCTCGCCTTCGGCTTCGCAGGCCTGCTGGCGGGCTGCGCGCCTGCCGACGACCGCCCGGAGATCGTCGTCCAGCGGTTCTTCGGCGAGTGCGGGGCGGCCTATGGCGAAAGCACCGATGTCGCCGCCGCCGATACGGAATGCGGGATCCTCACCACGCTCATCAACCGTTTCGAGGCCGAGAACCCGGACATCCGCGTCAAGGTCAATGTCGTGGCGTGGCCGGGCTACCCGCAGCTTGCCGCGCAGATCGCCGCCGGAGACCCGCCCGATCTGGTGACGATGCACCAGTCGGTGATCTCAGACTATGCAGGCGCCGGGCTGATCGAGCCGGTCGAGCCGCTGCTCGCCGCGGCACGGATCGATCCTGCCGCCTTCACCCCGGCGGCACGTGCAGGCGTGGAGAAGGAGGGCAGGCTCTACGCCATGCCGTGGGATACCATCGGGCGGCTGTGGCACATCAACACCGCGCTGATGGCCGAGGCGGGGTTGATGCGCGGCGGCAAGCCGGTGCTGCCGAACTCGCCGGAGGAGCTACTCGCCCATGCCCGCCAGTTCCGGGAGCGCACCAGCAAGCCCTACCTCATCCAGGCGCAGGTCAGCGCGCCCGATTTCCACGTGGCGCTGCTCTACACCTACCTGCTCGCGCAGGACGCGGTGATCTTCCCCGACGCGCGCCACATCCGCCTCGACACTCCGCAAGCGCGGGCGATCGTCACCGTCTTGCGGCAGCTCAACGCCGAAGGCCTCACCACGCTCAACCAGGATTTCCCCGCCGCCACCGCCGCCTTCATCCAGGGCGAGGGCGGGATCTTCCCGGTCGGGACGTGGATGCTCGGGCCCTATGATGCGGAGGCCGCACGCAGCAACTCGCCGCTCCACGGGAACTATGCCGTCGCCCCCTTCCCGCGACTGTGGGGCGAGGAAGCCTCCTTCGTTGACGGACATGCGTGGATCGTCCCCGCTGCCCGCCGCTCGCCCGCCGAGCGCGCGGCGATGGCGCGCTTCCTCGGTTTCCTTGCGAAGTACAATTACGACTGGTCGCGCACCGGCCAGCTTCCCGCCTTCGCGCAAGTGGTCGAGAGCCCCGCTTTCCGCGCTCTCCCCCACCGCGCCGACATTGCCGCGCTCGCCCGCACCGGGAAGCAGCTTCCGGGCTATGTGGAGCGCCAGAGCGCCGTGCAGGGCCTGATCGGCGAGGAGCTCGAGGCGGCGATCACCGGGGCAAAACCGGTCGATACGGCGCTGAAGGATGCCGAGCGGCGGGTGAACCGGCTCTATGCGCAGATGATGTGAGCGTCCCTCGTATCTGGAGGCTCTAGCCCTTGCCCTCGGCCGCCGCGATCAGCGCCATCACGTCCTCGATCAGCCCCTGCATCGCCGCGCGCGCGGCCTCGCTGTCGCGCGCCTCGATCGCGGTCAGCACCGCGCGGTGCTGCGGCAGGCTCGCGGTATGACCCTTGAGGCGGTTGGTGAAGCGGATCGAGGTTCTGAGCGCGGTTGCCACCACATCGCGGAACTGCGCGTAGAAAGGGTTCGCCGAGGCCTCGAGCACCGCGATGTGAAAGGCGATGTCGGCTTCGAGCGGATCATCGTCCCCCGCCTCGGCCGCGACCATCCGCTGATAGCCCGCTTCGATCGCCGCGAGGCCTCCGGCGTCGGCCGTTTCGGCCGCGAGCACCGCGGCCATCGGCTCGATCGCGATCCTCAGCTCGTTGAACTGGCGCAGCAGATCGAGCGAGAACTTGCGTTCGAGCATCCAGCGCAGGACGTCGGGATCGAACAGGTTCCAGGCCCGCGCCGGCTGCACGCTGGTGCCCTTGCGCGGGCGCGCGACCAGAAGCCCCTTGGCGGTCAGCATCTTGACCGCCTCGCGGGTCACCGAGCGGCTGACCGCATACTGCTTGGCAAGGTCGGCCTCGGTCGGGAAGGGGCTGGCGTCATAGGCCCCTACCACGATCGCCTTGCCGACGGATTCGAGCAGCGCATAGGTCAGGTTCCGGCCAGAGCCGATGGTTTCCATTTTGGTCATTTGCGAGAAGCCCCTTTCTCGTCTTTTGACAAGGTTCGCAGATAACGGACCGCCGTGCAATCCAGAGGCTTACGCATCGGCTGCAACTGTCAGCCGCCGTGCGATCAGCGCCGTGTCCGCAAGCAGGCGCATCGGCTCGCTATCGACTGCTATGCGCCCGGCCGTCACGAGTTCGGCAAAGCGCGCATAGATCGCCGGATATTCCGCAAAGGCCCCGAGCGGCTGCTCCTTGCCGTCCACCACCAGCCGCGCACCGCCGCCCTCGATTGCCAGAGTGCGGCCCGAGCGCGTGGTGAGGCGGATGCGCCATGCCTCCTCGCCCTGCTCGCGCCAGTCGAAACACGCGGTCCGATCGCGCCCTGCAAAGTGCAAACTTGCCGCGATCGGCGCCTGGCGACCGGCGGGGATGACCAGCTCGGCCTCCTCGACCTCGAGCCGCTCGGTTAGAATAGCGGTGACGATCGAGAGCGCGTTGACCCCGGTGTCGAACACGCCGAAGCCGTCGGGCTCCCAGATCCATTCCTGCCCGGGGTGCCACTTCCTCACGTCCTCGCGCCAGTCGATGGCGAGGCTCGCGAGCCGCTCGCCCGCCAGCAGCGCGGCGGCAGGGGCGACGGCGGGGGCATATTGCGAGTGCCAGGCGGCGAACAGGCAGGTCCCCGCAGCCCGCGCCATGGCGACAAGCGCTTCAAGCTCGCCGAGGGTCGTGGCGGGCGGCTTTTCGAGCAGCACCGCGAGTCCCCTGTCGATCGCCTGCGCGGCGATGGCGCGGCGCACGCGCGGCGGGGTGCAGATCGCCACCGCCTCGAGCCCGCGCGGCATCGCCGTGAGCAGCTCGGATAGGCTTGTGAACACCGGCACGCCCGCATCCGCCGCCCCGCTCGGGCTGACCACGGCGACGAGTTCGAAACCGGGATGCGCGGCGATGGCGGGAGCGTGTTCGGTGCGGGCGATCTTGCCGTAGCCGATGATCGCAATACGGATCGTCATGCGCCCTGCTCCGCTTCCTCCGCCAGCGCGGCGGTGAAGGCGCGGGCGCGCGTCGCAACCTCGGCCGCGCTCATGCCGGGGGCATAGAGCGCGCTGCCGAGTCCGAAGCCGTCCGCTCCCGCGGCGCGGTAGGCCGCCATGCTGGCAGGGATGATCCCGCCGACCGGGAGCAGCGGCACGTCGCGCGGCAGCACCGCCCGCAGCGCCTTGACCACGGCGGGGGACGCCATCTCGGCGGGGAACAGCTTGAGCGCATCGGCCCCCGCCTCGAGCGCGGCGAAGCATTCCGTGGGGGTAAGGCACCCGGGAGCAGCGGCCATCCCGGCAGCCTTGGCGGCGCGGATCACGAGCCGGTCGGTGTTTGGCGCGACGATCAGCGCGCCGCCGGCATCGGCCACGCGGGCAACATCGCCCGTGCCGAGCACCGTCCCCGCCCCGATCAATGCAGCCCCGCCCAGCCGCGCTGCCAGCCGGGCGATGCTGGTCAAGGGGTCGGGGGAATTGAGCGGCACCTCGATGATCGTGATCCCTTCCGCGACCAGCGCCTCGCCTATCGCGACGGCGTCCTCCGGCGGCAGGCCGCGCAGGATCGCGACCAGCGGGCGGGCGGCGAGGTGGCGGGCGAAGGTGTCGGTGGGGGCGGAATCGGGGGCGTCGGTCATGCGAATTCCCTCAGAAGCGCACTGCACCCTGCGCGGAAGGCGGCGTTGCCGTCCATCGCCGGAGGGCTCGCGGCCGGGTTGCCCTGCACCTGCGCGATGGCTGCGGCGTAGAGCTTGTTGAGATCTGGCCGCCCGATCAGATGCGGCACCTCGCCCCCGCTTGTCCGCAAGCCGGCGCGCACCTCGGCGCCGATCAGCAGCCCGCTGACATAGCCCGGCCCGTCGATCATCGGCGCAGCGAGCAGGTGCGCGGCGCGCACCGCGAAAAGGTGACCGAGCGGATCGCACTCGGCCGAAGCGACCACGCCCGCGGCAAAGCCCGCGCCGGCGCGCGCCTTGCCTTCCATCTGCGGGGCGAGGATCGAATGCTCGCCCAGCAGCGCGAAAAGCTCGCCCGTCATCCAGGTCGAAAAGCCCGCGATCCGCCCGCCGCACAGCCGCACCCACTTGGCATGCGTGCCGGGCAGGCACAGCGTGGCATTCTCGGGCACCAGCCCGCTGGCGAGCGCTCCGATGATCTGCACCTCCTCGCCGCGCATCACGTCGGGCGCATCGCGGCGCTCCTGCGCGACGCCGGGGATGATACCGGTTTGCGGGTCGATCCACATGATCGCCTCGGCGATGGCGCGCGCGTCGGCGGGACAGGCGACATAGGGCGTCTCGCGCCAGCCGCGGTTCGATCCGATCATGCCGCCAAGCAGCATCGGCAGGTCGCCGAGCGTCTCGCGCAGCATTGCGACCTGACCTGCGAAATCGCCCGGCGCCAGCGCCGTGATGCCACACGCATCCTCGCACTCCGCCTCGGCGACGCCATCGGGGCCGACGCGCCATGCGCGGCGGTTGGTGGTGCCCCAGTCCACCGCAATGAAAGGCCCCTTGCCGATCAAACTGCCGATCAACCGCTTGCTCCCTTGCCGCTTGCCTCGAATTATTTATCTTATAAATAAGACTCGATCAAATGCCAGCAGCGAAGTCATGCCCATGAAGATTACCCGTATCGAGACCTTCCTGGTGCCGCCGCGCTGGCTGTTCGTGCGAGTCGAGGTCGATGACGGCAGCGCCGGGTGGGGCGAGGCGAGCCTCGAGGGGCATGGCGAGGCGGTGGTGGGCGCTTTCGAGGCCCTGCGCGACCGGGTGATCGGCGCCGACCCGCGCGCGATCGAGGACATCTGGCAGATGGGCTACCGCGGCGGCTTCTACCGCGGCGGGCCGGTGCTGATGTCGGCCATCGCCGGGCTCGATCAGGCGTTGTGGGACTGGAAGGGGCGGCATTATGGCCTCCCCGCCCACGAGATGCTCGGCGGGCGGGTGCGTGATCGGGTGCGCGCCTATGCGTGGATCGGCGGCGACCGTCCCGACGACATTGCCGCCGCCGCCGCCGCGCGCCGAGCGCAGGGCTTCACCGCGGTCAAGATGAACGCCACCGCCGACATGGCAATGCTCGCCGCGCCCCGCTTCGGCGAGGTTATCGCGAGGGTTCAGGCGGCGCAGGCCGAGGGCATGGAGGTCGCGCTCGATTTCCACGGACGGCTGCACCGGCCGATGGCCAAGCAACTCGCCCGCGCCCTTGAGGCGCTGGGCTTGCTGTTCATCGAGGAGCCGGTGCTCGCCGAACACGCCGAGGCGCTGGGGCAGATCGCCGCGCTGACTTCGACGCCCATCGCGATGGGCGAGCGGCTCTATTCGCGCTGGGACTTCAAGCCGCTGCTGGAAGCCGGTGCGGTCGACGTGATCCAGCCCGATCTCAGCCACGCCGGGGGCCTGAGCGAATGCCGCCGCATCGCCGCCATGGCCGAGGCCTATGACGTCGCGGTCGCCCCGCATTGCCCCCTCGGGCCGCTGGCGCTGGGGGCCTGCCTGCAACTCGCCGCCTGCGCACCCAATGTGGTGCTTCAGGAGATGTCGCTCGGCATCCATTACAATGCGGGCCACGATCTGCTCGAATTCATGACCGACCCGGCGGTGCTGACCCCCGTGGATGGCCACCTTCTCATTCCGCCCGGCCCCGGCCTCGGCATCACCATCGACGAAGCCCGCGTCCGCGCCGCTGCCGCCACCCCCCATCGCTGGCGCAACCCCGTGTGGCGCCACGAGGACGGAACGCTTGCCGAGTGGTGAGAGGAACCGCGCTTGCCTATTAAAACATATTTATAATATATATAACGCCTGAACGGGTTCAGTCGACTAATCTGCGTGATGGAACCGTCGCCATCCGAGCGGCGAGAACATGAAAAAAGGGGAGATGGAAATGCGTGCGATCACTTTGATGCGGTGCTCGGCTTCGGCCGCCGCAATTGTTCTGCTGGCGGGCGCAGCCCATGCGCAGGAGACACCCCCGCCCGCCGAGGCCCCGGCTGAACCGGCGGACGAAATCATCGTCTCGGGCCTGCGCCAGTCGCTCGAATCGATCCGCAACATCCGCCGCAATTCCGACGAGATCATTGATGCCGTGGTTGCCGAGGACATCGCCAAGCTCCCCGACCTCAACACGGCGCAGATCGCCGCGCGCATCCCGGGGGTGCAGGTCTACCGGCAAGGGGGCGAGGCCTCCAATGTGCTGGTGCGCGGCCTTCCGAACTTCACCACCACCTATAACGGGCGCGAGATCTTCACTGCCGAGACGCGCATCGTCGCGCTGCAGGACTTTCCGGCCGCCAATGTCGCTGCGCTCGAAGTCTACAAGACCTCCGCTGCCGACCTGATCGAGCCGGGCCTCGCCGGGCTCGTCAATGTCCGCTCGCGCCAGCCGCTCGATTTCGCTGACGGGCAGATCGCAGGCTCGGTGTGGGGCCTCTACACCGTGCAGGCCGAGGAGATCACCCCCAACTTCAACTTCCTCGCTACCAAGCGCTGGGACGTGGGCGACGGGGGAGAGTTCGGGGTGCTGATCAACGCCTCGCGGGTCGAGATGACCTATCTCGACGCGGAAATCTCGAACACCGATTTCCTCCAGACCTTCCGCGATGACGGCGGCGCTGCGCTGATCCCCGATGCGGGCGCGGGCACGGCGGCGCGTTTCCCCGATATCCAGCGATTGTTCTACCGTTCGGGCAACCGCGTGCGCCCCTCGGTCAACGCTGCGATCCAGTACAAGCCCAACCCCGATCTCGAATTCTATCTCGAGGGCCTGTGGCAGGGCTTCCGCAACGAGATCGACGACCGCCTGCTCGCCGCCGAGCTGTTCAACGGGGCGCAGGTCGACAGCCTGCAATTCCGCGAGGGCACCAACATCGTCAGCGGCGGGACGGTGAACGGCCTGCCCGGCTCGCTGTTCTCCTTCCAGGGAGCGACCTACAACAAGACCGACACCTACCAGTTCGCAGGCGGGGTGAAGGCGACCTTCGACCGCCTCAACGTCAAGCTCGACATCGCCCGCACCGACAGCACCTTCACCGGATCGACCGAAAGCGTCGACCGCCGCTGGACCGCCGCGCCGGTGATCGAATTTGACACCGAGACCCCGGCCTTCGAGATCACCAACATCGACTTCTCGGACCCTTCGGCGCAATTCTTCGACGGGCTGTTCGAGGAGAACCAGCGCTCGGCGGGCGATGACTGGCAGCTGCGCGGCGATCTTGAGTATCTCGTCGATGGCACGGTGATCCGCAGCATTCAGGCAGGCGTGCGCTACACGGACCGCGATGCGGTGCGGGAATATGCCAACCGCTTCAGCCGTCCCGTGAACCGCCTCAACGCGACCGATCTGCCGCTCGAATACGACGTGTTCCAAGGCGTCGATGTCGGCGGAACCTTCACTTGGGCCGCGCCGACTTATGACAGCATCCGCGAGAATCTCGCGGAGCTGCGCCAGATCGCGGGCTTCCCGAACGGCGATCCTGTGGCGCGCAATCTGCTCTACACCGCGTCGGAGAAGAACCTTGCAGGCTATGGTCAGGTCAACCTCGGCACAGGCGATATCGAGGGCACGTTTGGCCTGCGTGTGACGCGGGTGAAGACCCGCGTCGCCGGCCCTGCGCCGACCGGCATTCCCGCGATCGACGAGGGCAGTTCGGACACCTCGTGGCTTCCCAATGCCAGCATCCGCGCGCGTGTAACTCCCGAGATCCAGCTGCGCGCGGCGGTCTCCAAGACGCGCACCCTGCCGACCTTCGGCGACTTGAACCCCGCACTGGTGCTCGGCGCGCCGCCGCCGGGCGGCGTGGGTACCGACAGCAACCCCTATCGCGGCTTCGGCGGCAACCCCTTCCTCAACCCCTTCACCTCGTGGAACTTCGACGTCGCGGCCGAATGGTACTTCGCGCCGGCCGGCTTCGTCTCGCTCACCGGCTTCCACCGTGCGGTCGACGGGTTCATCCAGCCCAACACCTTCCGCGTGAACGACCCGACCCTCGGCGTCGTCGAGATCACCGGGCCGGTCAACACCGGCAAGGGCCGGATCACGGGGGCGGAATTGCAGGCGCAGGTCTTCGCCGATTTCGAGAGCCTGCCCGATTTCGCGCGCGGCTTCGGGATGCAGGTCAACGTGACCTATATCGATGCCGAGACCCAGCAGCCCGATGGTGCGGGCGGGCTGACCTATCAGCCGATCACCGACCAGCTCAACGGCGTGTCGAAGTGGAACGCCAACATCGTCGGCATCTACGAACGCTACGGCCTGACCGGCCGCCTCGCCTATAACGACCGCTCGCGCTTCCGGGCGACGCAGCAGTTCCGGGGCGACGACGTTTACGTCGAGCGCGCCCGGCCCGCAGGCCGTCTCGACCTGTCGCTGTCCTACGACATCAACGAGCGTTTCGCGGTGTTCGGCGACTGGACCAACATCACCCGCGAGCAGTTCCGGCAGGACTTCACCTCGGCTCGCAATGGCGCGCCGCCGGCCGAGTTCATCCGCTACCTGCGCGATGACGAGAGCACAGTGTCGCTCGGCTTCAGGTTCCGGTTCGGCCGCTAGGGCTTTTGCGAGGGGCGCAGGCTGGTGCCGATCACCGGCCTGCCCTCCGCATCCCAGCCGAGCGGGGCGATATACATGGCGCGGCCCTTCTTCGCGTTCTGGCAGCCGCCGCGCGCGATATGGGCGTGGAACATGATGTATTGCCGGCCGCCCGCCTCGAACACCGCCTGGTGCCCGGGACCGCTGAGGCACCCCGCCTTGCGGTCGGTGTAGCTGTAGAGGATCGGATTCTCGGGCGCATCGGTGCACGGCCCCATCGGCCCTGCGCAGGTCGCATAGCCCATGGCGTAGGGCGAGAGGCGCTGGTGCGGCTCCCACCCGAAGTGGTTGGCGGAATAGAACAGCACATAACCCTCCCCGCGCCGCACCATCGTCGGGCTTTCGATCACATGCGCTTCCCACGGCTGGTCGTTGTCGAGGAGCGTGACCGCCTCGCCCGTCAGCCCCATGCCGTCCGGCGCCATCGGCTGGACATAGATATTGGTGGGCTTGCCGACCGCATTCGCATCGGCCTTGTAGTAGAGATAGAGCCTGCCGTCGGCGTCGCGGAAGGGGCTGGCGTCGATCGTCCCGCCCAGATCGCGCTGGCAGATCAGCGGCTCCGGCGCCTCGGAGGTGAAGGGGCCGAGCGGATCGGTGCTGGCCGCAACCCCGGTGCATTGGCGGCCG
>NZ_JAMNXL010000033.1 GCF_023653175.1 Erythrobacter sp. | reverse complement strand
TCCCCATGCCCGCACCCGTCGGCCAGTAGCGATCGGCGCTGTAGAGGGCATCTTCCCAGACAAAGCGGCGCGGATCATCTTCGGCTTCGAAGCGTTCGAGCGCATCACCGACCCGGCCGGGTGCCGTGACAACCAGCGCTCCGGCGCCCACGGCCACCAGCGCCACCGCGCCGAGACCGATCATCAGCCCGCGCCCGGCGGGCCGGTCCTTGCCGCGCGCCGTGAGCATTGCACCAAGTGCGCGGATCAAGCCGAGCGCCACCGGCAACAGCGCCAGCACGATGGCTGTGCGCGACTGGGTCAGGACCACTGCCACAAGCAGCAGGGCGCATACCGCCAATCGCGCCGGGAGCACCGCGGAATGCGGGCGCGGGGCTGGCAGCAGCGCGGCAAGGCCGAGGGCGAAGGTCAGGAAAAGGCCGGTCGAGTTCCGGTTTGCAAAGGTGCCGACCAGAACATTGGTGCCGTGGAAATCGTCATATAGCTTGGCCGCCCCGGGCCCGCCACCCAGTTGGACGGCGCCGAGCAGGACGGTGAACAGCCCGCATCCCACGACCAGCCAGCCGAGGTCGATCAGCCGGTCTCGCGGCAGGGTCCAGCCTGCCATGATGACCGCGAGCGGCGTCACCAGTGCAGTCAGCGCCAACAGGGTGCGAAGCGGGTTGACGCTGTAGGTGGCCCAGCCACCGCCCTGGCCCGCGAGATCGCGGGCGCTGACCACGAGGGTGCGGCCGGGCAGGGCGCTCCACAGCGATTCGGGCAGGGGGATGATCTGGAGCAGCGGCACTGCCAGCGAGAGCGCGACCAGCACGCGCAGCGCGAGGGGCGATTCGCGCCAGAACTTCGCGCACGCTTCGCGCCGGAGCGCGAGGACGGCGAGTGCTGTGAGCTGGACAGTCAGGTTGGCGAGCGGCGCGCCGATACCGCCGCCGCCGAACGCGAAAGCGACGAGCAGAAGGGCTGCCAGCAGCATGAAGGGTAGCCGGTCTGCGGCGTGACTGGTCAAGCGAAGGCCTTGCGCAAATCGGGTCGGACGATAGGGTGCGGGTCGGGTGACGCGCGGCGCTGCCATGAAGAAACGCCCGGCACTGCGTACCGGGCGTTTTCAATGAATTGTCAGTGCTTTCGCGCCCGATCAGCCTTAGTCGCAAGCGCCCGGCGAAATGCACTCACCATCGCCTTCTTCGATCACGCCGGAGGCAATCAGGCCGGCGTAAACTGCAGCGGTGACGGCACCGATCCCGACAACGAGCCAGATAAGCCCGCCTTGCGCCTGACCTTCACCTTCTGCGTCGCGGCCAAGGCCGGGCCCGGGGTTCGCGACGCTGTAGGTCGCTTCGCTGTCACCAGCGCGGGTGTTGGCCTGAGCCACGATCGGCGTAGCAACGAAGCTCATTGCAGCGGCAGCAGCCACCATGCGGGTCACGATCTTGGTCATATCTAAGCCCTCTAAACTAATCCCTCGGCGTGTTGCCTAGTGCAATGCAGCATCTTTGGCAACCACCCATTAGCGCGATTTGGTAAACGAAGCGTCGCCTCGCGCCTTACCGTTGCACATGAGCGACAGGCCGTGCGCAGACGCCGAAACATTGCTCCTGTTCTTTGAGTGTGACGCTCTGCACGGGATCGCGCCAAGGATCAAGGTGCTGGATGTGCCCGCGGGGAAATCACTCTTGCGGTGCATCCGGAGTTCCGTGCAGCGCGGCAGGCGCGATCAGGTCATTGGCAGCCAGTTCGCCGAGCAGGTCGCGCAGATCCGCCTCCAGCTGCGCGGACGCGACATCATGGGTCGCAAGCAGCGATTCGCAGATCGAGCCCGGCAGATCGCCCGCCTGCAGCGCCTGCCATAGGCGCGTCCCGATCGGGTCGAGGCCGAAATAGGTGCCGTTGCCCAGATGCAGAATCACAGTCTCTTCGCCGACGGCGTTGGCGACGGCCTGATCGCTGATGCGCCAGTGGGTCTGGAGAAGATCGGGCACGGTCGTTCCTCACGGAATTTCGCGGATGGCGACGCGGTCAATCGTACCGGGCCGGGCTGCGTCACGGGGTTCTAAAGGGCCAATGCATCGCGCCCCATGGCCGAGCGCGGCCTTGCAGGTCGACGGGGTTTCGGCATGCCGTTCCTGCAATGTCGTGACGATGGCGTCCAGCCTTGCGTGGAGCGATGAGTGCGGCGGCAGGGCGGAGGGCGGAACCGAACCACCACGATCTGCCGTTCGTACTTCAGATGCGGCCGTTCGCCACGAGTGGATTGTTGCAGGCTCGAGGCTCCGAACACCCCGGCCCGGGATGCGCGCAATAGTGCGGCGAGGGCGGTTGACCTTTACACCTTATGCTGCAAAGCAGCGCGCGGTCGCTGCGATTTCACATATTGGGGGTAGCCGGACAGGCGCTATGGCAGGCGACATGAACAGGCGCGGGATCATCCTGGCTGGCGGGTCCGGCACCCGGCTCTATCCGCTGACCCGCGGCGTTTCCAAGCAGTTGATGCCGATCTTCGACAAGCCGATGATCTATTACCCGCTGAGCACTTTGATGCTGGCGGGGATCCGCGACATCCTGATCATCACCACCCGCGAAGACGCCGCCCAGTTCAAGCGCGTGCTCGGTGATGGCTCCGATTTCGGCGTGTCGCTATCCTACGCCGTCCAGCCCAAGCCCGAAGGGCTGGCGCAGGCCTTCCACATCGGCGCCGATTTCGTGCGCGGGGGGCCGTCGGCGCTGATCCTGGGCGACAACATCTTCTACGGCCACGGCCTGCCGCAGCTGCTCCAGAACGCCACCGCGCGGGAGAGCGGTGCGAGCGTCTTCGCCTATCGGGTCAGCGATCCCCAGGCCTTCGGCGTGGTCGAGTTCGACGCAAGCGGCAAAGCGATTTCGATCGAGGAAAAGCCAAAGGTTCCCAAGTCCAACTATGCGGTGACCGGCCTCTATTTCTATGACGAGACCGTGGTGGACCGCGCCCGCGACCTGGCACCTTCGTCCCGCGGCGAGCTTGAGATCACCGACCTCAATCGCCTCTATCTTGATGAGGGCACGATGTCGGTCGAGATTATGGGGCGCGGCTTTGCCTGGCTCGATACCGGCACCCATGCTTCGCTGCTGGACGCAGCGACCTATGTGCGCATCACCGAGGAGCGGCAGGGGCTCAAGATTTGCTGTCCCGAGGAAATCGCCTGGCGGCAGGGCTTCATCACCGCAGACCGGCTGCGCGAAATCGCCGAGCCGCTGAGAAAGTCGGGTTATGGCGAATATCTCCTGAAGCTGCTCGAAAGCCCGGTGCTTCCGTGAACGTGATCGAGACAGCGATTGACGGCGTGTTGATCATCGAACCGCGCGTGTTCGGGGATGAACGCGGCTTCTTCATGGAAATCTGGAACGCCGCCAGCTTCGCTGCTGCCGGGCTCGATCTTTCATTTGTACAGGATAACCACAGCCGCTCGCAGAAGGGCGTGCTGCGCGGTCTGCACTTCCAGAACCCGGGGCCGCAGGGCAAGCTGGTGCGGGTGACAAATGGCGCGGTGTTTGACGTTGCGGTCGATCTGCGCCGTTCCTCGCCGACCTTCGGCCGTTGGGTCGGGGTGGAGCTTTCCGCTGCCAACAAGCGGATGTTCTGGGTGCCCGAGGGTTTCGCCCACGGCTTCCTGACATTGGAGCCGGACACCGATTTCCTCTACAAATGCACCGCGCCCTATGCGCCTCAGAGCGAGCATACGCTGGCCTGGAACGATCCGGCTGTGGGCATCGAGTGGCCGCTTGGCGGGATCGAACCCGCGCTCTCGGCCAAGGACGCCGTGGGCGTTTGCCTGGCCGACGTTCCGGCCTTTCCCTAGATCAACCCGGAAGGACGACCCGCGATGGCATCAGCATGGAACCGCCTGATCGGACCGGCCCAGCGCCGCTTCCGCCACGAACGCGCGCTGCGCATCCGCGCCGCGCTGCCGCAGATCGAGGGCGCACGGGTCATCGATGTCGGCGGCTCGTTGGCCTATTGGTACGAGGTCGAGCATCTCCTCAAGCCAGCCAGCGTGGTGTGCTACAACATCAGCGCGCCGCGCATGGCGATGGGGCGCGAGGACACCAATCCGCGGATTACCGCGCGCCTCTATGACGGCACCCGCATCCCGGAAGACGACCAGTCGGCCGACGTGGTGATCTGCAACTCGGTGATCGAGCATGTGCCGCTGGCCCTGCGCGCCAATCTCGCAGCCGAGGTGATGCGCGTGGGCAAGACCTGGGTGGTGCAGACCCCTTCGCCGGCCTTCCCGCTGGAGCTCCATTTCGGGCTGCCCTTCGTCCATTGGCTGCCGCGCTCCATCGGCCGGCAGGTGGTGCGCGTATCGCCCTTCCACCTCTTGTCCGACGGCGATGGCCCCAGTTATTTCGACGAGACGCAGCTTCTCTCGCGCAAGGAACTGACCGCGCTGTTCCCCGGCGGGCGGCTGGTCGAGGAGAAGGTGCTCGGCATCCCCAAGAGCCAGCTGGTGTTCGGGGGCGCGGCGTGAGGGTTCTGATCACGGGCGCAGGCGGACAGCTTGGCGGCGCCTTGCAGCGCACCGCGCCAGCCTGGGCGGATGTCAACGCGATCGATGTCGAGGATGTCGATCTCACCGATGCGTCGATGCTGACCGCGCGGCTGGTGATCGAGGCCCCTGACCTCATCATCAACGCGGCCGCCTACACCGCCGTCGACAAGGCCGAGAGTGACGAGGACACCGCGCGGGCGATCAATGCCGATGCTGTCGCGGTGATGGTCGAGGCGATGGCGGGCACGGGCGGCAAGGTCGTCCACGTTTCGACAGACTACGTCTTCGACGGCAGTTCCTCCACGCCCTATGCCCCCGACGCCGCGCGCAACCCGCAGTCAATCTATGGCCGCACCAAGGCCGAGGGCGAGGATCACCTGCGCTCAGCTGACCTGCTGGTTCGCACCGCGTGGGTCTACGAGGCGGGTGGGGCGAATTTCGTGCGCACCATGATCCGCCTGATGAAGGAGCGCGACGAGCTGCGCGTGGTCGCCGACCAAACCGGCGCCCCGACCTGGGCGACGGGGCTGGCCCGCACCATCTGGGCGCTGGTCGAGAAGGGCGCGAGCGGCACCTTCCACCACTGCGACGATGGCGTCGCCACCTGGCACGAATTCGCCGTCGCCATCGGCGAGGAAGCCCACGCGCTCGGCCTCATCCCGCGCATCCCTGTGATCCACCCGATCACCACCGCCGAATATCCCACCCCCGCGCGGCGCCCGGCCTTCTCGCTGCTCGATTGCAGCGCGACGCGCGCCCTGATCGGCGATGCGCCCGCCCCGTGGCGCGAGAACCTGCGCCTGATGCTGAAAGAGGAAGCGAAGCTTGGCTAATCTGCTCGTCACCGGAGGGGCCGGCTTCATCGGCGGCAACTTCGTGCATTACTGGAATGCGCAGCATCCCGATGACCGGGTGATCGTGCTCGACGCGCTGACCTATGCGGGCAACCGCTCGACCATCGAGGGCACTGCGGCCGAACTGGTCGAGGGCGATATCCGCGACACCCCGCTCGTGGAGACCCTCTTGCGCGACCACGCGATCGATACGCTGGTCCACTTCGCGGCCGAAAGCCATGTCGACCGCTCGATCACCGGCCCCGACGCCTTCATCGACACCAACATCCTCGGCACCAACAGCCTGTTGAAGGCCGCGCGCGCCGTGTGGCTTGCGGGCAGCGGCGTGCCGCACCGCTTCCACCACATCTCGACCGACGAGGTGTTCGGCTCGCTCGGGCCCGCCGATCCCGCGTTCAGCGAGGTCACGCCCTATGCGCCCAACTCGCCCTATTCGGCGAGCAAGGCGGCTTCCGACCATCTGGTGCGCGCCTATCACCACACCTTCGGGCTGGAGGTGACGACCAGCAATTGCTCGAACAATTACGGGCCCTACCAGTATCCCGAGAAGCTGATCCCGCTGTTCCTGCTGAACGCGCTCCACGGGCGCAATCTGCCGATTTACGGCGACGGGATGAACGTGCGCGACTGGCTGCATGTCGAGGACCACTGCCGCGGGATCGAGGCATGCCTCGTCAGCGGCCAGCCGGGCGAGACCTACAATATCGGCGGCGGGGCGGAACTGCCCAACATGAAGGTGATCGACACGATCTGTGCCGAGGTCGACCGGGCCTTTGCCGAGGTCGAGGGGCTTGCCGAACGCTATCCCGACGCACCGGCCGCCAAGGGCGAGGCGACCGCCAGCCTCAAGACCTTCGTTACCGACCGCGCCGGGCACGACCGCCGCTACGCGATCGACGAAACCAAAGCGCGTGCCGAGCTTGGCTATGCTCCCGCGCATGGCTTCGAAGAGGGGCTGCGTCAGACCCTGCGCTGGTATCTGGACAACGAAGCCTGGTGGCGTCCGCTCGTCAAGAGCTAGGCTGGCGGGGCGCGCCGAACCAGCAGAACAACCAGTTCGCCCCGTTGCGCACCAGCGAGGCGGCGAAGGTCGCAAAGCCCGCGCCAGCGAGGCCCCAATGCGGCAGCAGCACCACCGTCAGCCCGATCAGCGTGAGGTTGGCGCAGACCTCCACCGTCATCACCAGCTTCTCGCGCCGCTGCATGATCAGGGCGACCCCGACCGGCCCGGCGGCGACGTTGATCAGCTGGCCGATCGTCAGCCATTGCAGCGCCGTAGCGCCGCTCGTGAATTCGGGACCGAACAGGCCCATGATCCACGCAGGCAGCAGCAAGGCCGCGAGCCCGAGCGGGGCCGACAGCGCGATGCCGATGCCGCCCGCGGTCAGGATCGTGCGGCGCAGCTGGCGCGTGTCACCAGCATTGGCGGCGCGCGCGAGGTGCGGCCCGGCCATGGTGGCGAAGGACCCGTTGATCAGCTGCATCAACATGCAGACCTGCACCGCGATCCGGAAAATCCCGCCCTCGGCTGCACTCATCAGGCCGGCGATGGCAAGCAGGGCAAGCCAGTTGCCGGCTTGCGTAAGGATCGGTCCAGAGGCGACCCGCAGGCCCGATCGCATGTCCGGGCGGGCGGGCGCGCCGCCGGGGGGCATGGTAGCGAGGGCGCGGGCGACCGCGCGCCAGCCGACCGCCGCCGACAGGATCAGTCCGGCGAGCAGCAGGACCGGCGCGGCGAGCGGCGCAGCCCCGGCGCCGAGCAGCCACAGCGCGCCCAGGCCGAGCACCGCAATGGTGGTATAGGACACCCCCTCCAGCGTCTGCGACAACATGACCTTGCCCATGCTCCGCAGCAGCGCTGCATGGGTTCTGAGCTGGGCGAGCAGCACGATTGCAGGCGCAAGCACGATGATGAACCCCGCCGCCGCCGCGTCGCCGAGGCCGTATTGCGCGAGCGGCACCGCCGTCGCCGCCGCCAGAAGCGCCAGCACCACCCCGAGGCCGAGTACCATCCGGCGCGACCCGCGAAACCGGCTCGATGCCTCGGCGAGGCGGTCATCCTTGAGCAGCGGCGCGATCTCCCGCACCACCACCACGTCCTGGCCGAGCAGGGCGATCGCGGCGAGGAAGGTCGCGGTGGTGAACGCGATCTGGTAAAGCCCCGTGACGTGCGCGCCGAACATCTGGGCGATCATCCAGGCCAGCCCGAAGCCCGCCACCGCCCCGAGCCCGCGCAGGCCCAGCCCGAGCAGCAGATCCGTCTTCAGCCGTGACACGATGAGAGCCCGATCCGGTCCAAGGGCGCAGCGCCCTTCCATTCTTGCTATTGCAATAGGCTTGGGCCATGGCTGACCGCCAAGCACGGGTCAAGCAAATCACAAACGCCCCTCACACTCGCTAGCCGAGCCTCTTACGATGCGAGACAGACCCATCGACCCCGCGTACTCCTTCGATGTTATCGTGATCGGTTCCGGCATGGCCGGATCCGTCGTGGCCGGCCGCTGCGCCGAGTCGGGCCTCAAAGTGCTGGTGCTGGAAAAGGGCGATCACCCGCGCTGGCAAGGGCGCAAGAAGGGCATACTTGCCCGGGTGCTGTCGACCTATGACGACGGGGCGGGCGAACGCTGGCCGACGGCGGTGCTGGTCCGCAAGCAGGAAGGCCAGCGCTATCGCGAATCCAAGGCGGCGGTCGGGATCGGCCCCGGTGGCTCGGCACGGCTTTATGGCGCGGCGCTGGGTCGGGCCGCGCGGATCGATTTCGAGCGCGATTTCCAGCCACCCCAGTGGCCCGAGCCCTACCGCGACGGCGCGGCGCTCTTGAACGCATGGCCGGTCGCCTATGATGAATTCCTCGCCGCCTACCGCGAAGCCGAGCGCCTGCTCGCTCCCTTAGGCACGCGCGATCCTCTCGATCCCGATGACGACGCGCTGCTCGGCCCCCCGCCGCGGATCTCGCCCGCGCACGAGGCACTGGTGGCGCGCCTGGCCGACAATGGACGGCACCCGTTCCGCATGCATGTCGGCATTGCCTACAAGCCCGGCTGCTCGGAATGTCAGGGCAACACCTGCCCGCGCGATTGCAAGGCGCACGGGTTCAACCGGGTGCTCGAACCGGCCATGGCGAAGGCCGCGCCGGTCACGCTCGAGACCACCGCCACCGTTCAGACAATCGAGCGGGCAGCAGGCGGCAGGTGGACCGTGCGCGGTAAGAATGCGGCGGGCGAGCCGGTTGCGTTCCAGGCGGGCAAGGTCGTGCTGGCCGCCGGGGCGCTCAACACCCCGCGCCTGCTCGAAGCCTCGGCCGCGATCTGGGACGGCGCAGTGCCCCCGCTGGTCGGACGCGGGCTGATGTTCCACACCAACGACATGTTCGCGGTCGAGAACCCCGAGGGCCTCTCGTTCCACGGACCGCGCAAGGTGCTCGCCTTCCGCGACCACTACCTTGATGGCGACCTGCCGCTTGCCGAGTGCCAGTCGCTCGGCATGGTCGCCAGCCCGGCGTTGATTGCGGTGCACCTCTACCGCGCGATGCAACAGCGAGGCCTCGGCCTCGGCGTGTTCGGCAAGCTCGCGATGCGCCCGATCGGCCAGATCGGCTACCGCATCTATGAGGGCAGCGAGATGTTCGCTGCGCCGCTGCAGGACCTGCCCTATGCCGATAATCGCGTGACCACCGTGCTTGACGCCGAGGGGCACGAGCGGATCGCGATCACCTACCGGCCGCGCAAGGAGCTGATCGCGCGGGTCAAACGACTGCGCCAGCTGGTGAGTGAGGCCTTCGCGCCGCTCAAGGTGCGCTTTCCGACCGCGGTCGGCCAGCCGAATTACGGGCATCCGATGGGCACCTGCCGGATGGGCTCAGCGCCCGACCATTCGGTTGTCGATGCCCGCGGGCAGGTATGGGACTGCCCGGGACTTTATGTGGCTGATGCCTCGGCGTTCCCCTCGAGCCTCGGGATCAATCCTGCGCTGACCGTTGCCGCCCACGCGATCCGCGTCGCCGAAGCGCTTGTCGCTGATGCCGGAGCCGGAAGCGGACAAGTGCAGCTTGACACTCCGCCCCGGGAAGATACCTCGCCCACCGGGTCGGTGGCAGCCAGCACGGCTGCATCGTGATGCGGGTGCTACTTTCATGAAGTCGACGTCCCTGCGCGAGGCCTATGCCGCGCTCGACAACCGCGGTCCGGGTTTCGAGACCCTGAGGCTCGTCGCCGCGAGCGCGGTCGTGCTCCATCATTCCATGAAGATCGAGCACGATATCGTCCGCGACGACTGGCTGTTCCAGTTTTCCGGCGGCTACACCCAGCTCGGCCTGCTTGCAGTATCGGTGTTCTTCGCCCTGAGCGGCTTTCTGGTGACTCCGGGGCTGGCGAAGACCGGGAATGTGATCGGTTACCTCAGCCGCCGCTTCATGCGCATCATGCCCTTGCTGGCGACGGTCGTGCTGCTGACCGCGCTGGCGATCGGGCCGCTGGTGTCGGCGCTGCCCGCAGCCGAATATTACGCAAGCCCCGTCACCTGGCGCTATTTGAAAACGGTCACGACCTTCCTCAGCCTGCAATTGCCCGGCGTGACCGATTATGATGGTGGCAACACGATCAACGGTCCGATCTGGACGCTGAATTTCGAATGGATGTGCTATCTGCTCCTTGCAGGTCTGGCGGCGGTCAAGGTGCTGGCGCGGCGTTGGCTGTTCCTTGGTATTTACGTCCTCGCCATGCTGGCGCTGTTCTTCGGGCCTGATCCGGCCGCGGCGGGCGACGCATGGCGGCGAACCTTCATGTTCCTGTTCCTGTTCGGCTATTTCGGAGCGGGCGTGCTGCTGTATCTGTTCAATGACGTGGTGCGCTGGTCGCCTTGGCTGATGCTGGCTGCGCTTGCGGTACTGACAGGGGTCTATGCAACGCCGTTTGATTACATCTTTGCGCCCATACTGACCGCCTATCTGGTGGTCGGTATCGGCTTGATCAGGTTCCCCGAAACGCCGCTGACGACGGGGGTGGATCTGTCCTACGGCGTCTATTTGTCGCACAGCGTCATTCTGATGGTGCTGATGAACGTCTACCCGTTCCAATCGTGGCCAGCGCTGTTCGCGGTGTGCCTGGCGCTGTCCTATGCGACCGCCTTCCTGACCTGGCGGTTCGTTGAGTCTCCCGGCCTTCGCCACAAGGATCTTCCTGAACGCATGGTGCGCGCAGTCATCGCCAGGGTCGCCTGGAAACGCAAGGAAGGCGCCGCATGACGGAGCAGCGGCACATCGCAATCACCGGGGCAACCGGCGGGATTGGCGCTGCCCTGACGCGGCGCTTTGCGGCCGTCGGCTACAAGGTCTCGGCGATCGGCCGCAATGGCGCTCTGCTCGAGGAATTGGCGGCAGGCAGCGACAACATCATCGGCCTCGCCTGCGATGTCGGCGATGGCGCAGACTGCGCAAGGGCTTTTGCCGAGGCTTCGGAGGCATTCGGCCCGATCGACAGTCTGATCGCGGCCGCCGCCGTCTATCCCAAGGCGTTCTTTCTCGATCAGGAGGCCGAGCATCTTTCCGAAGTGCTGCGCATCAATGTCGTGGGTGTCGCCAACGCGGTGCGCGAGGTTCTCCCGTCGATGCTCGAGCGAAACTTCGGACGCGTGGTGGTGGTCGGGTCGCTGGCCGGGATGAAGCCGCTGCCCGGCTCGCTGGCCTATTCGGTGTCCAAGTGGACGCTACATTCGCTGGTGCGCGGTATCGCGGGCGAGATTGACCGGACCCGCTACACCAATGTCCTGATCAACGAATTCAGCCCTGGCGCCACGAAGACGGCCATGAGCAGTTACGGCAATGATCCCGAGGTCATTTTCGACTGGATCCGGCCTTTGGTCGAATGTGACAAGGACGGCCCGCACGGCCGGTTCTTCCAGGAATGGCGCGAGATCCGGATCGGCGAGAGCTGGAAGGCTGCGATCAAGCGGTTAGTGCTGCGCAGCGAGCGGTAGGCTTAGCCGGATTTGTTCTTTGAGCCCGATTACTAGGACAGCAAGATGGCCGTTGAAAGCGCGAAGACCACACCTCTCCATTTGCCCGCCCTCGATGGATTGAGGGGCTTCGCTGCCCTC
Organism: Erythrobacter sp.; assembly: GCF_023653175.1. Lineage (GTDB taxonomy): Bacteria > Pseudomonadota > Alphaproteobacteria > Sphingomonadales > Sphingomonadaceae > Erythrobacter. The sequence goes on along the minus strand of NZ_JAMNXL010000033.1, from coordinate 12,011 downwards.
GTTGTTCTTGTCTCGCACTGCGCCAATGCCGGCTTCCTGCCTGCCGCTCTCGGTGGCGGGCTGGGCAAAATGGGTGTCACGCTGTTCTTCGGCCTCAGTGGGTTCCTGATGGCCTATCTCTATTGCCGCGAGGAGTTCACGCCGCGGGCAGTGTGGAGTTATATGGTCAACCGCCTGGCTAGGGTCTTGCCACTCTATTATGCGGTCGTGATTGTCACCGTCATCAGCTTTTACGCATTCGGCATAGTCTTGCTCGATGCCGGTAATGTGCAAGCGATGGTTTTCAATGCGGGCCTGATCCGGGGCAGCAGTGTTCTCTGGACTATCCCCGTCGAAGTCCATTTCTATATCGTGTTCATGCTGCTGTGGATGGCTTTCCAGTCCGTTCGCTTTGTGCCGGCGGTGCTGTGCCTTGCAGGCGCTCAGATTGCTCTTGTCGCGGTGATGTTCAGCTTGGGGTTCGAGATCGGCCTGCTCTTGGCCGGGTGGCTCCACATCTTCATTTTCGGTGCCGTTCTTGGGGCCAATTATCAACTGTTGAAGGGTTACAGCTCCAGACCAGCAGCGCAACGATTTCTGACGGGGCTTGCGTGGGCATCGCTTGCATTGCTCATCATCGCGCCGCCAGAAGTCCGTCAAGGCTTGGGCTTGCCGACCCTTCCGCCTTTCATCGATCCGCTTAGTGTCGGAATACCGCTTTTGATGTTGATCTTCACGGTTTTCCTCATCGGGCCGTTCAGCTTTTTCAAAACCGGACTTCTGCGCTGGTACGGAAAGATCTCATATTCCTTATACTTGCTTCATATCATCGTCTTGGATTGTGTGGAGTATTATGTCGCTGGCGATGCTACGCTCTCCTACGCGGGCTTCCCCGCCACATTGCTTCTGGCGACGATCGTGGCGTGGCTTAGCTTCACCTATCTGGAGCGACCGGCGCACCAGCTGCTGCGCCGGTCGCTCGTGTTCCCGGCAGGAAAGCGGCAGAAGGTTTAGCCGACACCGATTTGCCAGCGCATAGGCTGGTTGCTGGTCAGCAGGGGCTAGCCCCGCAACCGCCCGGCTTCCAGCTGTCGATCGCGATCCGCCTGCGGCACAAGCTGAGACCAGATCTCGCTGGCGGACACATCACCGCCACGCGCTGTGACCTCTTCCCACAGGCGACGATCGAGATCGTAAAGCGCAAGGACCCGTTCCCGCAGGGCCTCCGGCACGCCGAATTCCTTCACTTCCTTGGCGAAGCGGTTTGCCAGAGCGTTGAGCTCGCGCAGCCGCATCGGCTCTGAGGCACCAAGATACCGCAGGCCAAGAAAACCTGAATGCGCGATATGGCGGTGGACTTCGGTGCGGGTGACTCTGCGCACCAGGTCGATCACCGGATTGCGCCCCGCTTGCGGCTTTGCGCCGCCTTTGTTTTCCTGCCGAACCAACGGGCTCGCCGAAATACCGGTTCTTTTCTCGATCTGCGCGATCCCGTCTTCAAACTTCTCGGTGAGGTAAAGCTGCGGATCTACCCGCAACTGCAGAGCCCGATCCGTGAAAAAGCCGTGCTGCGGTTCGTGATGAGCATCAAAATAAGCATATTCGGCCAGTTCAAGGAAACGTTCGATGACCGAACCGATCGGCTCTCGCGCAACCCCTGCCAGCTCGGTGTAGACATCTTCAGGCACTTCGACCCGGTCCTTGCGCGAAGTATCCCTGATGACGAAATGGGTCATGCGCAGCATGGTTTCCGGCAGCCCCGAGACAAAGCGCGAGACGGGTTCGCGAAGGAACGCTACGACCGGTCCCTCGAAGGCATCGAAAGCGATCCAATTCTGGCATTCGAGCCTGATCTTGGATTCGGTCGAGGCGTTCTTGGAGATACGAACGAGTCCAAGCCTGCGATCCTTGCGGACGAGGACATGGCCATGGGCATGGGTGGGCGTGAGAGGCTTGCGGAGAACCATGGTTTCTCATTTAACTTGACGAATTCGAACACGCAGCCCGTTTTTCGGCACGACGATATCCGGCATCGCTTGCTAGCACGACTGCGACGCTCTAGACGAATCCCAACGCAAGGAAAGTGCCCCGTACCCATGCTGACCAAGAAAAAGATCGGGCGACTGATCCCCTATCCCGTTATCGAAAATGGTCGCCGGGTCATCAACGCCGGGCCCAACCGGTGCCGTGTGTGTGGAGCACGCGTGCGGCGGTTGCACGATACCGGATATGGCTACGAGGTTCTGGAGCGATTGCAGGTGGTCGGCGGGATGCGCCGTTTCTCCGACCAGTGTCCAATTTGTCATTCGAGCTCCCGTGAGCGTTTGATCTGGTTCTGGCTCTCTCAGACAGGCAAGGGTTTCCGGTTCGCCTCGAACATCACGACCGCCCATCTCGCGCCGGAAAAGGGCCTAAGCCGCAAGCTCCGCGACGCGGCCCCTGCTGGCTATACTGCCTATGATTTCGAGCCTTCACGCTATCGGCACCTCGCACGCGTCGAGCATGCCGACCTGTCGAAGCTGCCGATGGCAGATGACAGTGTCGACCTGTTCATCTGCAACCATGTGCTCGAACACGTCCCGGACGTGCCGCTCGCGCTGGCGCAGATCCGCCGGGTCCTGAAGCCGGGCGGAACGGCAATCCTGCAGGTTCCGATTGCCATGAAGCTCGAAGAAACGATCGAACTCGGGCATGACGTGACTCAGGACGATCGCATCCGGCTCGTCGGGCAGGACGATCACTTGCGGCTGTTCAACCAGCCGCAGTATCGCGCAACACTCGAAGGCGCCGGTTTCGAGGTCGAATTGTACGATGCCTTCGAAGACAACGACAGGCTCGCGACACAGTGGCAGCTTGATCCTTTCGAGAAACTTCACCTCTGCCGCAAGTAGGCGCTGGCCCAATAGCGGCGCTTTCCGGCGAGACGTTCCGACGCCAGATACGTCTCTTGGAGAATTGCGCTCGCAATGACGAAACTGCGGCGGCTTTGCGGCAGGGTCGAAATCTGACGTAAGACGGCGTCCTTACCCCACCTTCTGCACCAGGGGATTACCCCCCCTCGTGAGCGTGAAGCTGCGCGCGTTCACCCCGCAGCGCAGGACGAGGTTGCCTGCCGCGGCGAATGTGAACGTGCAATCGACCACGCCATTGGCAGTGTACAGGCCGATCCCGGCATCGGGCGTGAAGTTGACCGGAGTGACAAGAGAGCCGCTGCTCATGCGCAGGTGCGTTGCACCCTTGCCAGCCCACTCGGTCAGCGTGCCGCGCAAGCGATATGTGCCTGGAGGCAGGGCGAGCACAAGTCCGGAATTCCCGCCCTCGACGCGTGCTGTGCGGCCAATGGTGGCGCTGACGATCTCGGCTTGCCCGCCGATTCCGGTGGTTTCCGTCGAGAAGTCCTCGAAACTCCACTCGGTCAAGGGTGGCGGGGGCGGTGGAGGCGACGGAGGAGGTGATGGAAGCGTGTAGTCGGTGACTGTCAGGAAGCCGCTGGCGACAGCGCCGACCGCATCCAACGCCTTGCGCTCGCGGCCATGGGCATCCCAGTTCAGGACCGGCACGCGCGCGTTGGTGAGGAGATCGCCTGATGGGGTGAAGTCGGCGTTCGCTGCATCGGCAAACAGCGTCGTCGCGTCGCCGCCCACGCTCGTGAAGGTTGCTGCGGTGGAGTTTTCGGCCGTGGCGTAGATATGGTTGTTCACAATCACCCCGGCAGGGGCGCTCGCCACCCCCTGATCCCGCAGCCCTTGCACGACGTTGTTGGCAATCAGGGAGTAACCGTCCGGTGCAAATCCGGCATCCCAACGCATCCGAAGCAGCTGGTTGACCCAGCTGTTGTGCGCCACGATCATGTGGAGCGCCGAAGGCGGCTCAACGCCAACGGCCTGCTGCGCCAGTGCGCTAAGGCCTTGCACGTCGGCAGCTGTCTTGAGGAAGCGGAAGATGTTGTTGATGATGAAGTAATCTTTTTCATAAGGGTCGGTCGAGGAGATGAAGAGGATCTGGCCCGCCACCTGCCAGTCGTTTGCGGCGATGATGACGTTTTCGTCGGTTCCGCCCCACCGCTGCTGATAGCCGTCGGCATGAACGTCCCACCGGGCAAAGCAGGTCTTGACCGTGTCCTTCACGTTGATGTCGAGCACGGATTTGTTGCCACCGCGCCCGCTCGCGTCCTCGTCGGGGTCGCCTTCGGCAACGTCGATGTTGAAGGCGACCAGCGTGTCGTCGAGCAGTGTGGCAGTCCAGTCCGGCAGCGTGTTGAGCCAGTCAACGACGTGGGAGGGCCAGTAGGCGTTACCGGTGGTGCCGAGAAAGTCGGCTTCGCTTTTGCCGAGGGTCAGGGTTGCGCTGTTCGCGCCCCATGTCGCGGTCAGGATGCGGGTGTCGCCGCCGACAATCGGCGCGGAGAGGCGTGCGGTCGCCTCGGAGCCGGTGTAGGTAACAGACAGGATTGGTCGTCCGTTGATCCATTCGGAGCTGTCCCAATTGCGAACCGTATTGGCGACCACGCACTGCGCGTCACCCATCACGTCCTGCGTGCCATCGGTGACGAAGTTGCCGCGCAGCAGCGCAGCGTCGGCGCCGAGCGGGTTGGGCAGGTATTCGAACCTGCAATCGGTGACATAGGAATTGCCTTCAAACACGATGCCATGCGGGCGGAGATTGCCGCGCCACCGTGCGAAGCCGCGATCGGGATCACTGTTCGTGATTGTGCAGCGGTCAGCCCAGAAGGGGGTGTTGTTGGCGCTCTGGATCGATGCGATCCGACGCATGTCGAAGGTCACGTTGCGGAAACAGATGTGGTCGGAGACGTAGACGATGCGGCTTTGCGAGTCGGAGAGCTGGGTGTCGCGGGCAATGGTGCATGTCACGCCGCTTGCAGCCTCGATGGTACACCAGTTGGTAAAGGTGTGGGCAGGGCCGGTTTCAGTGGGAAGGTATGTGCCGGTCTCGGTGACGGTGATCAGGGGGTTCCGGGCGCTCTGTGCCTTGGCGTAATCGATGGCAGCTTCAAGGGTCTTGTACCGTTCACCCGGCATTTCGGCAGGGGTCGCGGCGACTTCGATGGCCAAGTCGTGCAGCGCGTCCTCGACCGAGTAGAGGAATGGGCCGATGACGCGCCGCTGCATGGTCGCATCGGCGGGGATCGCCTCGACAAAAAGCTGCGCCGAGCCTGCTTTGCCGGCCGGCTTCCTGAGCGCCACCCAATAGGCCCAACAGCGATAGCTGGTGCCATCGCGCCGCATGAAGGTGCGCGGGGTCATCTCAAGGACGTCGCGCGTTTCGCCTTCGAAATGAAAGCGGACGCGGTCGATTCCGCCGATCAAGGTACCGCCATCATTGGCGAAGGCCACGACCCCGACCACGTGCGTGGCCGTGAACCTCTGACCAGGAACCGTCACGAGACGGCATGCAGGCTTGGCGGTGGTGCGCGGCGGATCCGTCGGCGTGACGGCAAAACCGGTGCCCGGTGTCCCGTCCCATTGGCCGGAAGGCGACAGCGAGGCGAGCGCAGTTGACCCTGCCGCAGAGGAACTCAGCACCTGGGGCCGGGCCCTTCCGGCCGAATGACCGACGGACGCGCGTCCCATCAGGCAAGCCCCACAAGATCTTGCGCAGTGGTACCGGTCGCGAGCACCTGCCGGGCCCGGATGTCGAGGATACTGCCCGCGATCGTATTGCGGAAGGTCACGGCTTCATCGGATTCAACCGTGATCAGCGCGACATCCCCGCCGGTGCCCACATATAGCGCCTTCGTGGAACTAGCGAAGACCTCGCTGTCACTCGGCGTGATTGCAAAGCATTTCGAAGCCGGGGAGGTAAGGCTGTCGGCTGAGTTTGCGAACTTGTCCTGAACCATGACGTATCCTTTGTTTCGAACAAACAAGGAACGCTTAACCAGGCAATCATGAGTAGGAAAATTCTATCTGCACCAAGCGGTTATCTAGCGAAGAAAAATTGCATATCAAAGGTTTGAATTGCAGCGCTGCACTCAAGATCGGTTATTCGATCCAGGGTTTGCAATCACATTCTCTAAGCGTCTGCTCGATCACGGCGATTCGGCAATTGGGCTCCACTTGCGTTTCAATCGAGGGCAAGCGACCTCAAGCAAAAGACTGCACGCCTTGGCCCGATCATCAGAATGGGTCAAACTCCCACACTCCGATGCATTTTGGTCCAATCGCCTACTCAGCGGGCTCTAACGCTTGCGCAAGTGCCAGTACATGCCGGTGGTGAAATACTTCTCCAGACCCGGAATGCTCGCGGGAACAAGGCCCATGCGGTTGACCACACTGCGCATCCCGCCAGACCCGGCATTGCGTCTCAGCGAAATGAGATCGAGCGGCTGCTTCAGGAAGGCCTCACGGAAATCAGCCGGTGTCTTGCAGTTGAACCCGGCCGCCGTAACGGTCGGATAGTCTCTGTTCTTGTGATCGCGCATATAATCAGGGACATATTTTTCGCCCTTGATGAGATGCTCCCACGGGATATTGTTTTTCGGACAGCGATGATTGCCAAAGGGCGAATGCCACAAGGGCGCATAGCCGAAGTAAAGTTCGGCCCCGCTGGCTGCCTTTTCGATCACGGCGGACAGCACATCATCGAGCGGGCTGACATGCTCCATCGTGTTTTGCGACACGATCATGTCGACGGGCGCAAAGTCCACTGCACGAATGTCTTCGCAGATGATCTCGACCTTGTCGCCCCACTCCTGAGCGAGGCGCTTCTTGGCGTATTGCGAAGCACCGAAATCTAGATCTACGCCGACGGCCGAGCTGGCACCGGCTTCCATAAGGCGATGGATCATGCCGCCGCTGCCGCTGCCGAAATCGAAAACCCGCTTGCCCTTTACGTCGGGCTGCCCTCCGAAGCGGCGCCAGAAATCCGGTGCGCTGACCGCATAATGCCGATCAAACTCCTTGGCATAGAACTCGTCGCTGAGCACTTCGCTCTCGTAGTGCGTATCCCCGCCCACTCGATCCTCAGCAACGGCCATGTCGATCAATTCCTCTCGAAGGAGCCTCTGGGTGTCCGAACCCGAACGCGGGTGTCCTATGTCATGACGCAGTGCAGCGCAATAGAGCTCGCAGAGCGGAATATGCGTAATATGCCGGCATTGCGCGCGCCTTGCCTGATCGGCATTCGGGGCCGGGCGGTCACTGGCCCGGTGTCGGCCCCGGACGCCGTTTCTCGCGAGACAAACCCGCAGCGAGGTGTCATTGACCTCAGATTGACAGCGACTCCGGGGTAATGCAGACCTTCGGGAGGCTCGGCCCACCTTTTCACCGACCAGGAAGCAGACATGGACACCGCTGCTGGCTCCCCCGCGTATCGTGCCGTACCGGCGCGCCCGCCGGCCGGTTATCAGACGATCTCCTCGTTTCGCGAGGTCATCGTGCCGGTCCTTCTGGTTTATTCGATTCTCCTTCCCGCCGGTCTGGCGGTACAACTCGGCAGCGTGGTCCTGCCGCCCTACCGCCTCGCGACGCTGCTTCTCCTGCCTTTCGCTATTGCGCAGATGACCCGGCGCAAAATCTCGCTGACGTTGCCCGACATATTAATCATTGCAGGTTCCCTGTGGGGGCTGGGGGCGATGATCGTCACCTCCGGCCTGTCAGTCGGCATTGAGGCAGGCGGCAGCTTCGTCATCGACGGTCTGGGCTGCTTCCTGATCAGCCGCGCATACGTCACCGATGTGCGGCGACTACGCAGATTGCTGATCGCTATCCTGCCCGGCATGCTGCTCATCACAGTGATCCTCATCATCGAGGCGGTGAGCCACAAGCTCCTAATCGCGCCGCTCTTCCCACAGCGCGCTGCCCTGTGGAACCTCTACGAAACGCGGTTCGGCCTGTTGCGCGCGCGCGCGGTGTTTCCGCATTCGATCGCGGCGGGCCTGTTCATGGGCTCGCTGCTCTCGCTCTATTTCATGTCGCGTCTCGGCAAATTTGAACGCAACCTTGGCATGTTCGCCGCGTCCGGCGCTTTCTTTACGGGCAGTGCTGCTGCCTATCTGACGGTCGCAAGCCTAGGTTTTCTGATGGGCTACAAAAGCTTTTTCAACCTCGTGCTTCGCACCCGCGAGCGGTTGATCTATCTGTTCTATGCCGCCATTGCCCTGTTCGCCGTGCTGGAAATGTTCACGGGAAGAGGCGCGATCCGCACGCTCATCAACTTCCTCGCATTCGATAAGGGGTCTGCCTATTATCGGCTTCAGATATGGGCTTACGGCACCGTTTCGGTCGAGAAGCACCCGCTCTTTGGCATTGGCAACGCGGCCATGGAACGGCCGCGATGGATGTTGCGCGAGACGATCGACAATCACTGGCTTGCGCTGGCGGTGCGCTACGGATTGCCGACCGCGGTGCTGATCGGCGCGGGCGTCATGGCGGCCGTCGCCCTGTGCGTCACGAGGAACTCGCGCCTTAATGATCATGACCGGACAACCACGCTCGGCGCGGTCTTTTCGCTGTTGGCTCTATCGATTATGGCCTGGACCAGCGGATTGTGGGCCAACCACGTGGCATGGTACATGTTGGTGGCTGGCACAGTGGCGGCGCTCGCCAATCAGTTGCCGAAGCGCCAGAATGCCCCCGCACGCCGCCCGCAACCGCCGCGGGTTCCCCAATTGCGCGGTCGGCGCGTCGCCTGAGAAGGCGCTGACGGGCCGCGCCCGCGGCTTGCTGCCTAGACGCCGGCCTCGGCCCGCGCCGGAGCTTGCCAGGCCAGTTCCCGGCGCAGCTGCTCGAACCGCGCCATGTGGGGGGCGAACTCTGCCGTTAGCGATTCGAGCAAGGCGGCATTGTCGTGGCGCTCGTCGCGATCGATCGGAGTCGAATTGAGTTCACGCAGCGCCGTCTTCACTTTGCGGATCGTCTGCGTCTCCGGCAGGATCTTCGCCAACTTCTTACCGACCTGCCGGACGAGCCTGCTGCGCGTCACGACCGTGGGGTTCGAGCGGTCGACGCCCGCCCCGATCAGGCCCGCCGGATCGATCTCAAGCCAGATGGCGATGTCGGTCAGGACGCGCACGCGATCTTGCGATAGCTCCTCCACCGAGGTGACGAACAGTCGTTCCGGCGGCACGATCCGGCCCCATTCCTCGAGCATCCGGTCGTATTGCGAGCCGCTCCACGCGTGCACCATGACGTTCTGGTCGCGCAGGCGCGGGTTCACCGGTTCGCGGATCTCCTCGATGAACTGGGCGAAGGATTGGACGTGCGGAATGCGGAGGTGATGATACCTAGCGTATTGGTAAAGCGAGAAAAGGCGCTGCGCCGGTTCGCGGACAATGAACATCACCTTGGGCTGCGGATCGAGGGTGGCGATGATCTGTTTTGCCGTGTCTTGATATTCGTAGGTCGCCGAGGCATCCATCCAGATGTCGAAATCACCCTTCCCCTTGTCCGGGAACTGATCGACCCACGCATCCAGCCCGCGAGAATGGACGTTGACGGGCGGCGTCAGCTCGTCGTGCTGGTCGTTGATGAACCACAGCTCCTTTTCGACCCCGCCCGTCACGCGCGGATGCTGGGCTAGAAGATCGTGCAGAGTGGTCGTCCCGCACTTCGCGACGCCGGCGATGATGAGGTTGGGTGTCCAGACCAAGGCGTTTCTCTCCTGCGCAAAACCGCGCGGCAGCAATCCCGGGACGGCATTGCAATCGGGCCGGCATAATTCAGCTGTAAGGGTGCGACGAGAATCGGCGTAAAGCGGCGCGGCGAGCTTGTCAAAACTGTTCACAAGGCCGGCTTGAGCGGCTAGTTTCCCCATCGATCCGGTCGGCCTCTCACCGGCATCGAACCCCGAAATCTGCTGGTCGCGGACAGCAACGCTTCGAAAAAAACAGGACCAGTGCCCATGTCGGCGAGCGAAGTCGAAATTTCCGTGATCGTCGTCAGTTTCAATACGCGCGACATGACCCTCAAGGCGTTGGAGACGCTTTACGCGCAGGCGTCCGATCTGCGGATGCAGGTGATCCTGTGGGACAATGCCTCGCATGACGGATCGGCCGACGCCGTCGCCGAAGCCTTCCCTCAGGTCGAGCTGCATCGCTGCCCGGACAATCTCGGCTTTGCGGCGGGCAACAACCGCGCGGCCGAGTTTGCCACCGGGGAGTGGATACTCCTGCTGAATTCGGACACCGAAACGCTTCCGGGATCGATCCAGAACCTGCTGGCCTTCGCCAAGGCCCATCCCGAGGCGGGAATCGTCGGGGGACGCACGATCTTCGCGGACGGCTCCCTCAACGCGACCTCGTGCTTCAATCGCATGACGGTGTGGAGCCTGATCTGCTACGTCACGATGATATCGCGCTGGTTCCCGCATAGCCCCCTGTTTAACCCCGAGCGCAGCGTTTCGGGGCAGATGGACCGAGTGCGCCATGTCGACATCGTCACCGGATGCTTCTTCCTGCTGAAGACCAGCCTGTGGCGCGAGTTGGGCGGCTTTGATCTGCGCTACTTCATGTATGCCGAGGAAAGCGACATGTGCCTGAGAGCGGCGAAGCTCGGCTATCGGCCGATGGTCACGCCGGATGCGACGATCATCCACCATGGCGGGGCCTCGGCGGTCTCGAGCGCGAAGAAGCAGATCCAGAGCTATCGCGGCAAGGTCACGATTATCCGCGATCATTTCGGTGGGATCGCCCGCCCGGTCGGCCTCGCACTGCTGTGGCTGACGGCGCTCAACCGCCACCTCGGGCACGAGCTTGTCGGCCTGATCAAGCGGCGCGAGGGTGGGCAGGGCGAGATGTGGAAGACGGTCTGGAAGCAGCGCAAGGACTGGCTCGACGGCTACTGACCGACCGGGCCGCGTTCTGCCTTATTTTCTACCCATGTGCTGCAGGTTGCGGCGCTCTCGCCCTGTCCGGGGAAGCCGTCCACCATACCAGCCATACTGGCGCTCGGGGACGCCTAAGCGTGCGCCCTGACAGCGTCGGCGGATGCCGCGCTGTCAGCGGGCGTCCGACCCTACTTGCGTTCGCCGTACTGGTAGTATTGGTACTGGTAGGAGTAGTCCGAACCGGCCTCAAGCGCGCGGTACTTGGTGAGCACCGAGCCGATGATGTTTGCGCCGACGGCCTGCAGACGGCCGATGGCGGTGCGGGCCTGCGCAAGGCTGGTGCGGTTCGCTTCCACCACGAAGACGGTGGCATCGACGACCTTGGCGATTTCCGCCGAGTCCGCGAGGCCCAGCATCGGGCTGGAGTCGATGATCACCAGCGAATACTCGTTCCGGCAGGCATCGATCAGGTCGCGGAACTGGCTCGAGGAAACCAGCTCGATCGGGTTGGGCGGAATCCGCGCGACCGAGAGGATCGACAGGTTGTCGCAGACGGTCTCGATCTTGGCGTCGTCGAAATGGACATGGCCGAGCAGCACCTCGGCCAGACCGGCTGATGGCCGTTCGATGCCGAGCAGCGCGTGGACCGAAGGCTTGCGCAAGTCGGCGTCGATCAGCAGCGTCGTGCGACCGAGGCGCGCGAACAGCTGCGCAAGGATCAGCGAGGTCGTGCTCTTGCCTTCCGAGGCCTGACTGCTCGTGAACTGGATCACGGCGCCCTTGCGGGGCACGGCATAGTCGATCGTCGATCGGATCGCGGCGTATGCCTCCATCAGCGTGCTGAACTGGTTGCCTTCCTCGTTTTCCAGATCGTCGCTCTTCACGAAGGGCGTATGCCCCAGGAACGTGATGCCGAGGCGATCCTCGATGTCTTCGCCGCGACGGAACTGGTCGACGAAGATCTCGCGCACGAGCGCAAGACCGGCGGCCAGACCGAAGCCCAGCACCACGGCGATCATCAGATTGCGCGACAGGCTGGGAGCGATCGGCGAGCTGGGCACCGTCGCGGTGTCGAGCGGCGTGATCGAGCTTGCCTGCAGGTTGGATGCGGCAGTGATCTGGTTGAAGCGATCGAGCAGCGACTTGAGCTGTTCGCGCAGGGCGACCGCTTCGCGCTCGAGACCGGTGAACTCGATCTTCTTGTCCTGTTCGACCAGTGCGTCCGAGGTGACCGCGCCGAGCTCGCG
>NZ_JAMNXL010000032.1 GCF_023653175.1 Erythrobacter sp. | reverse complement strand
GCGGGGATCTACCTTGCCGCGGGGCTCATCCCCGTCAGCTTCGGCCTCTTCGCTCCGCAACTCGGCCTCCCGCTGGCCGAGGGCGAGGCCTTCCTCCCCTCCCTCGCCAAGGCGCTCTTTCCCGACTGGCTGCTGATCATCTTCACCGGAGCGCTGGTCTCGGCGATCCTCTCCTCGGTCGATAGCGCTCTGCTCGCGGTCTCGGCGGTGGTCACCGAGAGCGGGTACAAACGCTTGAATCCGAACGCTTCTCCCCGCGCCCTGCTGCGTGCCGCGCGGTGGGCGACGATCGCCGCGGCGGCGCTGGCGGCGGGGCTGGCGCTCTCGGGAGAATCGCTGCGGTCGCTGGTGATGGACGCCGGCGCGATCGGCGCGGTGCTCGCGGTGCCGATCATCGCCGGGCTCGCCGGATCACGCGCGCGGCTTGCCGCCCTTGCCGCAATTGTGGTGCAGATGGCGAGCCTCGTGGCGCTCGACTGGGTGCTGGAGGTGCCGGGCGCCTTCCTGTGGATGCTGGCGAGCGGCACGCTCACCTTTGCCGCCGTGGCCGCGTGGGAGCGCCGCAGGCCTGCCCCGGAGACGCCGACGACCGGGTGACGCGCCCGCGACGGGGCGGTGACGACCCGCCGACGACCGGGCAACGACATTCGACCACATGGCGACGAGTGCGCGCAAACCGGCAGCATGCGGCGGCCGGATCGCGGCAGTGTTTTTCTATATCAGAGAGTTACCCGCAAGGGACACGGTGGCCCCGCGCATTTCGCCCCAGCCCTCCACCGACCGCCCCCGCGCCGCGCCTCACCGCCCCCCGCGCCACCGCGGCCCCATCACCACCCGCTCATTGGCGAGGATCGCCGCGCGGGCCTCATCGCTCATGGGAGGGTTCCCCCCGATCCGCCCCGCATCGAGATGCGCCTGCCACTCGGCGACAAACGCCCGCCCCTCGGGATCGAGCAGCCGGGTCGGCGCGCTGGGCAGCTTCTGCCCGGGATCATAGGGCGGCGACGGATCGGCGGAAGCTTCATTGATGCGGCTCATGCGCGCGGGCTCCTTGCGAGGGGTGCAAGTTCTTTTCGGGAGCGCCGCCGCTGCCCGCCGCCCCCTCGAAGCCCCCGAGCCCCCTCCCCCGCTCCTCGCACCCGGCGAGGGCTGGCGGGAGCGGACCGCGGCGCGAGAGAGGTGGAGCGCAGAGCCGACGCCTGCGCGGGAGGGTACAGGGGGTTTGGGGGTGTAGGAAAGGGCTTGTCAGGCAGCATGCCAGAAACACAAAGATCCCAACGAGATGCAAATTGACATGAGTAGTCAATTTCGCGATTATCCCGCTAAGTCCGTAGGCAGAACCTTCCGCTGTGTTTCGCAGCGTTTGAGAAGTGCGTTACCACCGCTTGCTGCCTTACGAGGCCATGATGGTGGAAATCCTTGAATGATAATCGATCGACGATCGCATAGGAGTGCCTACGGACGATATGCTTTCTGATCTGCAAGCCTGCAAAAATTCTTATGACTTAGGCGCTTTGTTAGATATTCAGCCAAAGCATCTCACATATTTGCTTTTCATTCTTTCTGAAGAGCACCGTTACACTGAGGTCTGCTTAAGCAAAAAAAATGGCGGCACTCGGCTTATTTCCGTCCCCAACGAGAGCCTGAAAAGCCTCCAAAAGCGACTCTCAAAAGTCCTCTACGAATGTCAGTATGAGATCGATCAAAATCATAGACCGCGCAGATCGTATGGTTTTGAGAAGAAGCGTACCATTTACGATAATGCTCATGAGCACATCGGGAAAAGGTGGGTTTTCAACATCGACCTGCAGGATTTTTTCCCAACCATAAACTTCGGTCGTGTGCGAGGTTTCTTCATAAGCAACCGCAGCTTTGCTCTAGATCCTAAAGTTGCAACCCTGGTCGCACAAATCTGCTGCTACAAAAATCAACTACCCCAAGGCGCAGCAACGTCGCCGGTTGTTTCGAATTTGATTTGCGGCAGCTTGGATTTCAGATTGGCTAGATTAGCGCGTCGCGCGAGATGCACTTACTCCCGCTACGCAGACGACATCACCTTTTCAACTAATCAAAAAACATTTCCATCTTTGATTGCAAAGGCATCCTCGTCTGACCAAGGCTGGGAACCAAGCGACGAGCTAGACGCACGAGTGAAGTCGGCAGGATTTGTCATCAACCCTACCAAAACTCGCCTGTCATCGCACGACAGCCGCCAACTCGTCACCGGACTTGTTGTAAATAAGAAGGTGGCCATACCTCGAGAAACTTACAAAGCGTCCCGCGCTGCCGTGCACGCGATGCTTCGTAATAAAGATTGGTTCTTGCCGCGATTCACAGACAGCTATCGCTGGAATTGCACCGATGAAAGCCCGACCACCGACCAGCTTGCTGCTCTCGAAGGTCGACTGAGCTACCTGTTCCAAATTTCGGACCGCTCCGACGATCGCGAAGTGAACCCCAAATTCTACAATCCTTCGGCCATTGCAAGAACCTATTCTGATTTCCTCTATTTCAAGTATTTGGTGAAACCTTCACGCCCTCTGATTATCACAGAAGGCATTAGCGACATCTTCTATATAAAGGCCGCCCTTCTCTCAGCAGATAAATCTTTGAATTTACTTGTCGACCATAAGGCGGCAGCCGATAATGAAATACTTATTGATTTCTTCAACTTCCCTAAAACAGCATCAAGAGTGATGGGAATTCCTGGTGGATCTTCAAATTTCAGCGTTTTTTTAGAACGGCACAGAAATTTTGTTCGGAGGCTTTCAACTAACTACAACCGACGTCCAGTCTTAATCGTACTAGATAATGATTCTGGTATCGGATCCGCTCAAAAGGTTATTAAAGACGTCTACAAAATAGATATAAGCACGAAGATCGAATCAAATTTCTTCAAATTGGAAAAATCTCTATATGTTGTCAAAACTCCGCAAGCGCCGCCAAAGATAGAAACTTCTATCGAGGATTTTCTCGATCCAGTCGCACTGAATGTGAACTTAGGAGGTAAGACTTTTTCTTCGCAAAAAGATTATGACACGTCAGCGCACTTCGGGAAATTCATTCTCGGGAGCCACATTTTGAAGAACTTCGAAAAATATTCGTTCTCTTCTTTTGATCCGATTTTAGATCGCATTCGAGCGGCGCTTGATGACGCAATTGCCTGACGGGGCACCGCATCCTTCGAGAAGCGCAGCGCAGGTCGTCGTTACCTACCGAGTGAGCAGCGGCGCCAGATACTGCCCCGTGAACGACCGCGGCTCCTTCACCACCTTCTCCGGCGTGCCCTCGGCCACAATCTCCCCGCCGCGCACCCCGCCCTCGGGGCCGAGGTCGATGATCCAGTCGGCGGTCTTGATCACGTCGAGGTTGTGCTCGATCACGACGACCGAGTTGCCCTGCTCCACCAGCCGGTGCAGCACTTCGAGGAGCTTGCGCACGTCCTCGAAATGCAGGCCGGTGGTGGGTTCATCCAGAATGTAGAGCGTCTGGCCGGTCGAGCGGCGGGCGAGTTCCTTGCCGAGTTTGACGCGCTGCGCCTCGCCGCCGGACAGGGTAGTCGCCTGCTGGCCGACTTTCACGTAGCCGAGGCCGACCTCGTTGAGCATCCGCATCTTCTCGCGGATCGGGGGGACGGCCTTGAAGAACTCCTCGGCATCCTCGATCGTCATGTCGAGCACGTCGGCGATCGAGTGGCCCTTGAACTTCACCTCGAGCGTTTCGCGGTTGTAGCGCTTGCCGTGGCATTCCTCGCAGGTGACGTAGACGTCGGGGAGGAAGTGCATCTCGATCTTGATGAGGCCGTCGCCCTGGCACTTCTCGCAGCGGCCGCCCTTGACGTTGAAGGAGAAGCGCCCGGGCTTGTAGCCGCGCGCGAGGCTTTCGGGGAGGCCGGCGAACCAGTCGCGGATCTGGGTGAAGGCGCCGGTGTAGGTGGCGGGGTTGGAGCGCGGGGTGCGGCCGATGGGGGACTGGTCGATCTCGATGACCTTGTCGCAATATTCGAGCCCGGTGATGGCGTCGTGCGCCCCCGCGATGACCCGCGCGCCGTTGAGCACGCGGGAGGCGCCGGCTTGCAGGGTGTCGATGGTGAGCGAGGACTTGCCGCTCCCCGAGACCCCGGTGATGCAGGTGAAGGTGCCGAGCGGGATTTTCGCCGTGACGCCCTTGAGGTTGTTGGCGCGCGCGTTCTTGACCACGATGTGGTGCCCGTTGCCCTTGCGCCGCTTCTTCGGCACCTCGATCTTGCGCTTGCCGGTGAGGTAGTCGGCGGTGAGGCTGCCCTTGGCCTTGAGGATCTGCTTGAGCGTCCCTTCCGCGACCACCTCGCCCCCATGCACCCCGGCGCCGGGGCCGAGGTCGACGATATGGTCGGCGGCGCGGATCGCGTCCTCGTCATGCTCGACGACGATCACCGTGTTGCCGAGGTCGCGCAGGCGCTTGAGGGTTTCGAGCAAGCGGTCGTTGTCGCGCTGGTGGAGGCCGATGCTGGGCTCGTCGAGCACGTAGAGCACGCCTGAGAGGCCGGAGCCGATCTGCGAGGCGAGGCGGATGCGCTGGCTCTCGCCCCCGCTGAGGGTGCCGGAGGTGCGGTCGAGGTTGAGGTAGTCGAGCCCGACATTGTCGAGGAAGCCCAGCCGCTCGTTGATCTCCTTGAGGATGGCCTTGGCGATCTGGCTTTGCTGGGCGGTGAGGTGTTCGTCGAGCCCGAGGAACCACGCCTTGGCGTCCGCCACGCTCATCTGCACCGGGGTGGCGATGTCGGTCGGCCCGGCGGCGCTGGGGATCTTCACGCTGAGCGCCTTCTCGTTGAGGCGCTTGCCGCCGCAGGTCTCGCAGGCCTGCGCGGTCTGGTACTTGGAGAGTTCCTCCTGCATCCACGCGCTCTCGGTCTGCATCATGCGACGGTTGAGGTTGCCGATCACGCCCTCGAACGCCTTGTGGACGGTGTATTCGCGGCGCCCGTCCTTGAAGGTCAGCGGCACCGGCAGCCCGCCCGTGCCGTGGAGGATGATGAGCTTCTGTTCGGGCGCCAAGTCCTTCCACGGGGTCGTCAGGTCGAAGCCATAGGCCTTCGCAAGGCTCGCGAGCACCTGCATGTAGTAAGGCGAAGGCGGGTTGGACTTGGCCCAGGGCACCACCGCGCCCTGCTTGAGGGTGAGCGCCTCGTTGGGGACGACAAGCTGAGGGTCGAACAGCATCTTCTCGCCGATCCCGTCGCAGGCCGGGCACGCGCCCTGGGGGGCGTTGAAGGAGAACAGCCGCGGCTCGATTTCCTCAATCGTGAAGCCGCTCACCGGACAGGCGAACTTTTCCGAGAACACGATGCGGTTGGCGGGCAGCCCCGCCCCCTTCATCGCGCCGCCCTGCGCCTCACCCTCGCGCCCCGGCACCACGCCATCGGCGAGATCGACATAGGCGAGCCCCTCGGCCAGCTTCAAAGCCTGCTCGAAGCTGTCCGCCAGCCGCGTCTCGATCCCTTCGCGCACCGCGATGCGGTCAACCACCACTTCGATGTCATGCTTGAACTTCTTGTCGAGCGTAGGCGCTTCCTCGATCGGGTAGATCTCCCCGTCGATCCGCACGCGGGTGAAGCCCTGCCGCTGCCATTCGGCGATTTCCTTGCGGTATTCGCCCTTCCTCCCGCGGACCACCGGGGCGAGCAGATAGGCGCGCGTGCCTTCGGGCAGCGCCATCACCCGGTCGACCATCTGGCTGACGGTCTGCGCGCTGATCGGCTCGCCCGTGGCGGGCGAGTAGGGCGTCCCCACCCGCGCCCACAGCAGGCGCATGTAGTCATAGATCTCGGTGACGGTCGCCACGGTCGAACGCGGGTTGCGGCTGGTCGTCTTCTGCTCAATCGAGATTGCGGGGCTGAGGCCGTCGATATGCTCGACATCGGGCTTCTGCATCATCTCGAGGAACTGGCGCGCATAGGCCGAGAGGCTCTCGACATAGCGCCGCTGCCCCTCGGCATAGATGGTGTCGAACGCGAGACTCGACTTGCCCGATCCCGAAAGCCCGGTGACCACGATCAGCGCATCGCGCGGCAGATCGATGTCGATACCCTTGAGGTTGTGTTCGCGCGCACCGCGCACGGAGATGGTGGTGAGGCTCATGGGAGGGCTGTGTTCCGGAAATGTTCGCGTGGGTCAAGGGTGCGCGGGGCGGGCATGCCCGCAAGCAGGGCGGAGATGGGGATCGAAGCGTGCCGGTGCAACGGACGAGCGCGCGATTGGTGCCCCGGTGCGGGCGTCAGGAGGGGGCGGAGGCGTCGAGGCAGTGCTCGGCGAGGGCGGCGTCGATCCGGGCGAGGAGGTTGGTGGCGTTGCCATGATGGAAGGGCATATGTTTGGGAGTAAAGACTGCCAGCGCCGCAATAACTGCCGAACGCGCTTCGGTGAGATGCTTACACCGCAATCCAATTTCCAACTGCGAGAGCGCTTCGAAGGCAATCGCCAGGTTTGTTTGCGCCGCTGCCCATTGGGCAGGCATGGCATCGCGGGTTTGCTCCTCAAGCGCGGCGCGATAGGCCTCCACAGCCTCGCCCAGCAGCGCGACCCCCGACGCCCCACCTTGGTGTTGACCTTGCACCTGTAGCGCAATGCCCAAATTGTTCTGCGTCATTGCCCAATTTGCGGGGTGTGCATCTCGGGTGTAGACCTCCAGAGCCGCACGATAGGCCGCCACCGCATCACCCTGCGGCGCAATCCCCGCTGTCCAGCCAAGAAGTTCGCCCTGAGCTTTAAGCGCGTTGCCCAAATGGACCTGCGACTCCGCCCATAGTTCACGTAGATCGTTGCGGGTGCAAACCTCCAGCGCCGCACGAAAAGCAGCCAATGCCTCTGTCACAAGGTCAAAGCCAGCCACACCAAGCTGACGCTTGCACTGCGAAAGATATAAAGCACCAAGATTGTTCTTCGCCCGCGCCCATTGAGCAGGTAGAATTTCTTGATCGCATACCTCCAACACAGCGCGATACGCAGTCGCTGCCTCGGCAAATAGTGCGTCCCCTTCGACCTCGCCGCAGCGCTCTCCCTGCAAGCGAAGCGCAGTGCCGAGATTTCCTTGTGTCGTCGCCCAATTGGCGCGAAACTCATCGCGAGCATATACCTTGAGCGCCGCACGAAAAGCCGTCACAGCCTCAGCCAAACGCGCGATCCCCGCCTCTCCTGCGCTGCGATCACCCAGAACCCCGAGCGCAGCGGCTAGATTGTTCTGAGTCGCCGCCCACGCAGCAGGTAGATCATTGTACGTGCGAAACTCGAGTGCTGCGCGATAGGCAGCGATCGCTGCCTCCATCGCTCCGCCCGCGAACTTTTCGCCAAAGTCGGTCAGCGCCTTGCCGGCAGCATTGAGTAGGTCACCGCCCGCCTCGGCATCGAACAGCGCCAGCTTGTGCCCCGCATCCATCCACACCTCCGCCGCGCCCTGCCAGTCGCGCTTCAGCATGCGGGCCTGCGCCTGCCCGACGGCATATTCGGCGCTGCGCCGCATGCCTGCGGCGATGCGCTCATCCTCGACCGCGCGCATTTCGCCGAAAATCCGGTCAGCGGCATCGTGATCATAGGCCGCCAGCGCCGCTTCGGCGTCGGCCTTCAAAGCGGCGATGCGGTTGTCGGCCACTAGGACGGCGTCGAGCTGCGCGGCGAGAGCATCATGCTTGCGTTTGTAGTCGCGCAGATCATCGTAGAGTTCGGCCTGCGACGTGGCTGGATTGAGTTCGAGGATGGCGGTAATCTCGCGGCCCAGGACTTCGATGGGAATGCCAAGCTGGCTGCTGAGCATCGCCTTCAGTTCGGCAAACTGCGCGTCCTGCGAGGCAAACCCCGCCTCCACCGTCCGCTCGATTCGCTGCAAGTGCTGCGGGATCAACAGCACCACTTCCTGCGTCAGCCGCAGCATGAACGGCTCGACGCTCTTCGCCTCGGTCAGCGCGCCGGTCACCACAGCCAGCGCGAATTCGCGCGCGGCGGGGACGCGGATATCGCTGGTTTCGCTGAAGATCGGGTTGCGCGCGGCGAGGCGGTCGACAATCAGGCGCGCGGCGTAGGCGGGGAAATCCTCGTCGTCATAGGTGGTCTTGGCGAGTTCGGCGACCGGCGGCACGCATTCGGCGAGGTGCTGAGCCATCGCATTGTCGGCTGCGCGGATATCGGCCTCGGCGCCGGGGTTACCTGCCGTCCACTGCTTGAAACCCTTGCCCACGCGCTTGCGGACGCGCGCCAGCAGAGCATCGCTGCCCACGCCGTCCTGTTCGCGGGCTGCGCCCCACAGCCGCATCAACCCCGTCGCCGCGACCGCCCCTCCGACAACTTTTTCCGGATCGAGCGTAGCAAGACCGACGCACCCCAGGGCCACTGCCGCTAGTTTTTCCTCGCAGACCCAGCTCATTGCGATTTGCCTCCTGCCACAACCAAGCTGATGCTAAGTGCCCCGCCGTGCAACCTAAAACCTTGCCCGCATTTATAGAAATGCGGGCTCGGTGCTCGCAGGGACAAGCTCATCGCGGCGGACCAGTTCGTCGAGCCCGGTGCCGAGCATCGCCGCGGCGAGCTTCAGGTGCGCCATGCGCTTGCCGTCACCGCTGTCGCGCGCATCGGCGGCGAGCGGGGTGTCGAGCGCAATGTCGGTGACCGCGCCCTCCGCGTCGACAAGGTGGGTGAGCGCCTTGGGGAAGCACTCGTTGTCGGGATCGCCCGGCTCGCCGCCAACGATCAGGGCGAGCACTTTGGATGGATCGCGATGGGTCTTGAACCACGCGATCTCGCGATTGACCCATTTCGACTTGGCCGATGTGGCCGAGCAGACCACGATCAGGAATTCGCTCGAAGCCAGCGCCGCCTCGACCGCCGCGCCGATGCTGGCACCCGCGGCTTCCTCCTCGCGGTCCTTGAACAGCGGGTGGAGGCGGGCGGGCACCGGGCCGTGGGCGCGTTCCGCGCCGATCGGCGCGCGCGGGGTGCGGTAGGTTTCGATGGCGTGCTGGAGCCACTTGCCCCATTTGGCATCGGCCCAGCTATAGCTGATGAACGCCTTGTAGCGGAACGTGCTCCCCGGATCGCTCATGCCGAACCCCCAAGCTGCCCGCCTTGCGGGGGGCATGTCGCTCCCCTCCCCCGCGGCCAGGCCGGAGCGGAGGCTAGGGCGAATTGGGCGAATAGGCAAACATACGTGGCGGCCAGCGGAAAGGCGGGTGCGGCGGGGTTGGAGCGAAACCCCGGCAAGCGCGCGTGGTGCGGGAACAAAGTGGCTTTTTTCCAGTGTTTTGGCGCAGAATCGCCTTCCCCTACAGAAAATCTGAAGTCGTCAACGGGCCGCCCTTCTGCCAGATGAAGGGCCTCCCCGCAGAGCTGGCCGGGTCCCTTCGAGGGTCGCAACCTGGCCCGTCCGGCGGGAGCCCGCTAGAGGACAACAAGACAGGCGGGTGAAGCTTTCCCGGGGCTTTACCCGCCGCATGTCGGCCTCACCCGCCCGCAACCAACCCTCGCCTTCCCGGCTCGCCCGGCCATTGCGTCCCCCAAACCTCGCAATCGCTTGGCAAGTCGGGCTTTTTGTGATTGTCTTGTCATCGGGCCATTGCGGGGGAACAGGTCATATTCAGGGGGGTAGCCTTTTCAGTCCTGGCGGCAGCGCTCTGCGAGGGATGCACCGTCACTTTGCCGGCCGAGGGCCCGACCCGCGAGATCGTCTCGGTCGGGATCACCCGTATCGTTGTTCCCGAACGCAAGGGCAACATGATCGCCTTCCGGCGCAGCAGTCTGGGGCTCGGCTTCGGCGATGCGACAGCGTCTGCGGCATGGCTCGGGTTCGATCACAGCGAATGGGTGATCGCCGATCCCGCCCAGTGCCAGATGCTGGTGGTGATCCGCGACGACGTGGAGGCCGAAAGCGCCGCGCGCATTCTGGAATCGTTGAAGGGGGAAGACATATGCTACGTCAAAGACATGTAGGGCTGCTTGCTTGTGCGATGCTGCCGCTGTTGGGGGGGTGTGTGCAAGCCACGCGGCACTCGAACACGATGGTGTTCGGCACAACCACGACGGTGGGCGTGAAAGTCGGACGCGACGTGCACCAGATGCCTAGCGTGCTGATCGCCTATGATCGGCAGGAAGCGGTGATCATGCCGTTGCTGGCGAACACTGGCGAGAAGCCCGGGAGCCAGAACATGCTCACCCCCTGTGCACCGGCAACCGAGATCACGACAACGAGCGGCACGCCCCCCACCATGACCTGGCAGAAGCTGAACGACGAGATTACTTTCGGCAGCGACGGAAAGGCGAGCGTGCACCCCTGCAAATTCGTCGGTGTCCGCGCGGTCGGGAATGAACTACTAGTTCAAGACAGCTACTCTGTCCTTGCCAGTTTCGGTGCAAAGCTGAAGGGCAATGCGACGGGCAATGAAGCCACTGCTGGACTTGCGCAGTATTTCGCGACGGGCGTAGCTGCACAGCTCCTAGCAGCATCGGGCGGCGCGGCCGTCGTCTCTGTCAGCGATGCCGCAGAACGGTCAGCGGATAGCCCTACAAGCAGCAACGCAGCGGCAGCAGTGCTAGGCGCCACAACCTATCCGCCTGGAACAGGCAAGAAGGAAGAAGAAGCCCGAACCAGCCTTCGGTCCCGGATATCAGGATTGACCGACGCCGAAACCAAGCAAGCGATGCCAGCATTCATCGACAGCCTTCCGATCTCCGATCGGCAGAAGACAAAGTTCAAGCAGGCGTGCCAGACGAAGGACGGTTGCATCACGTTCATCGACAGCAACGGCCAGCTCATCGAAGGCATAACTGCCGAAGATGTCAGCAAGATTTAGAGGCAGACGATCCAAACGGCGGGAGAATTTAGATGGCTGAATTCGATATCAAAAGCTTCTCGTCCGAGGATGTGGCAAAAAGCTACTTCAAAAACGTTATCGTTGAAGACTCGGGTAAGGCAGGCTTTATCATCAAGGCTGCCAGCAACGTCACTTATCAGCACGACAATGGCACTATCGAGGATATCGGCCCTGACAAGGAGGTCTATATCGTGGTTCGTGTGGCACCCGGAACCAAGATTGAAGCCGACCAGATCATGATCGAAAGCAAGATCGCCTGATCTTCAGCTGGCAGGCGGATTAGCCACCAGCCCCCGCCGCCCCGGCTCGCCCAGCCACTGCGCGCTGACCCCCCAGACGCGGGCGATGACCTCTGCGGCGAGCGCCTCGGCGGGCGGCCCTTCGGCGACAAGGCGGCCCTCGTGCAGCACCAGCACGTGATCGGCGTGGTTCATCGCCAGCGCCAGATCGTGGAGCACGATGGCCACCCCCTGCCCGGCGCTCGCGCAGGCCTTGAGGTGCGCGATCAGCGCCAGTTGATGCGCCAGATCGAGCGCGGCGAGCGGCTCGTCGGCGAGGATCCAGCGAGGCTCTCCGGCAAGCACACGCGCCAGCAGCACCCGCGCGCGCTCGCCGCCGGAGAGCCGACTGACAGGGCGGTTGCGCAAGCTCTTCAGATCGAGCGCGGCGAGCGCCGCCGCGACCGCTGCGGTGCCGCGGTCGCGCCACGGCAGGCGGCCGAGCGCGACGAGGCTCTCCACGCTGACGTCCCAGGCGACGTCGGGGCTCTGCGGCAGGTAGCCGATCGCCTGCGCCCGGGCGCGCGGGGCCAGCGCGCCGAGCGGCCGGCCATCCAGCGTGACCGCGCCCCCGGTCGGCTCCAGCAAGCCGGCCAGCGCCAGCAGCGCCGAGGACTTGCCCGCACCATTGGGGCCGACGATGGCAGTGATCCGCCCCGGCGCGAGTGCGGCCGTGAGCGCGCTCACCACCTCCCGCCCGCCGCGTGTCACGGTGAGGTTTTCCGCTGCCAACATCACAGCCTCCCCCGCCGCATCTGCACCAGCAGCCAGCCGAAAAACGGCGCACCGATCAGCGAAAGCGCGATGCCGAGCCGCAGCTCGGTGACCAGCGGCAGAACCCGCACAATGCTGTCCGCAGCCAGCACGAGGCAGGCGCCCGCCAGCGCGCTCGGCAGGATCAGGCTCGAGGGAAGCCGGTCGGTCAACGGGCGCACCAGATGGGGCACGACGAGGCCGACGAAGCCGATGATCCCGGCCACCGCCACCCCTGCGCCAACCGTGAGGCCGATGCCGATGACGAGCAGCAGCAGCAGCCGCCGCGACTCCACGCCCATCGAGCGCGCCGCCGCCTCGCCCAGCGTCAGCGCGTCGAGGCTCCTGGCCGCCAGCGCCAGCACGCCGATCCCGGCGAGGGTGAGCGGTGCGGCAATCCACACCTCGCGCCACGAGCGGTCGGTCAGCGCGCCGTTGAGCCACAGCACGATCTCGGACAGCGCGAAAGGGTTGGGCGCAAGCGTGATGGCCAGCGCGGTGAGCGCGCCGGCAAGGCTCGCCAGCATCAGCCCGGCGAGGGTGAAGAGCGCGATCCCTCCGCCTGTGCCCCCTGCCCCGTCATGCGCGGTGCGCCCCGCGATGAGCGCGAGGCCGGCCATGCCGAGCGCCGCCCCGCCGAGCGCCATGATGGGCAGGCTCCACGCCGCCAGCAGCGGCGGCAACAGCGGCGCGAACCAGAAGCTCGCGACCGCGCCCAGCGCCGCCATCGGGGCGATGCCGAACAGGCCCGGATCGGCGAGCGGGTTCCTGAGATAGCCCTGCATCGCCGCGCCCCCAGCGCCCAGGCCTGCGCCAATCACCACCGCCAGCACCGCGCGCGGCAGGCGCAGCTCGGCAAGGATCAGCGCGGCGTTCTGCGGCGTATCGCCGAAGGGCGAAATCCACACGCGGCCCGCCAGCAGCGAGAGCGGCACCAGCACCGCCAGCAGCGCGGCGAAGACAAGGCTCGCGCGGTTCACGGACGCGCCTCCACTGCCCGCCGGATTTCGGCGAGGCGGGCGCGGGCACGCAGGATCGTCGGTCCGCCGCAATAGATCAGCGAGGGATCGAAGGCGGCGATATGCGCCCCCTTCAGCTGCCCCGCCAGCAGCGGATGGCGCTGCCCCGCCGCATCGCCCGCCACCAGCAGCACCTGCGGCGGATCGGCGAGCACGCTCTCGAGGCTCACCCGGTCGGCCTGCCGCAAGCCCCGGCGCGCAGCGTCGCTCGCAAAGCCCGCCTCGCGCAGCAGTTCGGAGACGAGGGTCTGCTCGCCCGCGACGATCTCGCCCGGTTGCCACAGCAGCGCGTCGACGGGCGGGCCGGAGGGCCTTGCCGGGCGGGCAGCGATGCGCGCGGCGAGCGCCTCGCCCTCTCCCCCGCGGCCCGCCAATGCCGCTACCGCGCGCACCTGATCGGCGCTCTCGGCGATGCTGGTCGGGCTGCCGAAGGTTTCCACCCGGAGCCCCGCCCGCTCGAGCGCGGAGCGGGTCGACTGGGGCAGGAAGATCGATGCGAGCACCAGATCGGGCCGCGCGGCGATCACCTCCTCGGCCGTCCCGCCGGTGACACCGTATCGCGCGGCGGTGGCGGCCGGGATCGAGCTGGACGCGGCATCGCGCGAATAATGCGACAGCGCGAGCACCTGGGCAGGCGGCGCGATAGCGACGAGGATGGCATCGAGGCAGGGGTTGAGGCTGACGATGGTGGGATGCGCGGGCGTGGGCTGCGCGGGGTGTTGCGGCGCGGTCGGGGCGGCGGGCGCACAGGCGGCCAGCGCAAGCGCCAGCACTGCCAGCAGCACGCCGCCGCATCGGCCCCTCAGCCCTGTCGTGATGCGATCCCGCGCCATATCCCGTGGGGCAAGGCGATAGGCTGGCGAACCTGGACAAGCAACGCTTTAACCTGCCGCGCGCGGGTGTCCGGAAACGGGACGCTGGCCTGCGGCGGCCTCGCCCCGGCGCGCACCCGCGCGTAAGCGGAGCCGACCATGGCCCGCCAGCGCACACTTTTCGTCGACACCTCAGGCAACATCGCCCCGCGCGTGCGCCGCCGCCGGGTGCTGACGGGCATCAACCTGTTCTCGAAGACCGCCCGCAAGCGTCTTGCGGTGCTGTTCGCGGCGATCGCCGTTCCGGCAATGGCGGCTACAGGCGGCATGGGCGGCAATGTGGGCAGCCTCCCCGGGCCTGCGGTCGAGAGCACCGCCGCGCTCGCCACCCGCCAGGCCGCCGCGGCCGCGCTGCCCTTCGAGCGCCCCGGCATGAGCTTTCCGGGCTCGGCCTATTACTACATGGCCGACCCTGCCGGCACCGCGCTGGTCGCGCTGCCGACCGATGACCCGCTGGCGCAAGGCGCGGAGAGCGGACGCGAGCTCGGCGCGCTCATCGATGTCGGCGCGGCGGCCAAGCCCTTCTACATGCCCGCCGCCGGCATCTCGCATCTGCGCGCCTCGGAATGCCTCGCGCAGGCCGTGTGGTACGAGGCCGCCAGCGAAAGTGAGGCCGGGCAGCGCGCGGTGGCGCAGGTGGTGCTCAACCGCGTCGCCCACCCGTCCTGGCCGTCGAGCGTGTGCGGCGTGGTCTATCAGGGTTCGGAGCGCTCGACCGGCTGCCAGTTCACCTTCACCTGCGACGGCAGCCTCGCACGCCGCCCGTCTGGCGCGAGCTGGGCGCGGGCGCAGCGCCTCGCCGACGAGGCATTGAACGGCAGCGTCTATGCCCCCGTGGGCCTCGCGACGCACTACCACACGCTCTGGGTCAATCCCTACTGGGCGAGCAGCCTCGACCATATCGGCACGATCGGCGCGCACCGCTTCTACCGCACCCGCGGCGCGAGCGGATCGGCGGCGGCGTTCAGGGGCGGCTATGCCGGGTTCGAACCGGTGGTGAGCGGACGCACCACGCCGCTGCCTGCGGGCGCGGGCCCAATGGTGCCGGCAGGGCCGCCTGCGGCGAGCTCAGCGGGGGCTCTGCCGGCGATCGGCTACGACATCGCTCCCGTGCGCGAACGCAAGCAGGGCGTGGCCGCAGCTCCCCCCGCACCGGGCGAGCCGGTCGCCGGCACAGGATCGGTGAAGCCCGAATATGCCCGCGCCGGGCAGTGGAAGGCGCAGCCCGGCCCCGGAACCGCGCCCGCCAACTAAGGCCTCAGGCGAAACAAGGTTAAAACTGCCGAAACCCTGTTGTCACACCAAGCCTTAGCGGCGGGCCGCTAGGGGATTGTGACCCGTCCGCGCAGTTTTCTTGCGCAGGCCAACAAGCAGGAAACCCACGCCCCATGTCCGTCCGCTTCGCTTCCGCCAATCACCCTGCCCGCCGTCTGGGCTGGCGCGCCGCAGGGCGCGGGCTGATCGCGCCGGTGCTGGCGCGGGCGGCGAATGACAACCGGCGCGAGGGCAGCGCAGAGGCTCCGGCCGGCACTGCCTTCGATCCGCTGCTCGCCGATGCCTTGCGGCATTTCGCGGTTCACGGACTGGCTGCGGCCGAAGTCGCGGTCGATCTTGCCGCCGAGGCGCGGAAGCGCGGCGATGCGAATGGACAAGACCACTGGCTCGCGATCACGCAGATGTTCGACCGTCGGCTGGCGGCGCGCGCCGGCCGGGTGCTCGAGCCGGCCTGAGCGCCGCGGGGCCCTTCCCTTACGGCAGCTGCGCTACGGTGTTTCCCTGAGGGGGTGATCCGAACCATTATTGCAATTGCAAACTATTTGCAAAGATAGTTTCCGCATCAGACTTTTTGACGGTTGCATTCCCCTTTTCAGCGGCCTACCGCGCCTTGTGTAACGGGTGCCCAGCCGCTTGGGACGGGAGGCAGGCACCAGCGCCACTTGCCTTTGGGCGCGCCCCATAACTTCGTCCCGACGGATCAGGGAAGGAAGTCCACACATGGCCCGCAAGAAGATCGCCCTCGTCGGCGCCGGCAATATCGGCGGCACGCTCGCACACCTCGCGGCCTTGAAGGGCCTTGGCGACATCGTCCTGTTTGACGTGGCCGAGGGCATTCCGCAGGGCAAGGCGCTCGATCTGTCGCAGTGCGGCCCGGTCGAGGGCTTTGACGCGAGTATCACCGGTTCCAACGACTATGCCGACATCGCGGGCAGCGACGTCGTGATCGTCACCGCGGGCGTGGCGCGCAAGCCCGGCATGAGCCGCGATGACCTGCTCGGCATCAACTTGAAGGTCATGAAGGCCGTGGGCGAAGGCATTGCCGCCAACTGCCCCGATGCCTTCGTGATCTGCATCACCAACCCGCTCGACGCGATGGTGTGGGCGCTGCGCGAGTTCTCGGGCCTCCCCGCCAACAAGGTCGTCGGCATGGCCGGCGTGCTCGACTCGGCGCGCTTTGCCACCTTCCTCGCGTGGGAATTCGGCGTCAGCGTCAAGGACGTGAACGCCTTCGTGCTTGGCGGCCACGGCGACACGATGGTGCCGGTGCTGTCCTACTCGACGATCAACGGCATCCCGGTCGCGGACATGGCCAAGATCAAGGGCATCTCCGAAGACCGCCTCGGCGAAATCGTCCAGCGCACCCGTTCGGGCGGCGGCGAGATCGTCGCGCTGCTCAAGACCGGCTCGGCCTTCTATGCCCCCGCCACCAGCGCCATTTCGATGGCCGAAGCCTACCTCTACGACCAGAAGCGCATCCTCCCTTGCGCGGTGCAGGTTGACGGCAAGTACGGCGTCGACGGTCTCTATGTCGGCGTGCCGGTGGTGATCGGCGCGAACGGCGCGGAAGAGGTGATCGAGATCAGCCTTTCGGACGAAGAGAAGGCCAACCTCCAGGTCAGTGTCGACGCGGTCAAGGAACTGCTTGAGGCCTGCAAGGCGCTGGATGGCAGCCTTGCCTAAGCTGTTCCTGCCTGCCGTGATCGCCGCCGCAGTGCTGGGGTCTTCTGCCAATGCGCAGGAAGACCCCTCAGCGTTGGTGCGGGCGATGGAGGGCGCAACCACCTGCGTCCTCGCGGCAGGCAAAAAGGGCGCGGACCGTTCGAAATTCGACGGCAGCGCCGAATGGGAAAAGCAGGACGATGGCAGCTATCTTGCAGCCAAAGGCCTGCCTGTGAAGGTCACCTTCCCGGCTGATCCTGATGGCGTATCACGCATCTGCGTGGTCGAAGCCACGCTGCCGTCGCCGGACCAGCAGAAGCAGATGCGCACCGCCTTCGAGGTGCTGCTCAAGAAAAAGCCGATCGAACAGAAGGACAGTCTCGTCTGGATGTTCGGCGGTGGCAGCAATGCCCGCGGCCTCCAGTTCTTCACGGACAATTCGTCCGACCAACCCAAAATCCGCCTCATCGGCGCCGCCTTCTAGGAGCTACTGAATGTCCATCCTCGTAAACAAAGACACCAAGGTCATCACGCAAGGCATGACCGGCAACACCGGCACCTTCCACACCCAGGCCGCGCTCGATTACGGGACGCAGATGGTCGCGGGCGTGACCCCGGGCAAGGGCGGCACCACCCACATCGGCCTGCCGCAGTTCAACACCGTGCGCGAAGCCAAGGCCGCGACCGGCGCGACAGCTTCGTGCATCTACGTTCCGCCGCCGTTCGCCGCTGACGCGATCTGCGAAGCGATCGATGCCGAGATCGAACTGATCATCTGCATCACCGAAGGCATTCCGGTGCTCGACATGGTCCGCGCCAAGCGCGCGCTGTCGGGCTCCAAGTCGCGCCTCATCGGCCCCAACTGCCCCGGCGTGCTGACGCCGAACGAGTGCAAGATCGGCATCATGCCGGCCAATATCTTCAAGAAGGGCTCGGTCGGCATCGTCTCGCGTTCGGGCACGCTCACCTATGAGGCCGTGCACCAGACCACCATGGCGGGCCTCGGCCAGACCACCGCGGTCGGCATCGGCGGCGACCCGGTCAACGGCACCAACTTCATCGACGTGCTCGACCTGTTCCTCGACGATCCCGAGACCGAGTCCATCATCATGATCGGCGAAATCGGCGGTTCGGCCGAAGAAGAGGCCGCCGCCTTCATCAAGGCCGAACGCGCCAAGGGCCGCGCCAAGCCGATGGTCGGCTTCATTGCCGGGCGCACCGCCCCTCCGGGTCGCCGCATGGGCCACGCGGGCGCGATCGTCAGCGGCGGTCAGGGCGGCGCGGAAGACAAGATCGCGGCGATGGAAGATGCGGGCATCCGCGTCTCGCCCTCGCCCTCGCTGCTCGGGGAAACCCTTGCCGCGATGCTGAAAGAAAACGCCTGAGTTAGCGACTACCGCCCCCTCGCCGCGTAGCGAGGGGGCATCCTTCCTCCTCCCCAGGAGTCCCATGATGGGCAACGAACCGCAAAACTTCATCCCCGCCTTCACCGATCAGGAAGGCCCGCAGCCCGGCCCTTCGTGGGCGAAGCGCGGCTGGCTCGACACGCTCGCGGACAGCGGCGCGGATCTTACCGCGGCGATGGACCCGACCGAGATGAAGCTCGCGGTCAAGCAGGCGGCGAAGGACGCCGGCAAGCCGACCGATCCCAAGGCGGTCGAAAAGGCCGCAGCGCTCTCGATCGCGGCGATGACGCTCGTTCGCCTCTACCGCGTGCGCGGCCACATGGCGGCGGACCTCGATCCGCTGGGCCTCAGCAACCGCGAGGGCCCAGCTGACCTGACGCTCGAATGGCACGGCCTTGCAGGCAAGGAGAACGAGGACGTCTATGTCGGCGGCGTGCTCGGCATGGAATGGACCACGGTGGGCAAGCTCCACCAGCGCCTGCGCGAAGTGTATTGCGGCAAGGTCGGCCTCGAATACATGCACATCGCCGATACCGAGGAACGCCGCTTCCTCCAGGACAAGTTCGAAAGCCCGGGCGAGACGATCCAGTTCACGCCTGAAGGCAAGAAGGCGATCCTCGCCGCGGTGCTGCGCGGGGAAGGCTACGAGGAGTTCCTCGCCAAGAAGTACGTCGGCACCAAGCGCTTCGGCCTCGACGGCGGCGAATCCATGATCCCGGCGCTGGAAGCCGTGATCAAGCACGGCGGCAGCGCGGGCGTGCGCGAGATCATCTACGGCATGGCCCACCGCGGCCGGTTGAACGTGCTCGCCAACGTGATGGCCAAGCCCTACCGCGTGATCTTCCACGAATTCTCGGGCGGCTCGGCCAACCCCGATGATGTCGGCGGTTCGGGCGACGTGAAGTATCACCTCGGCACCTCGACCGACCGTGAGTTCGACGGGATCTCGGTGCACATGAGCCTCGTGCCCAACCCCTCGCACCTCGAGACGGTGAACCCGGTGGTGCTCGGCAAGACCCGCGCGCAGCAGGCGATCCGCGACGATCTGAAGAAGAAGGATCAGGTGCTCCCGGTGCTGATCCACGGCGATGCGGCCTTTGCAGGGCAAGGCGTGGTGTGGGAGAGCCTCTCGCTCTCGGGCGTCCCCGGCTACGACACCGGCGGCTGCGTCCACTTCATCATCAACAACCAGATCGGCTTCACGACCTCGCCGAAGTTCGCGCGGTCCTCGCCCTATCCGAGCGATGTGGCCAAGGGCGTGATGGCACCGATCCTGCACGTCAACGGCGATGATCCCGAAGCCGTGACCTTCGCCTGCAAGCTCGCAGTCGAATATCGCCAGACCTTCCACCGCGACGTGGTGATCGACATGTGGTGCTACCGCCGCTTCGGCCACAACGAGGGTGACGAGCCCAAGTTCACCCAGCCGGTGATGTATGGCAAGATCGGCCAGCACCCCAAGGTCAGCGTTGCCTATGAAGCGCGCCTGATCCGCGAGGGCGTGGTCGAACCCGGCACGCGTGACCGGATCGCGGGTGAATTCACCGCGCTGCTCGAAGAGGAATTCGAGGCGGGCAAGAGCTACAAGGCCAACGAGGCCGACTGGTTCGGCGGCCGCTGGGCCGGGCTCAACAAGCCCGCCGACCCGGAAACCGCGCGCCGCTCGGTCGAGACCGCGATCGAGCCCAAGGTGTTCGACGCGCTCGGCCGCGTGTTGACCGAAGTCCCCGCCGATCTCGAGGTCCACAAGACCCTCGACCGTGTGCTCACCGCCAAGCGCGAGATGTTCGCTTCCGGCGAAGGCTTCGACTGGGCAACCGCCGAGGCGCTCGCTTTCGGCAGCCTCGTGATGGAAGGCTACGGGGTGCGCCTGTCGGGCCAGGATTCGGGCCGCGGCACTTTCTCGCAGCGCCATGCCGTGTGGGTCGACCAGAAGTCCGAACGCAAATATGTGCCGCTCTCGACCCTGCCCCATGGCAAGTTCGAGGTGCACGATTCCACCCTGTCGGAATACGGCGTGCTCGGCTTCGAATACGGCTTTGCCATGGCCGATCCCAAGAGCCTCGTGTTGTGGGAGGCCCAGTTCGGCGATTTCGCCAACGGCGCGCAGATCATGATCGATCAGTACATCGCGTCGGGCGAGAGCAAGTGGCTGCGGGCCAACGGCCTCGTGATGCTGCTGCCGCACGGCTACGAGGGACAGGGCCCGGAGCACTCCTCCGCGCGGCTCGAGCGGTTCCTGCAGCTGTGCGCCGACGACAATATGTGCGTGTGCAACATTACCACGCCGGCGAACTACTTCCACGTGCTGCGCCGCCAGATGCTGCGGAGCTTCCGCAAGCCGCTGATCATCATGAGCCCCAAGTCGCTGCTGCGTCACCCGATGGCGAAATCGGTGCGCGATTCCTTCCTCGGCGAGCGGCAGTTCCGGCGCATCCTCTCCGATCCGGCCGAGATTGCGGACGAGAAGGTGCGGCGTCTGGTGCTGTGTTCGGGCAAGGTCGCCTATGACCTGATCGAGGCGCGCGATGCGGCGGGGCTGGATGACGTCTCGATCGTCCGCATCGAGCAGCTCTTCCCCTTCCCCGGCGACCCGCTGGCGCTGCGGCTCGGGCGCATGACCGGCCTCGAGGAAGTCGTGTGGTGTCAGGAAGAGCCGCGCAACAACGGCGCGTGGTTCTTCGTCAATGAGCGGATCGAGGAATCGCTGGCGAAGGCCGGGCATGCGGGCAAGCGGCCGAGCTATGCCGGACGCGACGCCGCCGCCTCGCCCGCGACAGGCCTCGCCAGCCGCCACAAGGCCCAGCAGGAGGCGCTCGTCGCCGCCGCGCTGGGGCTTTGAGCGGCCCGCCCCTTCTTCACACGAAATATATCCAAATTTCAGGAACCCATCCCAATGGCCACCGAAATCAAAGTCCCCGTCCTCGGCGAATCCGTCACCGAAGGCACGATTGCCGAATGGCTCAAGCAGCCCGGTGACGCGGTCGCGGTCGACGAGCCGATCGCCAGCCTCGAAACCGACAAGGTCGCGGTCGATGTGCCCTCGCCGGTCGCGGGTGTGATGTCCCAGCACGTGGTCGCGGTCGGCGACACGGTCGAGGTCGGCGCGGTGATCGCGATCATCGAGGACGGCGCGAGCGCACCAGCGCCTGCGCCCGCCGCCGCTCCGGCAGCCGCCAAGGCGGAAACCGCTGCTCCGGCAGCGAGCGAGGAACTCCTCACCCCCGCCCAGACCATGTCGCCTGCAGTGCGCCGTGCGGTGCTGGAGCACGGGGTCGACCCTTCCACCATCAAGGGCACCGGCAAGGACGGCCGCCTGACCAAGGAAGATGTGCTGGCGGCCGCTGAAGCCCGCGCCAAGGGCCCGGCGACCCCGGCGCCTGCGCCCGCGCCTGCCGCTGCCCCCGCAGCCCCCGTCGCATCGGGCGGCGCGCGCGGCACCGAGCGGGTCAAGATGACCCGCATGCGCCAGACCATCGCCAAGCGCCTGAAGGCCGCGCAGGACAATGCGGCGATGCTCACCACCTTCAACGACGTCGACATGAGCGCCGTCATCGAAGCGCGCGACAAGTACAAGGACCTGTTCGCCAAGAAGCACGACATCCGCCTCGGCTTCATGGGCTTCTTCGCCAAGGCCGCCTGCCTCGCGCTGAAGGACGTGCCGAGCGTCAACGCCTATATCGACGGCGATGAGATCATCTACCACGACTATGTCGACATCTCGGTCGCGGTCAGCGCGCCCAATGGCCTCGTCGTCCCCGTGATCCGCGATGCCGACAAGAAGGGCTTTGCCCGGATCGAGCAGGACATCGCCGATTTCGGCGCGCGCGCGAAGGCGGGCACGCTGACGATGGAGGACATGACCGGCGGCACCTTCACGATCTCCAACGGCGGCGTGTTCGGCAGCCTGATGAGCACCCCGATCATCAACCCGCCGCAGAGCGCGGTGCTGGGCCTCCACCGCATCGAGGATCGCGCCGTGGTTCGGGGCGGCCAGATCGTGATCCGCCCGATGATGTATCTCGCCATGTCCTACGACCACCGCCTGATCGACGGGCGCGAGGCGGTGACGGCGCTGAAGATCATCAAGGAAGCAATCGAGGATCCGACCCGGATGCTGATCGACCTGTAAGAGGAGCACAGCCGATGGGAATGGTGTGGGTAGCCAGACTGGCGAGCGACAGTGAGGTCGCAGCGGTGCGCGCCGATCCTGACAGCGCCTATGATTTCATCAATCCGGAAGAAGGCTGGGAAACCGCGCCGATCATCGATCTCGACAAGGAATGGCACGCACTCCATTTCCTGCTGACCCAGTCGGCCGGCTCGACTGACAGCCCTCTGAGTATCATCCTCGGCAAATTCGAGGAAATCGGCGAAGATAATGGCTACGGCCCGGCATTCCTGATCCCGGCAGAGGCGTGGCAGACCTTCTGCGACGCTGCTGCCGCTCTGGATGAGGCTGCACTCACGCAACGCTATAATCCTAAGGCGATGGTCGACGAACACGTCTACATCGCCGATATGTACCTTGAGGAAGGCGATGACGGCCTGGCATTCCTGACCGATCGCCTCAACGAATTGCGCGAATTTGCGGCAAAGGCCGCAGCCGGGGGCCTGAGCGCCCTTGCGGTCATCACCTGATACCGGAGACCCTCCGACAATGTCCGAAGCTTCCTACGACTACGACGTCCTCATCATCGGTGCCGGCCCCGGCGGCTATGTCGCGGCGATCCGTGCGGCACAGCTCGGGCTGAAGACCGCCTGCGTGGAATCGCGCGCAACGCTGGGCGGGACGTGCCTCAATGTCGGGTGCATACCTTCGAAGGCGCTGCTCCACGGCTCGGAGCTGTTTGACGAGGCCCGCAATGGCCATTTCGCCACCTGGGGCATCACCGCCACCCCGACGCTCGATCTGGGCCGGATGATGGAGGAAAAGACCAAGGCCGTGGGCGAGCTGACCGGCGGGATCGAGTTCCTGTTCAAGAAGAACAAGGTCACCTGGCTCAAGGGCCATGCCGCGTTCGAAGACGCCCACACCGTCACCGTCGCGGGCGAGAAGGTCACTGCCAAGGACATCGTGATCGCCACCGGCTCCAGCGTCACCCCGCTCCCCGGTGTCCCCGTCGACAACGCGGCCAAGCGGATCGTCGACAGCACCGGCGCGCTCGACCTTGAGGAAGTGCCCGAGCACCTCGTGGTGATCGGCGGCGGTGTGATCGGCCTCGAACTTGGCTCGGTCTGGCGGCGCTTGGGTGCCAAGGTCACCGTGATCGAATTCCTCGACCAGTTGCTCCCCGGCATGGACGGCGAGGTGCGCAAGGAGGCGCAGAAAATCTTCAAGAAGCAGGGCATGGCAATGATGCTCGGCCAGAAGGTGACCGGCGCTGCCGTGGACGGCAAGACCGTCACCCTCACCGTCGAACCCGCTGCGGGCGGCGAGGCGCAGACCGTCACCGCCAGCCACGTGCTCGTCGCGATCGGCCGCCGCGCCAACACCGATGGCCTCGCGCTGGATAAGGCCGGCCTTGCCGTCAACAACCGCGGCCAGATCGAGATCGACCACGATTTCGCCACTACCGTCCCGGGCATCTGGGCGATCGGCGATGTCGTCCCCGGCCCGATGCTCGCCCACAAGGCCGAGGATGAGGGCATCGCGGTTGCCGAGAACATCGCCGGGCTTACGGGGATCGTGAACCACGATGTGATCCCCAGCGTCGTCTACACCGCGCCCGAGATCGCAGGCGTCGGCCTCACCGAGGAGCAGGCCAAGGAGCGGGGCCTTGCGGTCAAGGTCGGCAAGTTCCCGATGATGGCCAACAGCCGCGCCAAGGCCAACCGCGACACCGACGGTTTTGTGAAAGTCATCGCCGATGCCGCGACCGACCGCGTGGTCGGCGTGTGGATGATCAACAGCCTTGCAGGCACGATGATCGCCCAGGCCGCGCAGGCGATGGAATTCGGCGCCACCTCCGAGGACATCGCCTATACCTGCCACGCCCACCCCACCCATGCCGAAGCCTTCAAGGAAGCGGCGATGGCGGTGACGGGCAAGCCGATCCACATGTGATGCGGCGCGGGGG
>NZ_JAMNXL010000221.1 GCF_023653175.1 Erythrobacter sp. | reverse complement strand
CGGTCTGCCACAGCTGGCGCATCCCGGCATCGACGATCGGGTAGCCGGTGCGGCCCTGCTGCCATGCCTTCAGGTCGCGCGCGGCGGCGGGATCGGTGGCGGGATCGCGCCACGGGAAGCGGTTGAAATCCTCGCGGTAGTTTTGCGTCGCGTAGGCGGGGAATTGCAGGATCGCGTTCTGCGAATAGTCGCGCCAGATCAGCTCGCCCTCGAAGGTCTCCCAGCCCTTGGAGCGCTTGTGGCTGAAGCGGTGCCAGATCTGGATCGGCGAGATCTCGCCGAAATGCAGATGCGGCGAGAGGCGCGAGACCTTGTCGACGCTCGGCAGATTGCGCTTGTCGTCATAGTCGTCGACGTCCGCTTCCCAAGCCGCGAGGCGCGCGTGGGCGGCGTCCTCGCCGACCTCCCAGAAGTCGCGCATCCCGCCCGCCCAGTCGGGCTTGGTGGGGAGGAGGTTCCATGCGGCCAGATCGTCGGAGGCGGGCCACGTTGCGGGCGCCTCCAGACGCTCGGGCGCGGGGAGTTCGGGGCGCGGCGGGAATTCGGCGCGCACCGCGCGGCTGAAGGGGGTGTAGATCTTGTACTGCCCGCCGGTGCCGGTCGTGATGCTGCCCGGCACCATCAGGTAATTACCGTGGTGGAGTTGCAGGTCGAGGCATTTGGCGAGCTTGCGCTCGGCATTGAGCCACCACGGTTCGTAGTGGCAATTGGCGTGGATGGTGGTCTTGCCGGTTTCGGCGGCGAGCTTGGTGAGCACCTCCACCGCATCGCCGCGCCGAAGGATCAGCTTCGAGCCCCTGGCTTCGAGGCTCTTGGCAAGGCTGCTGAGCGAGTGATGCAGCCACCAGCGCGAGGCCCCGCCATAGGCGTGGTGCTTGGGGCTATCGTCGTCGAGGACATAGACCGCGATGACGGGGCCAGCCTTGGCGGCATGGTAGAGCGCCGGATTATCGGCCAAGCGCAGATCGCGCCGAAGCCATACGAGTTGGGTCATTATGGTCTTTCAATCATTCGTCATTGAGAGGCGACACAGTCGCCACGGCAATCCAAGGCCGAACGGTGCGGGCCATGGATTGGTTGGCCACGGCCAGCTTCGCTTCCGCTTCGCTCGCAATGACGAATTAGGGGCGGGGAAGTTCCTCGCACTTCACTTCCGGCAGCGCGAGGGCAAACCTGTCCCCCACCCGCGGATCGGTGAAGCGCGCGTCCCTCAGCACCACCGAGCCGTCCACCGCGCGAGTGAGGAAGGGCGCGCGCGACCAGAACAGGAAGGCGTCGAGCTGGGAATTGGTGCGGCGGGCGGCATTGAAGTCGGGCCAGGCGCAATGCTGATCGGTGATCGGTCGGAAAGGGGGAAAGCTCCTATCATCTGCCCGCACGCTCCAGTTGTTCGGACCGCCAAGGATCATATCGCGTTCCCAGAATGCGAGGGGAACCGGACTGGCGATAGCCGTTTCCCCGCTAACCCGCGTTGTCGTCGCATCAGCCCAACTGATTGCCCCGTTCACCCCGATATAGGCCAGCACCGCTGCGATCCCGACCTGCGCAGGCCGCATCCATTCCGCCTCCGCCTTTTCCCGCCGCAGCGAAACCCACACTCCTGCGATCAGCACCGCCCACAGCCACGGATCGATGATGAACAGCGTATCTCCATAAAACCATTGCGAGGAGAACGGCTCCAGCAGCCGGATGCCGTAGACGTTGAGCCAGTCGAAAAACGGGTGGCTGAGGCAGCCGATGAAGGCCATCGCATAGAGCCACCCGAACCGCACCGGCAGCCGCGCCTCGGGCCGCGTCCCGCGCCGGGTCTGCCAGCGGTCGAAGGCCCACAGCAGCCCCGCCAGTATCAGCGGCAGCAACACCAGCGCGGGCGGGCCGTGGGTGATCCCGCGCCGAAACGCGAGGTGCTCGGTGCCCTCCAGCCAGAAGAAGCACGCCGCGTCCACATCGGGCAGGTTCGCGCCGATGATCAGCGCCGGCATCGCGAGACCCGTGGTGCGCTTCAGCCCCGCCTGCCCCATGACCGCGCCGACAAGGCTATGTGTCAGATTGTCCATATGATCCAAGGCTAGCCGCGCGCCCGCGCCAAGGGAACCGCAAATGCGCTTGGCGAACCTGCCCGCCCTCGCCTATCGCACCGCCAAAGACACGGGAGAGAACGACGATGACGCAAGCGCCCTATATCCGCCCCGACATGAAGGCCTTCATCGACATGATGGCGCAGGTGAAGGGGCCCAAGCTTGCCGACATGACGCTGGAGGAGGCGCGCGCGTCATACCAAGCGCTGCACAACCTCGCCGACCGTCCGGCGCGCAGCCTGCCGGTGATCCGCGACCTCGTCTGTCCCGGCCCGAACGGCGACATCCCGCTGCGCCTCTACGACGCGCGCGAAAGCCGCGAGGGGCCGACCTCCGTCATCACCTTCTACCACGGCGGCGGCTTCGTGATCGGGGACCTCAACACCCACCACGCGCTGTGCACCGAGATCGCCGCGCTCGCCGATCTGCCGCTGGTCGCGGTCCACTATGCCCGCGCGCCCGAGGCGCGCTTCCCCGCCGCGATCCTCGATTGCGAGGCGGCGACGCGCTGGGTGGCGTCCTCGCCTCCCGAGTTGGGCCTCGCAGCCAGCGGCATCGTCACCATCGGCGATTCTGCGGGCGGGAACGCCACTGTGGTCGTCAGCCAGCTTCTGGGCGCCAACCCCGCCGCCGTGCCCGTCGTCCTGCAAGTCCCGATCTTCCCGCTGGTCGCCGATGCGAACGGCTCCGAGAGCATGGCGCAGTTCAGCGAAGGCTTCGTCCTGACCGCCGAAACCATGGGCTTCTTCGACGCCGCCTATGCCGCAGACCGCTCCGACCCGCGCGGCTTCCCGCTCCTGTCGGACCACTCCAACGCCCCGCCGACCATCGTCGTTACCGCCAGCCTCGATCCGATCCGCGATTCGGGCCGCGCCTATGCCAAGGCGCTGGTCGATGCGGGGCGCGACGTGGTGTTCCTCGAGATGCGCGGCGTCACCCACTCCTTCGTCAACCTGCGGGGTGCCGTGCCCAGCACACAGGCCGACCTTCAACGGGTTGTTGCAGCCATGAAGTTCATGCTGGAGAACCCGGCATGATCGATCGCGAGAGCCTCCCCTACCGCCCCTGCGCAGGCTTCATGCTGGTGAACCGCGAAGGCCTGGTCTTCGTTGGCCAGCGCATCGACCCTTCGGCGCACGGCTTCTGGCAGATGCCGCAAGGGGGGATCGACAAGGGCGAGGACACCCGCGCCGCCGCTCTGCGCGAGCTGGAAGAGGAAACCGGCATCGGCGAATCGCTGGTCGAGGTGATCGCCCCGGCCTCGCGCGCGATCCGCTATGATCTGCCGCCCGAGCTGCTCGGCAAGGTGTGGAAGGGCAAGTATCGCGGGCAGGAACAGCACTGGTTCCTCGGCCGCTTCCTTGGGCAGGACGCGGATGTGAACCTCGAGGCGCATGATCCGCCGGAATTCAACGAATGGCGCTGGATCGACCCGGGCCTGCTTCCCGATGTGATCGTGCCCTTCAAGCGGGCGGTTTACGAGGAAGTGCTCGCGGAGTTCCGGGGGCTGATCTGAGCGATCAGTTCGACGCCGCGCCGTCGCCCTTGCTGTCAACCGCAAGCCGCGCCGGAGCCCCGCGCGCGATGGTCGATTGGAGCGCGACCGTCTCGGGGCATTCATCGCCGCACAGCGATTGCAGCTTGGCAAGGTTGCGCTTGGCCTTCTCCAGCGCGCCCTTCTCCACCAAGGCCGCGCCCTCGCCCGAGATCGCGGCGAAGTTGCCCGGATCGCGCTCCAGCGCCTCGCGGTAATAGCGGATCGCCTTGCCCTGCAGCCCCTGCTGGCGCGCGGCATCGGCGAGGTTGATAAAGATCGGGGTGTAGCCCGGATCGACAACCAGCGCGGCCTCGAAAGCGTCGGTCGCGGCCTCGGGCTCTCCGGCGGCGAGCGCGGCCTGCCCCTGTGCGATCAGCGCTTCCGCGCGCGGATCGGGCCCTGCATCGCTCCCGGCCAGCGATATGCTCGCCGTCATGGCAAGGCACAGCGACAGGGCGGCGGCAGGGGCTGCGAAACGCATCAGAAGCTCCTTCAGTGCTTGAGACCGGGAACCGGACGGCTGGGTCATAACACCGGAGCCTATCATGGTGAACGAAGGCACGCGACGAAAAAACCATCCGTGCCGTGATGGAGCGGATCGAGGCGGATTCCTGCACCGCGCTGGCTTCCGAAAGGCAGTTTCAGATCCTCGGCCGTCCACCCCGGATGGCGCGCGAGGAAGGCGGAGACGCGGTCCGGCCCTTCGGCATCGAGCACAGAGCAGGTGACGAAACCGACCGAGCCGCCGGGGCGGACGAGGTGCGCGGCAATATCGAACACATGGTCCTGAAGTTGGTTAAGGCGCGCGAGCTCCGCCGGATCGAGTCGCCAGCGCCCCTCGGGGCTGCGGCGCCAGGTGCCGCTGCCCGAACACGGCGCATCGACCAGCACGTGATCGGCCTTGACCACCCAGGGGTGGAGCGTGCGCATCTCGCGGCCCGGATCGAGCAGCACGGTGTGATCGATCGCTGCCCCGGCGCGCGCGGCGCGCGGGGCAAGGTTGCCGAGGCGGCGCTTGTCGGTGTCGGCCGCGACGAGGCTCGCCGCATTGCCGAGTCGCGCCGCCAGCGCCAGCGTCTTGCCGCCGCCCCCTGCGCACAGGTCGATGATCGTGTCGCCGGGGCTGACGGGCAGCGCCTCGACGATCAGCTGGGAGCCCAGGTCCTGAATCTCGACGAGGCCTTGCTCATAGGCCTCCCATGTCTCGACCGGCGTGCCCGAGGCAAAGCGCAGGCCCTGCGCGCTGGCGACAACCTCGCCCGGTTCGGGGAGCACCAGCCCCTCGCGGTCGGCCTTCAGGGCATTGACCCGCACGTCGAGCGGCGCGCGGTCGAGCAGCGCGGCAATCTCGCGCCCGTCTAGGCCCGAGGCGCGCAGCGCCGCAGCGAGCCACTTGGGGGCAAGGCCGGTGTTGGCCGCTTTCTCGCTCTCGCCACGGGGTGCCGGGCCATGGGGCGAGCCGTCGAACAGCGCCGCGACGCTCTCGTCCTGCCCCGCCACCGCCAGCATCGCCGCGCGCCCGCTGGCAGGCACCGGCCCGCACAGG
>NZ_JAMNXL010000220.1 GCF_023653175.1 Erythrobacter sp. | reverse complement strand
GCGATGATCACGACGCGGGCCCCGCGCTCGGCGGCGAGGCGGGCGGTGGCAAGGCCAATGCCCGACGAACCGCCGGTGATGACTATAGTCTGCTGGTCGAGCGGCTTCAGTTTCATCGCAACAGTTCCGGCCGGGCTGGGGGAGCGCGCAGCAGAGAGCGCAAGTCTGCGGCCAGCCCTAACCTCGGTCAGGCGCGCCCGCACCGGTCGCAGCATCGGCACCTTGCAGCGCTTCGGGCAGTGCAATCGGCCGCGGTGCAAACGCAATTGCCGTTTGCCGCGCGCGCTCTATACGCATCTGGATGCCAGTCACTTGCGTAACATTTGCAGGATGAGCCCCGCCTTTGCCTTGCCCTCCCGCAGCTTCCAGCGCGTCATCGGCCTTGCGCTGACGCTGGCGATTGCCGGGAGCTGGCTGGCGATCCACGCCTATGCCATGTTCGTGTTCGAGCTTACCTGGACGAATTGGCCGCTCGCGCTGGTGATGGCGGGGGTGCAGTGCTGGCTTTCGGTCGGCGTGTTCATCGTCTGCCACGATGCGATGCACGGGACATTGGTGCCCGGCCGGCCGAGAGTGAACGCAAGCATCGGCACCGTGCTTCTGGCGCTCTATGCGGGGTTCGGGTGGAAGCACCTGAGGGACGCGCACCTCACCCACCACAAGCTTTCCGGCCACGCTGGCGATCCCGATTTCGACGAGCACAATCCGGCGGATTTCCCGCGCTGGTATGCGACTTTCTTCCGGCGCTATTTCGGCTGGCGCTCGATCCTGTTCGTGCACACGGTGGTGGGGATCTACTGGCTGGTGCTGGAGATCCCGATGGTGCAGATCGTGGCTCTTTACGGGCTGCCTGCGCTCGCGTCCTCGCTCCAGCTGTTCTATTTCGGCACCTTCCGCACGCACCGGCATGTTTCGGGTGAGGACGCAGGCGGCTTTGCCGATCACCACAATGCCCGTTCCGAGGATTTCGGTACGCTTGCCAGCCTCGCCACATGCTTCCATTTCGGCTATCATCTCGAACACCACCGCCGCCCCGACGTGCCGTGGTGGGCGCTCCCGGACGCGCGCCGGGCCGGGGTGGGCCGTATCGAAATTGCTGAAAAGGTGCCCGCATGAGCTGGCTCGAAGTCTTCCTCACCGTCATGTCCTCGCTGATCGGGATGGAACTGTTTGCATGGTATGCGCACAGGTACATCATGCATGGCTGGGGCTGGGGCTGGCACCGCGACCATCACGAGCCGCATGACAATGTGCTGGAGAAGAACGACCTCTTCGCGGTCGTTTTCGGCACGATCAACGCCGCAATGTATATCTACGGCTCGCTCTACTGGGACTGGCTGTGGTGGTTTGCGGTCGGCATCACGCTCTATGGCATCATCTACACGCTGGTGCATGACGGGCTGGTGCACCAGCGCTACTGGAAGTGGGTGCCGCGCAAGGGCTATGCCAAGCGGTTGGTGCAGGCGCACAAGCTCCACCATGCGACGATCGGCAAGGAGGGCGGGGTGAGCTTCGGCTTCGTCTTCGCGCGCGATCCGGCCAAGCTGAAGGCGGAGCTGAAGGTGCAGAAAGACGCCGGGCTTGCCGTGGTTCGCGACAGCGCCGGGGCAGGGGACTTCGAGACGGCCGGGCGCAACCTCTGAGGCGTCAGCCCGCCTGCGTCAGGCTGAGGTTGTTGCCTTCCGGATCGTGGAACCACGCGATCCTGGTGTCTGACCCGGGATCGGTCCAGACCCCCAGCGCGTCCTGGCCAAACCCTTCATAGATCGCGAAAGCGACCCCCTTCGCGCTCAAGGCAGAGATCGCCGCTGCTATATCGGCGACCTGCCAGCCCAGCACCGTGTGCGGACCCGGCTGATGGCCTTCGATCCTCGTCAGACGCATCGTGGTGCCCGCCAGATCATAGCTGACCGCGAAAGGATCCTCGCCGGTCTCGGTCAAGCCCAGCGTGTCGGTGTAGAAGGCGCGCGCCTCGGGCAGATCGGCGGCGAGGACGAAGCAGACGGGCTTGGCAGCGGCGAGCATGACGGTTCTCCCCATCGGGGCGACTCGCCTAGCGCTTGTCCCCCCGAAGCCCAGTTTACGCCATCGGGCCCCGCGCGCCAAAGGGTCAGCCCGCCGCCAGCCTTGCAGCGTGTTCCTTCACCAGCGCGATCATGTTGGGCACCCCTTGGGTGCGGTTGCTCGACAGCTGGTTCTTCAGATCGAAGGGGCCGAGCGCGCCCATCACGTCCATCGCGGCGACCTCGGCAGCGGGGCGGTCCTGCAC
This sequence comes from Erythrobacter sp., assembly GCF_023653175.1. Lineage (GTDB taxonomy): Bacteria > Pseudomonadota > Alphaproteobacteria > Sphingomonadales > Sphingomonadaceae > Erythrobacter. The sequence continues at coordinate 2,899 of NZ_JAMNXL010000220.1, read as the reverse complement.
CGCGGCGATCACCAGCGCGACGATCCCCTTGGTGATCGCGGCATTGCTGTCGGCGAGGAAGTGCAACCGGCCTTCATCGGTCCCCGCCGGATAGACCCACACCGCCGCCGAACAGCCGCGCACAAGTGTCGCATCGGTCTTGAGCGCCTCGGGCATGGGCTCGAGGCTGCGGCCAAGCTCGATCAGCAGGCCGTAACGCTCGTCGCCTTCGAGGAATTCGTACTCTTCGAGAATGTCGGACAGGGTGCGCATCGGGCCGCGTTACTTAGGGCCGACGCGAAACGGAAGGGGCGATTTAGCCGCCGAGGCCGCCGGGACGGGTCAGCGCGTAATAGATCACGTAGAACCAGCTGAAGAAGCCATGGATCGCGGCCCAGATGATCGACTTGTGGAGGCTCCAGCTGATCGCCACCGCGATCGCGCTGCCAAGGCCGATGCCGGCCTGCGCCGCAGTGGTGCGCGGGCCGCTCACAGTTCGACACCGCTGGCGATCGCTTCAAGCTTGCGAATGCGTTCCTTGAGGTCGGCAAGCTCGATGCGCGCCGTGCCAAGCCCGGAGCCTTCCTCACCGCCGCTGCCGCCACGACCCGCAGGCACGCGGTCGAGTTCGGAGCGCTTGAGGTCGAGCCAGCCCTGCCAGGCCCGAAGGGCGGCGCCTGCAAGCACGATCACCGCCACGAGCAGCCCCGCGGTCAGGACCAGCGTGGGATCGAGAAGAACAGTCGTCATTGGCCTGGTTCCTCCTTCTTGCCGGCGGGAAGACCCCGCAGCGCTTCGATTTCGGCGGCGATCCGCGCCCGTTCGCGCGCATCGCCGGTGTTGGTGTCGGTGACGATGCGTTCGAGCACCTTGACCCTCTCGCGCAGTGCATCGAGCTCGCGCTGCGTCGCCTCAAGCTGCGCCCGGTCACCTCCGTTTTCGGGAACGGCGAGCTTCTGGTTGCCGTCCTCGTCGGTGATGATCCCGGCGCGGGCGCGTACGGTTTCAACTATTCCCCAGATCACGATCGCCACGAGGGCAACAATCGCCCAGCTGCTCATTACGCGGTATCCTTCACCTTGGTGATGGCCAGAGTTTCGCTCCGCAGCGCCTCGATTTCGTCGGCCAGCAGGCTGCCGCGGTCGGTGGCGATGCGTTCGAGCACGCGCAGGCGCTCCTCGAACAGTTGCTGGCGCTCGGCGATGTCGCGCAATTCGGACCCCGGCTGGCCTGCCTGCGCCTCGAAGCGCAGCCGCCTGGCCTGAACCATCTTGTCGACGAGGCCGTTGATGCTCATCCCGGCGATCAGAACGATCGCAACGACCGCCATCGCGATGACTACCGTCTCACCCATCACGCCGCGCCCTTGTCCTTGAGGCCTTCCAGAGCCCGCTCGCGCAGGGCGTCGATCTCGTTGCCGAGGTGATAGCCGCCGTCGGTCACGATCCGCTCGACATTGGCGAGCCGGTCCTTGACCGCACCGAGCTCGGCACGCAGCTGGGCGTTTTCCTGGGTCAGGAGCACGATCCGTTCGGCCGATTGCTTGTCCGAGCCGGGCTTCAATGACTGCCCCCACATGCCTTCGAGCGGGTAGCCGTTCTTGATCTTCATCCGGGTGGTCTGGAACGAGGCGGCGATCCCCATCGCGCCGAGGCTGAAGCCCGCGGCAATGATCCAGCCGAGGTAGGGAAGAAAGTCTTCAGGACCCATCACACGCGCTCCTTCTTGTCCAGGCCGAGCGGCACGCCGGCATCCCGTTCATTCACCCGGCGCGTGTCGCGCAGCGCCTCGATCTGAGTGGCGATATCGTATCCGCGGTCGGTGACGATGCGTTCGAGCACCTGGACGCGGTCTTCGAGCCGCTGGATCTGGCCGACATATTGCGCGGCCTTCTCGGCGGTCTGCTCGGCGGCCGCGCCAACCTGCATTTCCGCCATTTTCTGCTGGTGCTTGGTCCAGATGGCGACGATCGGGATCATCAGGGCGATGATCGGGATCATGACGCCCAGTTGTGCTACGTCCATGGTAATGGTCCCTGTTGCTGGTGTCGGGCCTAGCGCAGCCGCTCGATCTCGGCGGTCAGGCGCGGGTTGCTGCTGACATAGTGGGCTTCGACCGCAGCGAGGCGCCGGTCGATGTCGCGGAAGTTGGCGCGGATCTCGCGGGCGGTGCGCTTGGGGCTCTGACGAACGCCCTGCCAGTACTTCTGTTCGCTCTCGTCGCGGTAGAGATAGGGCGGCTTCTTGTTGAGCAGGAAGCCGGCGACGAAATAGATCAGCAGCGAGGCGCCGCCGGTGGGCCACATCGAAAGGAACGCGATCATGCGGATCCAGAAGACGTTGACCCCGGTGTAGTCGGCAATCCCGGCGCAGACGCCCATGAGCTTGCCGTTGTGCTTGTCGCGATAGAGCGTGGTGCGGGGGCTGTTCATGCGCGGGTTCCCTTCTTTTCGGCCATCAGCGCTTCGAGTTCGCGCAAGCTTTGGTTGTCCTTTTCCTGATCGGCGATCAGGCGGCGGGCGGGGGTGAAGCTCGGGTCGTCCGAGGCGACCAGACGTTCGACCGTGTCCATGCGTTCATCAAGCCGGCGCGCGAGGTTGTAGAGCTCCTCGAGCAGCGCCTCGTCGTCGGTCGTGATGGTCGCGGCGGTCTTCCACTTGGTGAGGTAGTGCAGGATCACCCAGGGCAGGCCGATGAACAGCATGCCCACGACCATGATCGGTACAAGAATGTCTTCCATGGCTTACTTTCCTTCGCTGTCGGACTTGCCGAGCGCCTTCTTCATGGCGGCGAGTTCATCGTCGATCGCGTCCGACCCGGCGAGCGCGGCGATTTCGTCGGCAAGGCTCGGCGTGTTGTTCTCGGCGATCTGCAATGCGTCGGCGCGGCCTTCGGCGTAATCGACGCGGCGTTCGAGCTGG
>NZ_JAMNXL010000031.1 GCF_023653175.1 Erythrobacter sp. | reverse complement strand
TCAGATCGAGCGGTTCGTCGCCGAGCTGCCGGATGCCCACCACCGCGCCGCGCCACAGATAGGCCGCCATGCCGGGTTCGAGAACCGCGGTGACCCCGTCCGAGACCACCTCGCCGCGGCCCGAGAGGACGTAATAGACTTCGTCATGATCGATCGGGTGCGCGCCGATGGCCGCGCCGGGGTGCAGCACGCGGCGGCGGAATTCCATGGCGCGCGGGGGCGGGACGGCGTCGGAGATGCGATAGGCGGTGCTGGTGCCGATCGCGCCGTGGGGCGGGGGCTCCTCGCGGCGCACATCCTCCCCGCGCACCACGACCATCGGGCGCGCCGGCGGCTCCGCCTCTCCGCCCGCGAGCAACAGCGCGGCGAGTGCAGGGAGAATCACTTGCCGCTCGTGCGCATCTGGCGGTCACGCGGCGAAAGGTGCTCCTGCGCTCCCGGCTTCTGGCCCGGCCAGACCCCCGACATCGGCGTCATGGTGGCAAGGTCCCACTCGGCGTCCACGAAAGGCGCGGCGGTGGGTTCGATCTTGGGATAGCCGCCGACCTCGCTCTCGTCGTCGATCACCTCGCCCCGCCCCTCGGCGATGAAGAACAGCACCCTGAGCTCCTCGCTCCCGCGGTCCCACGGACGCGCCCCGGCGGTGGCGAGCAGCGTGGTCTCGACCTCCTCGGCAGGCAGGATCGTGTAGCCTGCAAGGCTGGCGAGCGGCGCCTCGGCCTCGATCAGCCGCGCCCGGGTCTTGCCATAGCGGCCGAACATCGGCAGCGGATTGCCCAGCCGGTCGACCGCAAAGTTGTCGCGCCCGTAATAGGCAAGGTCGCCGACGCCGCCGAGCATCAGGAAGGGCAGGCCCGGATCGGTATCGGTGCCGCCGCGCAGCACGTTGCCGACCGCGGTGATCTCGCCCGTCACCGGCGCGCGTCCGGCCCATTCGAGGTCCATCAGGTTGTAATGCACCGCGCGCCATTGCGGATTGTAGATCAGGTTGTTGACCATCAGCACCTGCGCCCCGCCCTTCACCAGCGGGTTGCGCTCGACATTATGCGCCCAGATGTTGCGATCGAAGACGATGCCGGTGGCGTTGTCGTGGATCAGCGAGCCCTTGGAGTGCTCGCCCTTGGGGTGGCTCGAGTTGGCGAGCCCCTCGGCCGCCAGATTGAGGCGGAAGACGATGTCGCGGCTGGTGCCCGCGCGCCAGTCGGCGACCGTCTCGCCCGTGAAGCGCGGGCCGGAGGCGGACATGTTCTCGTCGACGCCCCACAGGAAGGTGCAGTTTTCGATCACCACCCGCGCCGCGCGGACGGTGGACAGCGCGTCGGCCTCCCACCCGCTCATCTTCGCCTGCCCGTCGGCGCCGGTCAGCACCCGGATGTGCTGGATCTTCACATCCGTGGTCTTGATGTCGATCCCGCCCTTGATGATCGTGATGCCCGGAGCAGGCGCGGTTTGCCCTGCGATGGTGACAAAGGGATTGTTGATGTCGAGCCCGGTGCGCCCCAGATCGATCACCCCGCCGACCTCGAAGACGATGATGCGCGGGCCCTTGGCGCGGATCGCGGCGCGCAGGCTCCCCGGTCCGTCAGCAGCGAGCGTGGTGACGCGGATGATCCGCCCGCCAGCCCCGCCCTGCGTCGGGTCCTGAGGGTGAGCGAGTGCCTGTTGCGGCAAGACCACAGCAGCCAGCAACATGGCGGCCAAAACAGCGAAAAATCGGCGCATTTGCGTCACTCTCCCTCAATCCGACGCGCTGCTTGACAGAAACGGCGAGCCATGGCAACTCACAATGACACCGGTTACCAAAATCGGGGCGGGAGAGGTCTGGGAGGAAGCGGGTCGTTTGTCGACCGTTGCGGAAACCGGTGTCACTCTCTCGGTGAAACAGAGGGAGTAGGCTGCGTGTCAAAGATTACCGGGATGTTCCGTTTCAAGTCCGCCCTGCTGCTGGGCGGCAGTGCGCTGTTCATGCCCACCGGCGCCTTTGCGCAGGACGCCGAGGCAGACGCAGCCGATTCCGACGTGACCAGCGAGGGCGATACCATCGTTGTGCAGGGCTTCAGGGATTCGCTGTCGGCCGCGATCCAGACCAAGCGCAATGCCAACAACCAGGTCGATGTCATCGTCGCTGAAGATATCGCCAAGTTTCCCGATACCAACCTTGCCGAATCGCTGCAGCGCGTGCCGGGCATCGCAATCCAGCGCGATGCCGGCGAAGGGCGCACCGTGGTTGTTCGCGGCCTTGGCGGGCAGTTCACCCGCGTCCGGGTGAACGGCATGGAAACCATCGCCACCTCGCCGGACAACAATGGCCGCGGCTTCGACTTCAACATCTTCGCTTCCGAATTGTTCAACTCGATCGTGGTCAACAAGACCGCCGAGGCCGGGCTGGACGAAGGCTCGCTGGGCGCAGTCATCGATCTCAACACCGGCAATCCGCTGTCGCTCGACACCGGCCTCACCTTCGTTGCCTCGGCGCAGGTGCGCTACAATGATCTCAACGACGATGCCGGTCCGCGGGCGTCGGCCCTGTTGGGCTGGGTCAATCCGGAGGGCACCTTCGGCGCCTCGGTTTCGGCCGCCTACAGCGAATATGTGACCCCGCAGCTCGGCAACAACACCGTGCGCTGGACGCAAGGGGCGTTCCGTTCGGTCAAGGGCACCGCGTGCTTCAATGGCAACACCTATGTCCCGAGCCCCGCGTGCAACGAGGTCGGCCTTGCCTTCCACCCGCGCATTCCGCGCTACGGCCTGATCGAGCACGAGCGTGAACGCCTCGGCCTGACCGGCGCGATCCAATGGCAGCCGAGCGAGAGCACCAAGCTATCGATCGACGGCCTGTTCGCCACCTTCGACGAGACCCGCAATGAATTGTGGGGCGAAGTCCTGTTCCGGTCGAACGAGCGCGGGATCGATGTGGTCGATTACACCATCGACGCGAACAACAACCTGATCTCGGGCACTTTCAACAATGCCTGGGTCCGCACCGAAAACTTCCGCCGCGAGCTCAATACCGAGTTCTACCAGATCTCGGCGCGGCTGGAGCAGAAGCTCACCGAGCGGCTCAACTTTACCGTCCTTGTCGGGGCGTCCAAGTCCGATGCCGACAGCCCCATTGAAACCACCATCATCTTCGATGACCGTGACTTCAACGGTTTCTCCTATGACTACACCGACATGTTCTCGCCCCAGATCACCTTCGGAGCGAACGGGATCAGCAATCCGGCCCAGTTCCAGCTGGCCGAATTCCGCGACCGGCCGAACAATGTGACCAATGAATACGAGACGATCTCGGGCAATATCCAGTGGGAGGCCTTCGACGGGATCACCTTCGAGGCGGGCGGGCTCTATCGCAAGTTCACCTTCGATACGGTGCAGTTGCAGCGCGACAGCACCTATTGCGCGGCTTTCGCCTGCGCACCTGGGCAGATCGGCCTGCAGGTGACCCCGGAGATTTCCGAAATCTTCAACCTCGGCAATGCTGGGCAGCCGGCCGGAACCACCTCGTCCTGGCTGATCCCCAACCTGGAAGCGGCGGCCGGGGCGATCAACCTCTATGGTCGCACCGCCACGCCCAATCTGGGCGCTGACCGGACCGTGACCGAGGAAGTCACCGGCGGCTATGTGCAGGTCGATTGGAACACCGATGTGGCAGGCATGAAAGTCACCGGCAATGCGGGCCTGCGCTATGTCCGGACGGATCAGCTTTCGACCGGCTTCATCGGTTCGACAGAAGTCGGTGTGACCCGCGATTACGACGACTGGCTGCCGGCGGTGAACCTCAACGCCTTCATCACCGATGATCTTGTGCTGCGCGGGGCGTGGAGCAAGGTGATCACACGCCCGGGCCTCGGGAACCTCACGCCGGGCGGCAATATCGACCAGTTCAATTTCCGCATCACCTCGGGCAACCCCTTCCTCTCGCCGTTCCGGGCCGATGCCTTCGATGCGGCTTTGGAATGGTATTTTGCCCCGGGCGCAATCGCATCGGTCGCCTTCTTCGCCAAGGACATCAAGAGCTTCCCGATCGCCAGCAGCTTCAACGGCACCTATGCCGACAGCCAGCTGCCGACCTCGCTGCTGACCGCCGGGACCCCGCTGCACACCGCCATCGTCGGTGGCCAGAACCCCGATGTGCCGATCGAATTCCGCACCAATATCGATGGCGAAGGCGGTAATCTGAAGGGCGTCGAGTTCCAGCTCAACCTGCCCTTCAGCGTGTTCACCGAAGGCTTCTTCAGCCGCTTCGGGGTGCTGGGCAATGTGACGCTGATCGAAAGCGATGTCGAATACACGCTCACCGGCCCGGCTCCCGCGCTCAACGGCAGCGGCAACCCGAGCGGCGGCGCGCCCGAAATCTTCACCCGCCCGCTGTTCGATCTCGCGAAGAAGTCGGCCAACGCCACGATCTATTACGAGGACGCCAAGTTCTCGGCACGCGCCTCGGTTGCCTACCGCGACGACTACATCGATGGGGTTAGCGGGACCCGCAACCTGTTCGAAGGCTTCGGCAGCAGCTTGAACCTCGATGCGACGTTGCGCTACCGGATCAACGACAAGGTCGAGCTGGCGCTGGAGGGGACCAACCTCACCGACAACTATCGCGAACGCTGGGTCCATGATCCGGCCCGGCGCAATTACGAGAACAACCACTTCGGCCGCGTGATTCTGGTCGGTGCGCGTTTCGCCTATTGATCTGCGTGCACGGGCGCGGCCAGGATGGCCCCGCCCGTGCCGTCCCTTACTTGTTGTGCTTGCCGGGATAGGCCGTTGATCGATCGTCGCACTGCCATCGCGGGCCTGGGATGTGCCGCTGCCGCCCCGGCCCTCGCCCGCCCGGCTGCGCCTGATCCTGTCCCGGCCGGACATGCCCTGAACGAGCCTGCGCAGTGGGTCGCGCTCTGGCCCGGCACCCCGGCCGGTGCGCCGCCGGTCCTGCCCGACGAGCAGATTGTGGAGCGCTCCGCCGATCCGGCCCGCCCTGACCGGATCATGCAGTCCATCGCCGCCCCGCGAATGGCGGTGTTCCGGCCCGCGAGTCCGAATGGCGCGGCGGTGCTGATCGCGCCCGGCGGCGGCTACCGTCATGTGGTGATCGACAAGGAGGGCTTCGAGATGGGCCGTTGGCTCGCCGCGCGCGGGGTGACGGCTTTCGTCCTGTTCTACCGCCTTCCGCATCAGGGCTGGGCCGCGGGCCCCGGCGTCGCGCTCGCCGATGCGCAGCGCGCGCTGCGCCTGATCCGCCGCGGCCATGCCGCCTACGGGATCGACCCTGAGCGCATCTCGGTCATGGGCTTTTCCGCCGGCGGCCATGTCGCTGCATCGCTGGCAACGCGCTTTGCCGCTGCCGCCTATGCCCCACTCGACTCCGCCGACGCGGCCTCAGCCCGCCCCGACGGCGCGGCGCTGATCTATCTGGTGATCTCCATGCGCGCAGGGCTGGCACACCCCGGTTCGCGCGAGCGACTGCTTGGCGCGGATCCTCCCCCCGCGTTGGAACTGGCGCATTCGCCGGACGCCAACGTCCCGGCGGATGCGCCCCCTTGCTTTATGCTCCACGCCGAGGACGACGATGTCGTGCCGGTCGGCAACGCGCTGGCGATGCGCGAGGGCCTGAAGGCGCGCGGCATCGTAGTCGACACCCACCTCTACGCCGCAGGCGGCCACGGCTTCGGCATCAGCAGGGCAGCGGGCAAGCCGGTCGCCGTCTGGCCCGAGGCGTGGCTCGCCTGGGCACGCGCGATGGGCCTTGCATGAAAGCGGCACGGCGCGAGGTGATGGCCGGGCTGGGCGCGCTCGCCGTGCTGCCCGAGCCGTGGCGCACCGCCGCCGCTGCGGCGCAGAGCGCACCCCATCGCCGCGGCGCCGAGAACCAGCGCATCGCCGATCGCGGCGATGGTACCTTCCTGAATCCGGTGCTGGCGGGCGACCGGCCCGACCCCGCGATCCTCAAGGATGGCGCGGACTACTACCTCACCTTCTCCAGTTTCGACGCCTATCCCGGCCTCACCATCTGGCATTCGCGCGATCTGGTGAACTGGCGGCCGCTCGGCCCCGCGCTCACCCGCAATATCGGGTCGGTCTGGGCGCCGAGCCTGCACAAGCATCAGGGCCGCTACCTCCTCTACGTGCCCGTAAAGGCCCGGCCCGCCAACGACATCTTCGTGATCCATTCCGAGCATATCGAGGGGCCCTGGAGCGATCCCGTGCCGCTCGGCTTGCCCGATCATATCGACCCCTGTTTTGCGCAGGCCGAGGACGGGAGCTGCTGGCTGTTCCTGTCGGGCGGGGACCGGGTGCGCCTCAGCGATGACGGCCTCGCTCTCGCAGGCGACATCGAGCATGTCTACGACCCGTGGCGCTACCCCGCCGACTGGGTGGTCGAAGGCTTCTCGCCCGAGGGCCCCAAGATTCACCGCATCGGCGATTGGTTCTATCTGCTCACCGCCGTCGGCGGCACCGCCGGGCCGCCGACCGGGCACATGGTGATCGCCGCCCGCGCGCGCTCGCTCCATGGGCCGTGGGAGCATCACCCGGGCAACCCGCTGGTGCGCAGCGCGAGCGCGGCCGAGGCCTGGTGGTCGCGCGGCCACGCCTCGCTGGTCGATGCGCCCGACGGATCGTGGTGGTCGCTCTATCACGGCTACGAGAACGGCTTCTGGACGCTCGGGCGGCAATGCCTGCTCGATCCGGTGGAATTCACCCCCGACGGGTGGTTCCACATGACCGGGGGCGATCTGTCGCAACCGCTTCCCAAGCCCAAGGGCGGCGCGGCGGTGGCCCACGGCATGGCGCTGTCCGACGATTTCAGTGGCCCGCTGAAGCTGGGCAGCAAGTGGACTTTCTTCCGCCCCGCACCCGACGAAACCGCCCGCATCCGGCTTGCCGAGGGCGCGCTGCACCTCGCGGGCAAGGGCGAGGCGCCGTCCTCGGGCTCGCCGCTGCTGCTGACCGTGGGCGAGCGGGCCTACAGCTTCGAATGCGACATCGAATGCGCCCCCGAAGGCCGCGCCGGGCTGGTGCTGTTCTATGACGACAAGCTCTATTGCGGCCTCGGCTTCGACGCGCGCCGCTTCGTCACCCACCAATACGGCATTGAGCGCGGCCGCCCGGCCAACCCCCATGGCCGCCGGATGCGCCTGCGCGTCACCAACCGCGAGCACATCGTCACCTTCGACACCAGCGGCGATGGCGGGCGGACATGGACGCGGTTCGACCGCGGGATGGAAGTGTCGGGCTACCACCACAATGTCCGGGGCGGCTTTCTCAGCCTGCGTCCGGGCCTCTACGCCAGCGGACCGGGCGAAGCGCGGTTTCGCGACTTCCGCTTCAACGCTTTGTGACTAGACACAGGACCACGCGATGGGAGACGCGAGCATGACACAGGACCAAGCCGTTCCGGCCAAGACCGGGCGCTATCGCTGGTCGATCATCGCGCTGTTGTTCATCGCCACCACGGTCAATTACATCGACCGCACCATGCTCGGCCTGCTCGCGCCCGATCTGGGCCGCGAGCTGGGCTGGAACGAGAGCGACTACGGCAACATCGTGCTCGCCTTCCAGGCCGCCTATGCCAGCGGCTTTCTGGTGATGGGCGGGCTGATCGACCGGCTCGGACCCAAGATCGGCTATGCCATCGCCATCTCCGTATGGACGCTGGGCCATGTCGCGCACGGTTTTGCCAGCGCGGTGACCGGCTTCATGGCCGCGCGCATGGTGCTCGGCGTGGGCGAGGCGGGGCACTTCCCCGCCGTGGTGCGATCGAGCAGCGAGTGGTTTCCGCAGAAGGAACGCGCCTATGCGATCGGCTGGGTCAACTCTGCGACCACGGTCGGCGTGATCCTCACCGCGCCCACGCTGGCGCTGTTCATGGGTGTGCTCGGCCTCGGCTGGCGCGAGACCTTCATCGTCACCGGCCTGTTCGGCGTCGGCCTTCTTGCCCTGTGGTGGTGGCTCTACAGCAACCCGCGCGAGAGCGGGCGGGTGAGCGCGGCCGAGCTTGCCTGGATCGAGCACGACCCGCCCGAAACCGTCGCCCAGCTCGGCTGGAGCCGGATCGCGCGCCACCGTTCGACCTGGGCCTATGCCAGCGCCAAGTTCCTGACCGATCCGGTGTGGTTCCTGATGCTGTTCTGGCTCCCCAAATATTTCGACAGCACCTTCGGGGTCGATCTGAAGCTGGTGCTGCTGCCGATGATCGTGATGTATCTGCTTTCCGATGTCGGCAGCATCGCCGGGGGCTGGCTGTCCTCGCGCCTGCTCCAGCGCGGCTATTCCTGCAGCTTTGCGCGCAAGGTGACGATGCTCGCCTCGGGCGCCTGCGTGCTGCCGCTGCTGGCCGTGACGAGCCTCGACAACATGTGGTTTGCCGTCGTGCTGATCGGGCTGGCGCTGGCGGGGCACCAGTCGTTCTCCTCGAACCTGCTGTCGCTCCCGCCGGACATGTTCCCCAAGCGCGCGGTCGGATCGGTGATCGGCCTCGGCGGTTTTGCCGGCGGCGTGGGAGGCATGATCATGGCCGCGAGCGTGGGCGCGATCCTCGATGCGACCGGGGGCAATTACACGGTGATCTTCGCGGCCTGCACGGTGGTCTACTTCCTTGCGGTCGGCATGATCCACCTGCTTGCCCCGACGCTGGCACGGGTCGAGGAAGTCTAGAGCGTCACGCCCCGCTTCCACAGCGCGATCACGCGCTGGCCGCTGCGCTCGGCGGCGGTGGGCTCGCCGCTGGCGATGGCGAGCAGGCGGTCGCTGAAGGCGTCAAGCACCGCGTCCGCATCGCCGCCTGCCGCCACGCCCGCGTCGAAATCGATCCACCCCGGCTTGGCCTCGGCCAGAGCGCTGTTCGAGGCCACCTTCACCGTCGGCACGGGGAAGCCGAGCGGCGTGCCGCGTCCGGTGGTGAACAGGATCAGCCCCGCGCCTGCCGCCGCCAGCGCGGTCGAGGAGACCGCGTCATTGCCGGGCGCCTCGAGCAGGGTCAGGCCGGGGCGGCTGACGGTCTCGCCATAGAAGATCACATCGGCAAGCGGCACCGCGCCCGCCTTCTGCACCGCGCCCAGCGACTTCTCCTCGAGCGTGGTGATTCCTCCGGCGATGTTGCCCGGCGAGGGGTTTTCCGAGACCGGCAAGCCAAGGTCGAGGTAGTGCCGCTTGAAGCGGTTGATCAGCGCGCCCGCCGCTTCGAAGACCTCGTGCGAGGCGGCGCGGACAAGGAGGGCATCCTCGGCGCCGAAGATCTCCGGGATCTCGGTCAGGATCACCTGCCCGCCGCTGGCCGCCAGCCGCTCGGAAAAGCGCCCCAGCAGCGGATTGGCGGTGAGGCCGGAGAATGCGTCCGATCCCCCGCATTTGAGGCCCACCGTGAGCGCCGCTGCGGGGGCCTCACGGCGCTGGCGGGCAGCGAGTTCGTCGACCAGATCATCGACCAGCGCCATCACCTCGGCGAGCTCGTCGCCCGCATCCTGCGCGCGCAGCACGCGCAGCTTGGCGCGGCTGCGCTCGGGCACGCAGGCGATAAGGGCATCCAGCTGATTGCTCTCGCATCCCAGCCCGATCAGCACCACCCCGCCCGCATTGGGATTGTCGCACAGCGCCGCCAGCGCCGCACGGGTGCCGGCAAGATCGTCGCCGAGCTGCGAGCAGCCATGCGGGTGGCCGAAGCCGGCAATGGCGTCGATCCGCCCGGCATGGCGCAGGCTCGCCTCGCGCGCGGCCATCTCGGCGAGCGGCGCGACGCAGCCGACGGTCGGCAGCAGCCAGATCTCGTTGCGGGTGGCAAAGCGTCCGTCGGCGCAGGGGTAGCCGCGCCATGTTCCCAGCGATGCCGCTGCGGGGCCGGTGCCCCGCGCTCCGCTGTCGGAATAACGCCGCTCGCCGGCGAGTGCCGTGACAAGGTTGTGGGTGTGGACATGCTCGCCGGGCGCAATGGGCGCGGTGGCACGGCCGATCGCTTCGCCATAGCGGCGCACCGCCTCACCCAACGCATGGGGCCGAAGCGCGAACTTGTGTCCCTTGGGGATGGATTGGCGCAGGCCCACGCGGGCCTCGCCCAGCCGGATTGTCTCCCCGGCCGCAAGGTCGGCGAGCGCTATGCCCACGCCGTCGGCGGGATGGCAGCTGATCGCACGGGGGCTGGCGGGGTCGGTGATGCGAGCGGCGCTCATGACACCGGTTACCAGAACGCGCCGCGCCCCGCAAGCCGCGACCTCGGGTGTGCGGCTTGCCGGGCATTAGAGAGGTTATAGGCGGTTACTTGCGGCTTTTGCGCGCAGCATAACGCGCATCGCGCGCCGCCTTCAGCTCGGCTTCGGTCTTCTTGGGCTGCTCGGCCTTGAGCTTTTCGGCCTCGGCCGCAGCCTTGGCCGCAGCCTTCTGCTCGTCAGCCAGCTGCTGCTTTTCTTCGCGCGCCTGACGCGCTGCTGCCGCCTTGGCGGCGGCGCGTGCCTCGCGCTCGGCGCTGCGAGCCGCGCGCTCGGCAAGTTCGGCTTCGTCCGGCCGGGGCGCAGCCTTCAGGGCCGCCAGCGCTTTCTGCTTGGCCTGCATCGAGGCCGCGGCCCGGTCCTGAAAACTGGGGGCATTATATCCATTCATCGTGCATTCTCCTGCCGGGCTGCGCGCGGGGCGCAGCGCGGGTTTGACAGTCAGTTGGTTTACCTGGCGCTCGGGACGGCAGCGGCGAGGTGCGCCGCGTTCCACGCGCAGGCGGCCGCAGCGCCCAGTTCATGCTGGAACGCGCTGATCCGGCCGGCGATGCGCGAGGCCTTGGCGAGCTGGTGCTGGCGGTGATCGGCCGATTCGGCGGTGCTCGCCTGCATCAGTGCCGATTGGTGCGCGGCATATTCGTGGTTGATGTCCATGTCCGGACTCCCTTGTCGGGGACGATGTCCCGCTGGTTCGTGCTGGGGCTGCGTCAATCGACCATCGCCGCGACCATGCCGCGCAAATCGCGGGCGGTCAGGAAGGCATAGGGTTGTTGCGGCCCATCGTGGCGGCGGGCTTGAGGCAATGTGGCGCGGATCGCCTTGGCGCGGTCGAAAATTGCGCCGGTCGTAATGAAGTTCATGAAGTCTTTCGCAAATAAGATGATTGCGCAGCCGGGCCAATCCCGCTGCGAGGCCATGCTGCGTGAAAAGGAAAATGTGGCCGCAGGTGGCGGTTTCATGGCTGCCCGGGCACAATCGCCGGGCGCAAGAACGCCGGAAGGGCGCCGATCAAATTCCGTCGCAAGCGACGTGAAGCAATGTTTAATTACACCATTATTCTAAAATTTCAAGTTAATTCGGCTCTCCGCTTCACCCCTTGCGGCTCTGACGCACCAGCTCGGCAAGGCGCACGCTGGTTCCGGCGAGGCCCTTGCGGGCATGATCGGCCCCAACCGACGAGGCAGTCGCGGCAGCTTCGGCAAACAGTCGGCCGCCGACCGAGACCACCGTCGGATGCTCGGCGAGGATCAGGCGGCTGTGCTCGATCGTGCTGCGCAGCCGTTCGAGAGCGTGCTGGCGGGGCATGGCGTCCGACAGGCCGATATCCACCGCATCGGGGTGCTGCGCGTTCATCTGGTTGGTGAGCGCCTCCTCGCTTTCGGGGAAGGCCAGGTCGACCTGCCATCCACCGGCGAGGAACTGGTCGGCGAGCAGCGTGGTGCCAAGCATATGCTTCTCGCCCGGCGCGGTCGCCAGCAACACGCGGTAGCGGCTGTTGCGGATCGACTGCGCGGTGGGGATGTAGCGCACCGCGTGCCCGGCGAGCTGCAACATGCTGAGGCCGATGGTGAGATCGAGCTCGGTGCATTGATCGTCAAGCCACGCATCCCCGAGCGCACGGGCCGCCGGTTCGATCAGCAGCGACAGGATCGCATCGCTTGTCCAGCCCTCGTCGGCAAAGCCTGCCATCACCCGATTGAGCGCCAGATCATCGGCATTGAGCGCCAGTTCGACCAGACGCGCCACATGCTCGGCCACGGCGGGAGGGGTGTTTGCCGCCCTCGCGCGCTCTTCGGGGAGATCGCCGAAGCGGCCTTCGAGCAGCAGGTCCCATTCCGAAAACAGCCGGCTTGCGGCCATGTGTTCGCTGAGCACCTCGATATGCTCGTGGCGCTCATCACGCTGGATCGAGGACCACAGCTGGGCGACGGCCCGCGGCGGGCCCTCGAGGGTCTGGAGGAAGCAGCCGTCCTCGAACAACAGCATGCCGGTTACATTGAGGCTGCGGTTGCGGGCACGCGCCCGACCGGCCAGAGAATCGATGTCGCTCGCGCGCGGCGTAGCGGTCGCGGTGCTCTTGTAGGTCAGGCAGGCGACCCACTCGTCCACGCCTTGCGGCTCCTGCGCTTCCTGAACCAGCATATCCCTCTCCCACCCGAGGGACGAGGATTTGCGGAAGATCGAGACGCAGCTATGCCACGCACCAAGCAGTCCGGCAGACGATCCCCATCCGCCCTAAATCTACCCGCTCGGCAGGCCTTGAGGCCCTGCGCCGAACTGTCCGCTGCACGCCGACTCTGCATGGTGCAAGCTGGCCGTAACAGAGGTGTAGCATCCTCCTCCAGGCCTGCATCGTCAAGCAGGAATGGTCGCGCGCCCGGTCAAGCCGACGCTGCGGCTTCGAGACGAAGGCCGGAAGGTCTGGCCACCACCCGCATCGACCGGCTAAGGGCAAGCTTCGGGAGGCGCTTGAAAATGAGCTCGGCTGGCACAGCGTTCCGTTCACGATCAGGCCTTGCGCGATGCCGGCAGGCGCTGGGCGCCGCATGCGCCCTGATGGCCACCCCCGCCGCCCTGGCTGCGCCCGATAAGGTCGAGTCCCTGCCGCCCGAGTGGCGGATGGAGAGCGACGACGATTACTCCTACGACGCCGACTATGCCCCGCCACCGCCGGTCAAGGGGCTGGTCGTCCACGGCTATGTCGCGGATGACAGCATCGTCGGGGAAGACGGCACGGTGTCCGTCACCTCACCCGAGACGTGCCCCGCCCCGGTCACCTTCATCCCTGCGCGCGGAATTCCTCAAGGTTACCCCGAGCGGACCACGGGCGAATACTGGTTCTATCGCTCGGGCGATCAGGCGCTCTATCTGTCGCGCAGATGGGTCTATGAGGTCGACAGCACCTGTCAGGGCGTCGCGCAGGAAGTGAGCCGGATCGTCCGGATTGTCTGGTTCAACGGCAGCGCCACCTTCATCGAAGAAAAGGGCGGGGATGTTACCGACCTTTCGACCGAAAAGATCGTGGAAGACGAGACTTATCCGGTCCCCAGTTGGCTGGTTAAGATCGATGACGCCGAGCTCTTGGGAAACCAGCAAAGCCGGCTCGTCAGGAAATCGCCCTCGCGCATGACGCGGGCGCGCGACGAAGCGACCGGAGTCTTGCAGACCTGCTTTGAGCTTTCCGAAGCATTCATCTTATGGAACGAGTGCTATTATTCCGGCAACGGGCCCTGGCGCGGCTACCTGCTTGCGGCGGGCTCGCAGGACGATGCGGGCGGGAATTACTCCGAGACCGGAACCGTGAAATTCCTTCCCTCAGCCCGCATCGACGGGCGGCTGTTCGAATGGGATCGGGAGATCGAACGGAGCGCGGCGGCGCCCTGACCCGATGAGGGGCGGGTCTAGGCCTGCTCCAACTCCTCCAGCAAGTCGCCCGCAGTCAGCCACGTCTCTTCCGCAGCGGCCAGCGCATCGGCAGCTTTGGCGCGCGCTGTCAGCAGGTCTTGCAACTTCGCGCCCCCCTGCCCGCCGCTGCTCGCCGCGAGGATCTGCGCGTCGAGCCGTTCGACCTCGGCCGAGGCGCGTGCCAGCGCCTTTTCGGCCTTGTCCAGTTGTGACTGGGCATAGCGTGTCTCGGCCATGGCCTTGGGCGCGCTGGGCTTGACGACCGCAGTGCCGCCCCCCTTCGGTTTTCGCCCGAGGATGAAGTCGATGTAATCATCCATGCTGCCGTCATATTCGCGCGCCGTCCCGCCATCGACCAGCACCAGCCGGTCAGAGGTCAGCTCAACCATGTGGCGATCGTGGCTGATCAGGATCACCGCGCCCGAATAGTTGTTGAGCGCCTGAATCAGCGCCTCGCGCGCATCGACATCAAGGTGGTTGGTCGGCTCGTCGAGGATCAGCAGATGCGGCGCGTCGCGGGTGATCAGCGCCAGCGCGAGACGCGCGCGCTCGCCGCCCGAGAGCTTCTCGACCCGCTGGTTCGCACGCGGGCCGGAAAAGCCGAACCGTCCGAGCTGGGCGCGCACTGCCGCCGGGGACTGCCCCTCCATCGCGCGGGCCATGAGGTCGAGCGGGGTGTCCTCGCCCGCCAGCTCCTCGACCTGATACTGGGTAAAATAGCCGACCTTGAGCTTGCCCGGCGCGTTGACCTCGCCTTCTGCAGGCGAAAGCTGTGCGGCCAGCAGGCGGGCGAGCGTGGTCTTGCCATTGCCGTTGCGGCCCAGCAGCGCGATGCGATCATCCGCCTCGATCCGGAAGTTCAGCCGCTTGAGGATCGGCGGCGCTGCGCCATAGCCGACCGCGGCGTGTTCAAGCGTGATCATCGGCGATTTCATCTCGGCCGGATCGGGGAAATCGAAGCTCAGCGAGGGGTCTTCCATCAGCGCGGCGATGGGCTGCATCTTGGCGAGCATCTTGGCGCGCGACTGCGCCTGCTTGGCGGTCGAGGCGCGCGCGGAGTTGCGCGCGACGTAATCGCGCAAGCGTGCGGCCTGCGCCTCCTGCGAGGCCTTGGCCGCCGCCAGCTGCGCGGCGCGTTCGGCGCGCTGCTTTTCGAAGGCGTCATAGCCGCCCGGATAGAGCGTCAACTGCCCGCCTTGCAGGTGCAGGATGTGATCGACCACCTTGTTGAGCAGTTCGCGTTCATGGCTGATCACCACCAGCGTGGCGGGGTAGGACTTGAGGAAGTTCTCCAGCCACAGCGTCGCTTCGAGATCGAGGTGGTTGCTCGGCTCGTCGAGCAGCAGGATGTCTGGCTCGGAAAACAGCAGGGCGCCCAGCGCGATGCGCATCTTCCAGCCGCCCGAGAAGCTGTCGACCGGGCGCTGCTGCATCTCTTCGTCGAAGCCGAGGCCATTGAGAATCTTGGCCGCGCGCGCCGGGGCGGAATAGGCGTCGATCGCCAGCAGGCGTTCGTGGACATCGCCCATGCGGTCCATGTCGGTGCAGGTTTCGAGCTCC
Organism: Erythrobacter sp.; assembly: GCF_023653175.1. Lineage (GTDB taxonomy): Bacteria > Pseudomonadota > Alphaproteobacteria > Sphingomonadales > Sphingomonadaceae > Erythrobacter. Next base: position 9,682 of record NZ_JAMNXL010000031.1, on the reverse strand, counting down.
GCCAGCAGCGCGGCGCGCTCGGTGGCCGAGGCGAGCACGACCGCTTCGGGGGTCATGCTGCCATGAGGCGCTTCCTGCGCGATATAGCCGATCCGCGCGCGCGAGGGCTTGGAGATTTCGCCGTCATCGGGCTCGATCTCGCCGATCAGCGCCTTCATCAGCGTCGACTTGCCCGCCCCGTTGCGCCCGATCAGGCCAACGCGCGCGCCCACCGGCACGGTTGCGCTGGCGCGTTCGAGGATGGCCCGGCCGCCAAGCCGCACGGTGAGGTTGTCGATGGTCAGCATGGGCGCGCCTGTAACAGGCAATCCCGGTGCGCCCAAAGGAAATCCCCGTCCGTCGTTTACGACCGGATGCGGGCGGCCTCACGGAAGGTGACGAGCCGACGCTGGTCCTCGTCCCACAGCGCAAGGACGAGCGGCCGGAAGGTCTGCGGCACGGTCAGTCGGTTGACCTCGCGCAGCTGCGGAAAGGCCTTGAGCACGCTCGGCAGGCGATAAAAGGGGATGCGGCTGGCGAGGTGGTGCACATGGTGCATCCCGATATTGCCGGTGAACCAGCGCAGCGGCTGCGGCAGATCGAGGTGCGAGCTGCCCTTCAGCGCCGCCTCATGGAACTCCCATTCCTCGCGCCGGTCCCAGTGGGCCTGCTCGAACTGGTGCTGCACGTAGAACAGCCACACGCCCGTCGTCGCTGCGACCAGCACGGTCGGGATGACCACCAGCAGGGTGGTACCAATCCCGAAGGCCGCCATCAGGGCCGCCAGGAAACCGGCGGTCGCAAGGTTGGTGGCGAGCGCGCTGACCCAGTATTGCGCGCCTTCCTTCATCAGCCCGATCGGCAGGCGGTGGCGCAGCAGGAACAGGTAGGCAGGGCCCACGCCGAGCATCACCACCGGGTGGCGATAGGCGCGATAGAGCTGGCGCCCGAGCCAGCTCAAAGACCGGAATTCGCGGACCGTCAGCATGTCGACATCGCCCGACCCGCGCGAGTCCAGATTGCCGGTGCTCGCATGATGCAGCGTGTGCGAGCGCCGCCAGCAATCATAGGGGGTGAAGGTCAGCACGCCGAGCGCCCGGCCGAGCCGGTCATTGCTGGCGCGTTTGTGCAGGAAGGCGCCGTGGCCGCAATCATGCTGGATGATGAAGATTCGCAGCAACAGCAGCCCCGCGACCGGTACCAGCACCGCAGCGACGAGATAGCCGGCGCTGATCGCCCAGAGCGTCGCCACAAGCACCCCGAAAAACGGCACAAGCGTGATGGCGAGCTCCCAGACGCTCCGTCCGGCATGCACTTTCATGAATGGCTTCAGCTGGGATGCGAGCTGCCGAGGGTGGGGCATGGCAGCCGGTGCGCCGGCAAGCGGCCGGTCAGTCATCAATTGGATGTTCAAGGCAATGTATTTCCGGTTTGCAGTTGCGCCAACATCCAAGCTTTGGCGCAAAGTGCAAGCTTTCTCGTGCCGGGTCACAGATTGTTGTCATCGCCCGAGGCGCGCCGCCGCTTGCGCTGGCGGTCTGCCTGATGGCCACACGGCGCCACGATGTTGGCGGTGAACCGCTCGATCATCGGATGTGTCGTTGTCCGGGGTGGTCACAGAATGCGCAGCAGAATTTCGGGGGCGATATCGGCCTCACCCGGACAGCGCAGGATTTCGCCGAGCGCATCCGCGCCCTCTGCGGCCGCGGGCGAGCCCCATCCGAACAGTCGGGCGAGGAGCCGGCTCATCGCTTGCCCGACGCGAGGATCCGCTTCGCCTGCCGTGCGGCGGCCGCCAATTCGCTCGCGGCGACGCCGATCCGCGCGGCGCGCGCGCCCGCCTCGTCGACCAGCGCGGCTTCGCCCGTCTTGAGCGCGCAGGCATAGGCGACCACTGCCGCCGTCCGCGCCTCGAAGCTGCGCCCATCGCGCGCGGCGTCGATCTCGGCACCGGTCAGGCCGCACAGCCGCGCCTCGCGCTCGAGCCTGCGGACCGTCTTCTCGCAGCCGCAATCACCCAGCAGCGCCAGCTTCAGCTGCGCGGTGACGCGGGCGTGGAGCAGGTGAGGCATGACGGTCGTTCTCCAACGGCCCCCGGGAAGCGGGGTGAGCTGGAGATAGGCTGCTCATGGCACAGTGATAATTGGGTCAATGCGCAAGATTTTGTTCCGATAAACGGAATAAATCAGTTGATCGACCGGTTCGCCCGCAGCCTGTCCACCGCCAGATCGACAAAGGCGCGCACCTTGGCCGATGCCCGGCGGCCCTCGGGGTGGACGACATGGACGGGCAGGGGCTCGTCCTCGAACTCGGAAAGGATCGTCTGCAAGTCGCCATCGATCAGCGCCTGTCCGATCTGGTAGGACAGCGGCCGCGACAGGCCCCAGCCGAGCATCGTCGCCTTGAGCACAGCACCATAGGTGCTGAACGAAAGCCGCGGCGCAATGCGCACCACCGGCTTGTTCGGCCCGCCGAAGCGCCAGTCGAGCGAGGCCCACGAGGTCGTGCTGACGATGATCTTGTGCTTCGCGAGGTCGGCAGGGTGGGTTGGCACACCGTGCCGCTCGAAATAGGCTGGCGCGCCGCACACCACACGGCGCACTGCGCCCACGCGGATCGCGCTGAAGCTCGAATCCGGCAGGTCGCCGATGCGGATGCCGACATCGATGCCTTCGTCCACCATGTTGGTGATCCGGTCGACGAACAGCGCGCGGACATTCACCTCGGGATTCTGGTCGCAATATTCGCCGAGGATCGGTGTGATGTAATCCTGCCCGAACAGCGCTGATGCGGTAACCGTGAGAACGCCGGTCGGCTTGGCATAGGAGCCCGCCGCCGCCGCTTCGGCCTCGGCCACATCGGCGAGGATCCGGCGGCAATCGTCGAAATAGCGCGTGCCCGCTTCGGTCAGCTTCACCGTGCGGGTGGTGCGGGTGAACAGCCTTGCGCCGATGTGATCCTCCAGCGAGGCCACCGCCCGGGTGACCGCCGGCGGGCTCATGTTCAACTGCCGCGCCGCTTCGGCAAAGCCGCTGGTTTCGGCCACCTTCACAAACACGTGCATTGCATGAAACCGCGCCATCATTCCCGCCCCCGTGGTGAAATCGCGCCGCATTTACGCGATAACTGCGTTCAGCGGAATGGTGACTTGCATCTGTCGAAGGTTCCGGTCGCGTCGGCCAGCGCGCATCTGGTGGCTCGCCGGATGGCCCGCCTGCCACCTGCTCATGCCAAAGGATGCGATCATGAAGTTGTATGTCCACCCCATCTCTGGCCACGCCCACCGCGCCCGGCTGTTCCTGTCGCTGATCGGTGCCGACGCCGAAATCGTCGCGGTCGATCTTGCCAAGGGCGAACACAAATCGCCCGAATATCTTGCCAAGAACCGCTTCGGTCAGGTGCCGATTCTGGAAGACGGCGACGCCACCATCGCCGATTCCAATGCGATCATGGTCTATGCCGCCAAGAAATTCAGCCGCACCGACTGGCTGCCCGAGGACCCCGCTGGCGCCGCCGCGGTGCAGCGCTGGCTGTCGGTCGCGGCCGGGCAGATCGCCTTCGGCCCGGCTGCCGCACGCCTCGTCACGATCTTCAAGGCGGGCTTCAACCCCGATGAGGTGATCGCCCGCGCCCACGCCGTTCTGGCGCTGATCGAGGCCGAACTCGAAGGCCGCGACTGGATCGCCGCCGACCACCCGACCATCGCCGACATCGCGCTCTACAGCTACATCGCGCGCGCGCCGGAGGGCAATGTCGACCTGTCAGATTATTCCAATGTCAACAATTGGTTGGCCCGGATCGAGGCGCTCCCCGGCTTCGTTGAATTCGGCAAGACGGCGGTCGGCCTCAACGCCTAGCCGGTTTCATCCGGGGCTGCCGCAGGGCGGCCCCGGAGCCCTGGAGACGCGAGGAGACGACCGATGACCCAACCCCTGACCGACGCCCCGTCACCCTTCCACGAAGGCGAAGTGGCGCTGCAAAAGACCGTCGGCGTGGCGGAGCGGATGGCGGCATTCGGTCGCCGGGTGATCCGCGACCACATGCCGGACCAGCACCGCGACTTCTATCGCCAGCTGCCCTTCATCGTGCTCGGCGCGGTCGATGCCTCGGGCGACGCGTGGGTGACGCTGCTGAGCGGTCGCCCCGGCTTCATGACCAGCCCTGACCCCAAGCACCTCGCCTTTGCCGCGCGTCCCGATCCGCAGGACCCGGCCACGGCCGCGCTCGCGGATGGCGCGGCGGTCGGCCTGCTCGGCATCGAGCTCCACACACGGCGGCGCAACCGGATGAACGGCACGCTGCGCGGGATGACCGATCAGGGCTTCACGGTCGCGGTCGAACACGCTTTTGGCAACTGCCCGCAATATATCCAGCTGCGCGACTTCAGCTTCGTGCGCGAGCCCGATGATCTTGCCGCAGCCGCGCCCGCGCAGATGCTGGCAATGGACGATCCCCACGTGCGCGCGATGATCGCTGCCGCCGACACCTTCTTCGTCGCGTCCTATGTCGACGACGCAGCGGGCCGACACGTCGATGCCTCGCACCGCGGCGGCAAGCCGGGCTTCGTGCGGATCAACGCCGACGGCTCGCTGACCATTCCCGACTTTGCCGGAAACCTCCATTTCAACACCTTCGGCAATTTCATGTTGAACCCCAAGGCGGGGCTGGTCTTCCCCGACTTCGAAACCGGCGACCTGCTGCATCTGACCGGCGATGCCGAGGTGGTGCTCGAATCCGACGAAATCGCGGCCTTCCAAGGTGCCGAGCGGCTGTGGGTGTTCCGCCCGCGCAAGGTGGTGCTGCGCCCCGCCGCCTTGCCGCTGCGCTTCGCCATGGGGGCAGACGGTATATCGCCCAACAATCTGATGACCGGTGACTGGCAGCAGGCCGCCGACAGGATCGCGGCAGAAGCGCTGCGCAACAGCTGGCGCCCGTTCCGGATCGCGCGGGTCGTCGAGGAAAGCAGCGTCATCCGCTCGTTCCATCTCGAGCCGGCCGACGGCAAGGGCATCGCCGTGCACGAGGCGGGCCAGCATCTGCCGATCCGCGTGCGCCCCGATCCCGCCGCCGAGCCGGTGCTGCGCACCTACACGCTCTCGACCGCGCCCTCCGACGGATTCTACCGCCTCGGCGTCAAGCGGCAGGGGCTGGTGTCGAACCACTTGCACGATGATCTTGCTGTCGGCGACGTGATCGAGGCGCGTGCGCCCGCGGGCGGGTTTGTCATCGACCCGCTCGAAGCGCGCCCCGCCGTGCTGCTCGCCGCCGGGGTCGGGATCACACCGATGCTGGCGATGCTGCGCAGCATCGTCTTCGAAGGGCTGCGCAAGCGCCGCATCCGGCCGACCTTCCTGTTCATCGCCGCGCGCTCGCTGGCCGAACGGGCTTTCGATCACGAGATCGCCGAACTGGCGGCACAGGCAGGCGGCGCGGTGCGGGTGATCCGGCTGCTCAACGTGACCGAGGGCGCATCGCCCGGCGTCGATTTCGATGCCGAGGGACGCATCGGCGTCGATCTGTTCCGCCAGACCCTGCCGTTCGACGCCTATGATTTCTACATGTGCGGCCCGCCGCCCTTCATGCAGGGGCTCTACGACCAATTGAGCGACATCGGCTTGCCCGACGCGCGGATCCACGCCGAGGCTTTCGGCCCGGCCTCGCTCAAGCGCCGCGAACCGGAGGGCGCCGCCGCCTTGCCGCCCGTTTCCGACAAGCCGGTGCCCGTGGCCTTCGCCAAGTCAGGCAAGGAAGCGCGCTGGGATGCGGCGGCGGGGAGCCTCCTCGAACTCGCCGAAGCGCGCGGGCTGACGCCCGAATACAGCTGCCGCAGCGGCTCTTGCGGGACCTGCGCGGTCAAGGTGCTCGAGGGTAGGGTGACCTATGCAGCGCGCCCCTCGGCCGAGGTCGATGCCGGCCATGCGCTGATCTGCTGCGCAGTCCCTGCTGCTGCGGAAGCAGGCGGCGGCGACCGCTTGATCCTCGATTTGTAACCCCCCCAACCTGAACGGAAAACTTCATGCTTTCGCGCAATTATGCCCTCACCAAACAGGATTCGTCGCTGACCCTCACGCAAGCGACAAAGCCGGTCTCGCAGCTGGCGCCCACCCAGATCCTGATCAAGGTCCGGGCGGCCAGCCTCAACTACCGCGATTTGCTGACCATGGGCGATGCCGATGGGACGCGCGACGGCCTGATCCCGCTTTCCGACGCGGCCGGCGTGGTCGCCGCTATCGGCTCCGAGGTCACCAAGTGGACAATCGGCGACCGAGTCAGCCCGAATTTCTTTCCCGCATGGCGGGGCGGCGCCTTTTCGCCCGTGCACCTGTCGAACGCGCTGGGCGGCGGCCAGACCGACGGCGTGCTGAGCGAATATGTCGTGATCGATCAGACGGCGGCGGTCGCCATTCCCGATCACCTGAGCTTCGTCGAAGCGGCCACCTTGCCCTGCGCCGGTGTGACCGCATGGCACGCGCTGTTCGAACGCGGCCAATTGCAGGCCGGTGAGACCGTGCTGGTGCAAGGCACCGGCGGTGTCGCGCTGTTCGGCTTGCAGCTTGCCACCGCGAATGGCGCGCGGGTGATCGTCACCTCCTCGTCCGATGCCAAGCTCGAACGTGCCATGGCCCTCGGTGCCTGGAAGGTGATCAACTACAAGACCCAGCCCGATTGGGATCAGGCCGTGATGGCGCTGACCGATGGGCATGGCGTCGATCACATCCTCGAACTCGGCGGGCCGGATACCTATAACCGCTCGATTGCCGCCATCGCCCCCGGCGGGCGGATCGCCCAGATCGGGGTGCTGTCCGGCTTCGGCGCGCAGCCCAATCTCACCCCGCTGCAATTCAAGAACGCCAGCATCAACGGCATCTGCGTCGGCTCGGTCGAGCACTACGAGCGGTTGAATGCCTTCATGGCCGAGCGCGCGATTCAGCCGATTGTCGATGAGGTGTTCGCCTTCGACGAAGCGCCGCTGGCCTACGAGCGGCTGCGCGCCGCCGGACACTTCGGCAAAATTGCGATCTCCTTCGATCGCTGAACCCTCCGGACCCAGCGACTATCTTCAAGGGAATATGGCCATGCCAAAACGCGTCCTCTTACTGCTCGCCGAGGGCTTTGAACCCCTCGAGGCGGCCGGGTTCACCGATGTTTTGGGCTGGGCGAATATCGACGGGGACGAACCGATCGAGCTGGTCTCGGCAGGATTGCGTCCCTGCCTTCGCGCCACCTTCGGGTTCTCGGTCATGCCCGATGCGCTGGTCAGCGATCTCGACCTCGACAGCTTCGATGCGCTGGCGGTGCCCGGCGGCTTTGCCGGGGCAGGCTTCTACGAGGACGCCCTGTCCGAGCCGTTCCTCGACGTGATCCGCCATTTCGAAGCGCGCGGGACGATGGTCGCATCGGTCTGCGTGGCCTCGCTGGCGCTGGGCGCGGCGGAGGTTTTGCACGGTCGGCGGGCGACCACCTATCATCAGGTCGGCGGCCAGCGGAAGGCGCAGCTTGAAGGATACGGCGCGCGGTTAATCGACGAGGCGATCGTCATCGATGGCCGGCTGATCACCTCGACCGGGCCGGGCACGGGGATCGAGGTGGCCTTTGCCCTGCTGCGCGATCTGACCTCGAATGCGGTTGTCGACCGGATCCGTGCGCTGATGCGGGTGCCGCGCCCCGATGCGACCTGGCAGATCGCGCCGCAGGTTCCCGTCGCATGACGCGCCCCGTCGACATCGCCTTCACCCCCGCCGTCAAGGCCGCGCAAGAACGCAAGGGATCGCGCGCGGTCTACGTGGGCATGGAGATGGGCCGGTCGCTGGACGATCTTGCGCCTTTCATCGCCGGTGTGCGCAGCTTCTATCTCGCCACCGCGAGCGCTGCGGGCCAGCCCTATATCCAGCACCGCGGCGGCCCGCCGGGGTTCCTGCACGTGGTCGGCGACCGCACGCTCGCCTTTGCCGATTTCAAGGGCAACCGGCAGTTCATCACCACCGGCAACTTGGCCGAGAACCCCAAGGCCTACATCTTCCTGATGGATTACGCGCGCCGCCAGCGGATCAAGCTGTGGGGCACCGCGCGGGTGGTGGAGGGCGACGCCGCGCTCGAGCAGCGCCTGATGCCCGAAGGCTACCGCGCGCGTGCGGAGCAGGTGATCCTGTTCGAGGTCGAAGCCTGGGATTCCAACTGCCCGCAGCACATCCCGCAGATGTTTCATGCCGATGACGTGCGCGCAGCGCTGGAAGAGCGCGACGAGAAGATAGCAATGCTCGAAGCCGAGCTCGCAGCATTGCGCGGCGCGAAATGATTCCTTCCGCCCTTCCGCGGTTCTCGCCCCGCGCCGCGCCGCCTAAATTGCTGTTGTTATCGGATCCCCCCTCCCCCCTGAATGCCCCGTCCGGTCCCCTTTCGCCCAGCCAGAGGAGAATCCCATGACCCGCCCCCCGCTCCCCCCCTTCACCGATGAAACCGCGCGCGAGAAGGTGCGCCTTGCCGAAGATGGCTGGAACAGCCGCGATGCGGCAAGAGTCGCGCTCGCCTATACCGAAGACACGCAATGGCGGAACCGCGCCGAGTTCCCGCGCGGGCGCGCCGAGGCGCAGGCGTTTCTGGAACGCAAGTGGGCCAAGGAGCTCGATTACCGCCTGATCAAGGAGTTGTGGGCGCACGACGGCAACCGAATCGCGGTGCGCTACGCCTATGAATATCACGACGACAGCGGAAACTGGTTCCGCGCCTATGGCAACGAGAACTGGGAATTCGCCGCAGACGGGCTGATGCAGCGCCGCTATGCCAGCATCAACGAACATCCGATCCTCGAGAGGGAACGCAACTTCCGCTGGCCGCTCGGCCGCCGGCCCGACGATCACCCCGGCCTGTCGGACCTCGGGCTTTAGCCGCCCTGCCGATGGAACTGGACGCCGCGGCGCGCGCCAGTTTCAGGAGCGCGATTTCCGTCTCCTCGACAACACCCGGCCCGCGCCGCGCCAGTGGACGTTACAGGAGCTTGCGGCGATCGATCGCCTTGGTTTGCGGCGGCAGCGAGAACAGCATCCCGTCCTCGCCCACCACGATCCCGCCGTCGAACCGCTCGGGCGCATCGCCGAGAAAGGCGGGGTAGAGATAGGCGTAAGGCAGCGGCGGAACTAGGTGCGAGAGCACCAGCATCCGCGCACCCGCTGCCTGCGCGCTTTCCGCCGCCTGTTCGGGTGTGGCGTGATAATCCTGGATGTCGTGAAAGATCTTGGCGGCGTTGGCATTGCCTTGCGCCGCGAAGGCTGCCTCGATGTCCTCGAGCATCCGCGGCTGCAAGGCATCATGGACGATCAGGTCTGCCCCCTTGCAGGCGGCGATCAGGTTGGCCGATTTGGCGGCATCGCCGCTGATGCACAGGCTGCGGCCCTTGTAGTCGAAGCGATAGCCGACCGCGGGCTTGATCGGATCGTGATCGACCTTGAATGCCGTCACCGTAAGCCCGCCGCCTTGCAGGATGACGGCGGAATTGCCTGCGATGGCAAAGGGCCGCGCCTCGGCCCCTCCGCCGCTGCTTGGCACGACCGTCTCGCCGTGATGCGCAATCCGGTAGGTGTGATCGAGCGCATAGGCCGCATTGAAACCCGCCACGACCTGCGCGACGCCTTCAGGGCCGTAAACCGGCAGCGGGGCGGTGCTTGCGCCGCGGGTCCAGTGGTACAGCATCAGCGGGCCGATGCCG
>NZ_JAMNXL010000030.1 GCF_023653175.1 Erythrobacter sp. | reverse complement strand
CGAGCTCACCAGCGTGCCGATCGAGCGCGAAACCGATGTCACGATCTATTCGCGCGGCGCCAAGTTCTGCGCCGCGCACCGCCACACCGTGACCGAGAAATATGCCGGTGGCGGCACCTATGCCCCGGGCGGCATCTCGGTGAACTTCATCCCCGGCTACGTCCCCTGCGGCTGCCTCAACTGAGCGCCCGCCCCATCTTCAAGGAAATCATCATGAAACACGCAATTGCCGCCCTGCCGCTCCTCGCCCTGCTCGCCGCCTGCGGCAAGGCCGACGGCGAGCTTGATCCGGGCAACTGGAAGAACACCATGGCGATGACCAAGTTCGACATCCCCGGCGCGCCGCCCGAAATCGCCTCGCGCGCCAAGGCGATGCTTGGCCAGAGCCAGACCACCGAGGCCTGCATGAGCGAGGCCGAGGCGAAGGCGGGCGTGCGCACCATGTCGAGCAGCATGCAGCAGGGCCAATGCACGATGGAGGACTTCAAGCAGGGCGGCGGCACCATGTCGGGCACGCTGGTGTGCAAGGGCGCCGGCAGCTTCGGCGCGCCCAGGATGGCGATGACGGGCACCTACACGCCCCAGAAGGTCACCATGGTGATGGCGGGCGAGATGAGCGACGACAAGCTGCCGGGCGGCAAGGCCAATATGGAAATGACCCTGACGAGCGAGCGGGTCGGCGATTGCGCCAAGTGAGCGGGCAAGGCTAAGCTGGCGGCGATGAACAGCACCGTTCTTGCCGCCATTCTCGCGCTGGCGCTTGTCGTTCCGGCCGAGGCCAAGGCGCCCGCCGCCCGGCCTGTGATGGTCGGCGGGGAGCCCGAACTCGATGCCTGCCCGAGCGTGGGCGCGATCATCCCCTTGCGCAAAGGGGGTGACGGCTTCGTCGCGGTGCGCGCCGCGCCCTCGGTGAAGGCGCGGATGCTCGACAAGCTGAAGTCGGGGCGCGAACTGCTCTTGTGCGAGGACAGCGCCGACGGGCAGTGGGTGGGGGTGGTCTATCCCGAACCCTGGGGCGGGCCGATCGTCACCGATTGCCGGGTGTCGAGCCCGGTCGCGGGCAAGCGCCAGGCCTATGACGGGCCGTGCCGGTCAGGCTGGGTCGCGCGCCGCTTCGTGACGGTGGTCGCCGGATAGCGGCATCACGGGCGCTCGATCTCGCTCATCTGCGGGTGGCGCACGAACAGCGCGGTGGCGGCCAGCACGATTCCGCCGGCGGCGAGCAGGCCTGCGCCGGGGCCTGCGGTGAGCGCCAGCGCGGCGCCCCCTGCGGCACCGGCGAGGAACATCGCCAGCGCGCCCGGCCGCACCGGCAGGCTCGCACAGAACCCGGGAACCCCGAGCCGGCGCACCACCGCGATGCGGAAGCCCGCCGCACCCGCCGTCAGCGCGATCACGCCGAGGATCGCGCGGCCCGGCAGCGCGCCCGCGCGCTCAAGCCATAGCGCCAGCAGTCCGGCGAGGATCAGCAGCGCGCTCTCGATCACCGCAGCGCGCACCAGCCAGTGACCGGGGCGCGCGCCGCTGGACCCGGTCCGTCCCGCCAGCGCCGCGCCTGCCATGAAGGCGGCGAGGGCAGCAAGGCAGGGCAGCAGCGCGAACCCCGGCGTGCCCACCACCGCGAGCGCGGCGAAGGCGAGATTGCCGGTCACGTTGGCGGCGAACACCCGCTCCATCCCGACGAGGCTCGCCGCATCCACCATCCCGGTCGTTGCGGTGAGCGCCAGCAGCAGCCGCACCAGCGGGGCCGGCGTGCGCAGCGACAGGGATGCGGGGGCCGGGGTCATTGGCGGGTCATCGGCAGGCCGGAAGGCGCAGCGCGATGCCCGCTCAGCCGCGGATGAAGGCGAGGATATCGGGGTTGATCACCTCGGGATGGGTCGAGGCCATGCCATGCGGCAGGTCGGGATAGGTCTTCAGCGTACCCTGTTTCAGCAGCTTGACCGCAAGCCGTGCCGAATGGTCGATCGGGACGATCTGGTCGTCTTCGCCGTGCATGACCAGCACCGGCACGGTGATCGCTTTCAGATCCTCGGTGAAATCGGTCTCGGAAAAGGCCTTGATGCAATCGTAGTGCGCTTTGGTGCCGCCCATCATGCCCTGCCGCCACCAGTTGTCGATCAACCCCTGGCTGACCTTCGCACCCGGGCGGTTGAAGCTGTAGAAGGGCCCCTCGGGGATATCGCGGAAGAACTGCGCGCGGTTGGCGACATGCGCGGCGCGGAAACCGTCGAACACTTCCATCGGCAGTCCGCCCGGGTAGGCAGGGGTGTCGAGCATGATCGGCGGCACCGCGCCGATGATCACCGCCTTGCTGACCCGCCCGGGCTTGGCGCGCGCGACATAGCGCGTCACCTCGCCACCGCCGGTCGAATGGCCGACATGCACCGCGCCCTTGAGGTCGAGATGATCGGTCAGCGCGGCGACATCGGCGGCGTAGGTGTCCATCTCGTTGCCGGTGTCCGTCTGGCTCGAGCGGCCGTGCCCGCGCCGGTCGTGGGCGACCACCCGGAAGCCTTCCATCAGGAAGAACATCATCTGGTTGTCCCAATCGTCGGCAGTGAGCGGCCAGCCGTGGTGGAAGACGATCGGCTGCGCGTCCTTGGGGCCCCAGTCCTTGTAGAAGATCTGCGTGCCGTCGGTGGTGGTGATCGTTCCCATGCTGCGTTCTCCTGAAACCGGTGTGCCGGGCGCGGCGGCGATGGACAGCGGCATGGCGGCGAGCGCGCCCGTGACGGCGCTGGCGGCGATGAATTGGCGGCGGTCCATGTCCGTTCCCTTCCTGCTGCCTGAGAGAATGGCGCAAGGGTGCCGCGAGGGATACACCCGAACGGGGGAGCAGGCCGATCCGCTTTCGGGTGTCCCGAAACCCGCACAATCATGGTATCGCCCGTCAGAACCTCCACCGGGTCGCGCCGAAGGGGAGCGCCAAACCGCATGTCTGCCACCGCGCCTGATGCCCCGCCGATCCGGGTGCTGATCGTCGACGACCACCCGATCCTGCGCGAGGGCGTGGCGGCGATCATCGCGTTGCAGAGCGACATGGCGATTGTCGGCGAGGCCGCGGGCGGGCGCGAGGCGATCGCGCAATATGCGGCGCTGCGCCCCGATGTAGTGCTGATGGACCTGCAGATGCCCGATCTGAACGGGGTCGAGGCGATCGCGGCGATCCGCGCGGATCATCCCGATGCACGGGTGATCGTGCTCACCACCTATGCGGGCGATGCCAAGGCGCTCGCCGCGATGCGTGCTGGCGCGGCGGGGTTCCTGCTCAAGAGCAGCCTCAGGCGCGAATTGCTCGGCGCGGTCCGCGCGGTGCACAAGGGCCAGCGGCACCTCCACGCCGAGGTCGCACAGGACATCGCGCTCCATGCCATCCACGAGCCACTCAGCCCCCGCGAGATCGAGGTGTTGCAGCTGATCGCGGGCGGCCACCCCAACAAGCAGATCGCCTGGCGGCTGGGGGTGGGCGAGGAGACCGTGAAGTCGAACATCAAGTCGATCTTCGCCAAGCTCCAGGTGGCCGACCGCACCCATGCGGTGACCACCGCGGCACGGCGGGGCATCATTGAGCTCTAGAATGCGGATGCTGGCAGGGGCGCTGCTGCTGGCGCTGCTCGCGCCGCTGACCGGTGCCGCACCCTTGCGTCCCGGCAATGCCGCGCTCATGCCGCTCGAGGGCTACAAGCTCCACCACTGGTCATTGGAGGAAGGCTCGCCCGGGCGGATCAACGCCATCACCCAGACGCGCGACGGCTTCCTGTGGGTCGGCGGGGTCGACGGATTGTTCCGCTTCGACGGCCTCACCTTCGAGCGCATCGGCCCTGCCCCCACCGATCCCGGGCGGATCGTCGTCGCTCGGCTGCTCGCCGCGCGCGACGGGACGCTGTGGATCGGCCTCGCGCGCCGCAAGGGCATGCTGGTGTGGCGCGGCGGCAGGCTCGGCCCGGCGGGCATGCCCAATCCCTCGCGCGAGGTGAACGATCTTGCGGAAGGGCCCGATGGCGCGATCTGGGTGACGCGCGGCGGGCGGGCTACCCGGTCGCTGGCGCGCTGGCACAAGGGCCGCTGGACCGAGTTCGACACGTCGTCCGGCCTCCCCGAAAGGCCGCTCTGGCACCCGCTCTTCGCCAGCGACGGGACGCTGTGGCTGACCGGCGAGGAGGCGGTCTTCCGCAAGGCGCCGGGCAGCGACCGCTTCACCGCGACCGGCATCGCCACGCTCCCGCGCGCGACACTCGCGGAAGGCCCCGACGGGACGATCTGGCTGACCGAGAAGGAACAGACCCGCGCCATCGCCCGTGCCGGGAAAGGCGGGGGCGCGCTGATCGCCAGCGGCCCGGCCTTCCCCACCCCTTTCGGCATCCGCAGCCTGTTCGACCGCCACGGCGACCTGTGGATCGCGACCTGGAGCGACGGGGTGTTCCGCTTCGCCGATCCCGCCTCGCCGCGGCGCAGCGAGGCGCATCTCACCCGCGCCAACGGCCTTCTCGCCGATCCGGTGCGCGCGGTGTTCGAGGACCGCGAGGGGAACGTGTGGATCGGCGGCGAGATGGGCCTCAACATGGTGCGCCGCGTGCCCGTGCGCCCGGCGCGCGGCGTGCCGGGCGATCCGGCGACCAACCACATGCTCGCCGCCGACGGTGCGGGCACGGTCTATATCGCCAACGACCAGACCGTCTTTACGGTCGCAGCCGGCGCCGATCCGCGGGCCGCCTATGCCTCGCCGCTGCTGATCGAGGCGATCTGCCCGCAACGCTCGGGCGCGGGCATCTGGATCGTGCTGCGCGGGCGCGCGTTGCGCTGGCAGGGCGGCAGGATCGCCGCCTCCTACCCCCTGCCGGGCAGCTTCGCCGCCAATTCCTGCGGCGAGGATGCGGCGGGCCGGTTATGGCTCCCGGCGCTCCAGAAGGGGCTGTTCGTGCTCGAAGACGGCAGCGCGCGCGCCTGGCCGGGGGTCGAGGGCAAGGCGCACATCCCCGGCAACATCGCGATTATGGCCGATGGCCGCGCGGCGGTGCATTTCCGCGGGGAGGCCCCGAAGCCCGATGCCGCCTTCGCCGCGCTGACCGACAGCGCGGTCGCCAGCGACGGGGTCGAGGGCCTGCTGCCGGGCGCGCGCACTCTCTACACCAGCGGCGCCGCCGGGCTCGCTGCGCCGCTGGTGCCGGGCAGCCCCGCGCTTCCCTCGAGCCGCTACCCCTGGGCCAGCTCGATCAACGGCCTCGTCCAGACCCCGGCGGGCGAGACCTGGACGATCGGCGATCTCGGCGTGGTGCGCCTCAGGACCGCCGATCTGACCCGCGCGCTGGCAAGCCCCGGCGCGCCCGTCCCCTATCGCCTGTTCGACTTCAACGACGGGCTGACCAGCTTCGTGCAGAAATCCGCAGGGATCCAGATCGTCGCCGGAGGGGACGGGCGCATCTGGTTCGCGACCCGCGACACGGTGCAGATGATCGACCCGGCCACCCTCGCCCCCGACACCCGCCCGCCCGACCAGATGATCCGCGCGATCGCCTTCCGCCAGCAGAGCTTGCCCGCCGCACGCGGCGTGCGCCTGCCCGCCAATATCGCCGCCTTCGCCATCGAATACACCGCCACCAACCTTGCCGTGCCGGGCCGGGTGCGCTTCCGCTACCGGCTGGGCGGGGCGGGGGCGGACGGGGGCGAATGGATCGACGCCGGCGCGCGGCGCAGCGCCAGCTTCACCGGGCTGGGGCCGGGGGACTACCGCTTCGAACTCCTCGCCGCCAATGCCGACGGGGTGTGGAGCCCGCGCCCGGCCGTGCTCGAATTCACCATCGCCCGCGCCTTCTGGCAGACCTGGTGGTTCCGCGCCGCCGCGCTGGTCGGCGTACTGGGCGGGCTCTACCTTGCCTATACGATCCGGGTGCGGCAGCTGGCGAGCCGGATGCGGATGCGGATGCTGGTCCGCACCAACGAGCGGGAGCGGATCGCGCGGGAACTCCACGACACGATGATCCAGGGCGTGCAGGGCCTGATCCTGCGCTTTCAGGCGGTGGCCGACCGGCTGGGGGATGACCCGGAGGTGCAGGCCATCGTCCAGCCCGCACTCGAGCGCGCCGAAGAGGTGCTGGTCGAAGGGCGCGAGCGGGTCACTGAACTGCGCAGCCCCCGGCACCGCGATTTTCCCGAGGAGCTGGCGCGGCTCGCCGGCAATCCGATCTTCCCGCAGGCGCGCATCGCCCCGCTGGCGATCACCGGCACCCCGCGCGCCATTGCGCCGGGCCTGATCGACGATCTGCTCGCGGTGCTGGGCGAGGCGCTCGGCAATGCCGCGGCGCATTCGCGCGCGAACCGCATCGAGATTGCCTTGCGCTTCGGGCGCTGGAGCTTTGTCGCCCAGGTGCGCGACAACGGCATCGGCATGGCCGAAGGCGTCATCGCCGAGGGCGCCGCGCCGGGCCATTTCGGGCTCGTCGGGATGAAGGAGCGGATCGAAGCGCTGGGCGGCCGATTCGTGGTCGAAAGCGCGCACGGCTTCGGCACCGTGATCGAACTCGCCATCCCGGCGCGCATCGCCTATGCTCGCGCCCCGACCGGCCAGCGCCCGCCGCGTGCGGGCATGACCTGATGCTGACACTGCCCTGCCACACCCGCAAGCCCTTGCGATGAACCGAGTATCCCGCCCTACTCTTTGTTAAGGGATGGAGGGCCAAGGCACGAGCGTGACGGATTCCTTGCGCCTCGATGCCATTCGCAGCCTCGGCCTCGACGCGGTGCCTGACCGCGACCTGTTCTCCCGCATCACCCTGCTGGCGAGCACCATGCTCGGCTGCCCGATCGCGCTGCTTTCGGTGGTCGAGCAGGAACGCCAATGGTTCCTCGGCCGCACCGGGACCGACCTTGCCGAAACGCCGATCGAGGATTCGTTCTGCGCGGTCTGTATCCAGAGCGAGCAGCCGATGCTGATCGCCGATGCGCGCGTCGATCCGCGCCTTGCTGACAACGCGCTGGTGACCGGCGCCCCTTTCATCCGCTCCTATCTCGGCGTGCCGATCCGGTCGGACGGGGGGCTCCTGCTGGGCGCGCTGTGCTGCATCGCGCCCGAGCCCGAGGCCTTCCGCCCCGAACAGATCGCACCGCTGGCGATGCTCGCCGAGCTGGCCGAACAGTCGATCACTCTCCACGCCCGCACCCGCGCCTTGAGCACCGCCAATGCCGCGCTGCGCCAGCAGAGCCGGATCTTCCGCCAGGCCGAACGCGCCGCCAATGTCGGCAGCTGGCGGGTCGACATCCCGGGCTGGCAGCTCAGCTGGTCGGACCAGGTCTATGCGATCAACGGCATGCCCCCCGGCCGCATGCCGAGCGTGGCCGAGTCGCTCGGCCTCTACGAGCCCGCGGATCAGGACATGGTCCGCAAGGGGCTCGAGGCGGCGGTGGCCGACGGCGCGCCCTTCAGCTTCGAGACCACCATCCACCGCCCCGATGGCGAACCGCGCCGCATCCGCGTGGTGGGCGAGCGCGTCGACGACGACGGTGAGCCCGAATGCGTCGCGGGCATCATCCTCGATTGCACCGAGGAACATCTGCGCAATGTCGCATTGAAGCGCGCGGCCGAGCGCGACCGGCTGACCGGGCTCTACAACCGCGCCAGTTTCGACCGGCGGCTGGCCGAGGCAATGCAGCGCGCCGGCGAACAGCCGGTCACCATCGCGCTGCTCGATCTCGACGGGTTCAAGGACGTCAACGACACCTTGGGGCACCTTGTGGGCGACCGCGTGCTGGAAACCATCGCCGGTCAGTTGCAGCTGCGCACCGCCACCGGCGTGTTCCTCGCCCGCTGGGGTGGCGATGAATTCGCGCTGCTGTTCCCGGCCCGCATGACGCTGGCCGATGTGACGGCCTTCCTCGATGAGCTGATCGCCGAACTGGGCGACATGCCGCCGCTGGGGAACACGATGCTCCGGATCGGCGCGACCTGCGGCGTGGCGCGGATGGACACGGCCGCCGGCAGCGAGGAGATCATGCGCCGCGCCGATCTCGCGCTCTACCGCGGCAAGGAGCAGGGGCGCGGCGCGGTGGTGTGCTGGGACGAGCAGATCGAGGCGCGCCAGTGCGAACGCCAGCACGCCATCACCCGGCTCGGCTGCGCGCTCAACAGCGGGCGCGCGATCGCCGCCTACCAGCCGATCGTCGAGCTCGCCACAGGCCGCGTCGTCGCGGTCGAGGCGCTGCTGCGGCTGCGGGACGAGGATGGCACCATCATTGCCGCGAGCGAGATCTTCTCGGCCCTGCTCGATCCCGAACTCTCGCGCCGGGTGAGCCGGGTGATGCTCGATCAGGTTGTCGCCGATGGGCCGGCGATCCTCGCGCTGTTCGGGGCCGAGACCCGCATTGCGATCAATCTGTCGGACGCGGACCTGAGGCGCGGCGACTTCGTGAAGCACCTGATCGACGTGATCGACGACAGCCTGCTGCGCCCGCACAATATCGCGATCGAGGTGACCGAGACGATGCTGCTCGATGCCGGCGGGCAGCTGCGCCAGTCGCTGGCGATGCTCGACGAATGCGGCTTCACGATCTGCCTCGACGATTTCGGGACCGGGTTCTCCTCACTGACCCACCTGCGCGACTTCCCGATCAACAAGGTCAAGATCGACCGCGATTTCATCGCTGCCATCGGCCAGGACCACCAGGCGCGGCTGATCATCCAGGCGATCGTGCAGATGGGCCACTCGCTGGGCCTGCAAGTCGTGGTCGAGGGGGTGGAAACCGAGGAGCAGGAGACCTTCCTGCGCGCCATCGGCTGCCGCCATGTGCAGGGCTACCGCTATGGCCGCCCGATGCTGCTCGACGCCGTGCAGGCGCGCTTCGGTGCCCGCGGCCACGCCAGACGCCTGCGCGCCTAGGCTACTTCAGCAGCGCCTCACGGGCTGGCTCGCCGCTGCGGAAGATGAAGGTCTCAGGCGCGGTGCCGCCGCCGATGTTCACCCGGTTCTCCTGCCACGCCCAGACGTCGGTGAGGATCTGCGAATTGAACCGCAGCAGCGCCTTGCCGCCAGCGGGCGCAGGCGCTTCCTGATAAACCCACAGGCTCCCGCCGATGATCTCACTGCCGACATAGGCGGGCGTCACCGCGGCGCCATCGACCTCGAACAGGAAGCGGCGCGTGACATAGGCGGCGAAGGCCTCGCGGCTCTGCGCACTTCCGATGATGTCGGGGCTCCTGATCCCCTGCGCGGTGAGCGCGTGTTCGGCATCGTGAACCGGCACCTGATGCGCGATCTCGACCATCCCCGTTCGCGGGTTCAGCGAGACGGTGCTGATCGCAATCTTCTGCTGGTGCGCGACCGCGCTGCCCGCGCCCGCCAGCGGGGCGAGCGCCAGCGCGATGAGCAGCAACAGGCGGCGCAGCAGGCTCACTTCTTCTTGCCGTCCGGCACCGCGTTCGCCGATTCGCCCATCAGGTCGCGGCCAGTGCGCGACTTGGGCGCCTCGTCCTTGAAGGTCTCGATCCGGCTCGGGATGATGCGGCGCGGGTAGTGGTTGTTCTCGATGTCGGCGTCGCCCGTCTCCCAGTCGGGATCGACCACCACCTGCACCAGCTCCTTGCCCTTGGGATAGACCAGCAGCTTCGCCACTTCGCGCGCATTGCGGCGCCAGATTTCGGCGGGGATCGAGAGCTTCTCGGTCGACCCGTCCTTGAAGGTCAGGCCGAGGATCACCGGCATCACCAGCCCGCCCTTGTTGGTTAAGTTGAGGACGTAGTAATTCGCATCCT
This sequence comes from Erythrobacter sp., assembly GCF_023653175.1. GTDB lineage: Bacteria > Pseudomonadota > Alphaproteobacteria > Sphingomonadales > Sphingomonadaceae > Erythrobacter. Next base: position 15,133 of record NZ_JAMNXL010000030.1, on the reverse strand, counting down.
CCTTCACCGCCCGATCGAAGGCGGTCCGCTCCCACGGGGCGAGGCTGTCGAGGAATTCGGTGTAGGACTTGCGGTCCTTGGGGGTGACGGTGAATTCGTCATTCTGGTCGTAGAAGTCGGTGACGCCCGGGTTCTCGAGCACCCAGATCGGCAGGCGCTGCTGTTCGTTCAAGCCGATGCCTACCGCCTCGGGCTCGTCCTCGCGCTCGGCGCGGCGGCGGCCGAGGTCGATGTCGGGATCCTTGGTGTCGACCTTCAACCGGTAGATCGAATCCAGGCTGATATCGACGTGGTCGGTGGTGTAGAACCACCCGCGCCAGAACCAGTCGAGATCCGTGCCGCTCGCCTCTTCCATGGTGCGGAAGAAGTCCGCAGGGGTCGGGCGCTTGAACTTCCAGCGGCGCGCATATTCCTTGAGCGCAAAGTCAAACCGCTCGCGCCCAATGATCGTGTCGCGCAGCAGGTGGAACGCGGCCGAGGGCTTGCCATAGGCATTGGCGCCAAGGTCGGTGACCGAATCCGAGTGGGTCATGATCGGCTGCTGGCTCGAGGATACCATGTAGGGGATCATGTCGCGCGGCAGGCTGCGGGTCCACGGCATGTCCGGGTCCCATTCATAGCCCGCGACCGAATCGAGGAAGGAATTGATCCCCTCGTCCATCCACGTCCATTGCCGCTCGTCCGAATTGACCGTCATCGGGAAGTAGATGTGGCCGATCTCGTGGATCACCACGCCGACGAGGCCGACCTTGGTGGCGAGCGAATAGGTGCGGGTACCGTCCTTGTTGAGGATGGTGCGAGGGCCGTTGAAGGTGATCATCGGATATTCCATCCCGCCCACCGGCCCGTTGACGGACTGCGCGGTGGGATAGGGATAGTCGAAGCTGAAGCGCGAATAGACCTTCATGGTGTGGACCACCGCGGCGGTCGAGTACTTGCGCCACAACTCGCCGCCCTCCTTGGGCCAGAAGCTCATCGCCATGACGGTCTCGTGCTCGGCGCCGGGCTGCTTGTGGCCCTGCGCGTCCCACATGAACTTGCGGCTGCTGGCCCAGGCGAAATCGCGCACATTGGTGGCGGTGAAGGCCCAGGTCTTGGTGCCGGTCGGCCCCTTGGCCTCGGCCGCTGCGGCCTCTTGCGGGGTGACGATGAAGACCGGCGCGCTCGCATCCTTCGCCGTCTCCAGCCGCTGGCGCTGGGCGGCGGTCAGCACCGCGTCGGGGTTCTGGAGCACGCCGGTCGAAGCGACGATGTGATCATTGGGCACGGTCATCTCGACCGCGTAATCGCCGAATTCGAGCGTGAACTCGCCGCGCCCGAGGAACTCCTTGTTGTGCCAGCCCTCATAGTCCGAATAGGCGACCATGCGCGGGAACCACTGGGCGAGGAGGAAGATGTCGTTGCCCCCTTTGCGCGGATCATCGGGGAAATGCTCGTAGCCCGAGCGCGCGACCACCGCGTCTTCCTCGACGATGTTGAACGCCCACTCCATGGCAAATTCGACCGTCTCGCCGGGCGCAAGCGGCGCGGGCAGGTCGACCCGCATCAGCGTGCCCACAATGGTGTGCGGCAGGGCCACGCCATTCAGCGTCACCGATGTGATGTCATAGCCGTAGCGGTTGTCGGCCATCGCCTGCTGGCGGCGCAGCTCGTCGAAGGAGAGCTTTGTCGGTTCATTGCCGGAGCCCAGCGTGACCTTCGGCCCGCGCCGCCCGGCGCCGCCGAACACGTCGGTCAGCTCGGCCATCGAATCCCGCTTGAAGATGTTCTGGTCGAGCTGCATCCACAGCCACGGCAGGGCGTCGGGCGAGTTGTTGGTGTAGCGCACCGTGCCCTTCGCCGTCAGCCGCCGCTTGGGCTCGTCGAGCGTCGCGGTGATCTTGTAGTCGACCTTCTGCTGCCAGTATTCGTGCCCCGGCGCGCCGCTCGCGTTGCGGTAGGTGTTGGGATCGGGCAGCACTTCATCGAGCTGGCGGAACTTGTCCTGATAATCGCCCTTGGTCTGCTGCACGCTCTGAGCGGCGGCGGGGGCGGCGAGAAACAGGGCGGCAATCAGCAGAACGAAACGCAAGGCAGGCTCTCCGGCGCGAATGGCAAGCGGCGGAGAAAGCGCAAATCGCGCGGCCGTGCAAGCGGCTATGGCGCACAATGCGGCGAAGCGCGGCGCGGCATGGCATTGCGGACACTTGTGATCTATCGGTTGCGGCGATGACCGAGCCCGCTCCAGACGCCGACTTCCACGCCCTGCACGAAGCCGCCTGCGCCCGCGGCGAGAGCACCTATCGCGATCCGGCGACGGGCTACACCGTGTTCACCCGGGTGGCCCACCTCGCGCGCGGCAAGTGCTGTGGCTCGGCCTGCCGCCATTGCCCTTACGATCACGAAGCCGTACCCAGCCGCCGCTGATTCACCGGAGAACGAGCCAAATGAAGACCCGCGCCGCCGTTGCCTTTGCCGCCAAGCAGCCGCTCGAAATCGTCGAGCTCGATCTCCAAGGCCCCAAGGCCGGCGAAGTGCTGGTTGAGATCATGGCGACCGGCATCTGCCACACCGATGCCTATACACTGGACGGGTTCGATAGCGAGGGCATCTTCCCCAGCGTGCTCGGCCATGAAGGCGCCGGGATCGTGCGCGAGGTCGGCGCGGGCGTGACCAGCGTGAAGCCGGGCGATCACGTCATCCCGCTTTACACCCCGGAATGCCGCCAGTGTAAGTCGTGCCTTTCAGGCAAAACCAACCTGTGCACCGCGATCCGCGCCACCCAGGGCAAGGGCCTGATGCCCGATGGCACCACGCGCTTCAGCTACAAGGGCCAACCGATCTTCCACTACATGGGCTGCTCGACCTTCTCGAACTTCACCGTCCTGCCCGAAATCGCGGTCGCCAGAATCCGCGAGGACGCGCCGTTCCAGAGCGCCTGCTACATCGGCTGCGGCGTCACCACAGGGGTGGGCGCGGTGACCAACACCGCCAAGGTGCAGGTCGGCGACAATGTCGTGGTCTTTGGCCTCGGCGGGATCGGCCTCAACGTCATCCAGGGCGCGCGGCTGGCGGGTGCCAACCTGATCATCGGGGTCGACATCAATCCGCTGCGCGAGGAATGGGGCAAGCGGTTCGGGATGACCCACTTCCTCAATTCGAAAGGCATGAGCCGCGAGGAGGTGGTCGCCAAGGTGGTCGAGATGACCGATGGCGGCGCGGATTACACCTTCGATGCCACCGGCAACACCGAAGTGATGCGCACCGCGCTCGAAGCCTGCCACCGCGGCTGGGGCACCAGCATCATCATCGGGGTCGCCGAGGCCGGCAAGGAAATCGCCACCCGCCCGTTCCAGCTGGTCACGGGCCGCAACTGGCGCGGCACCGCCTTCGGCGGAGCCAAGGGCCGCACCGACGTTCCCAAGATCGTCGACATGTACATGACCGGCAAGATCGAGATCGACCCGATGATCACCCACGTCATGGGCCTCGAGGAAATCAACACCGCCTTCGACCTGATGCACGAAGGCAAGTCGATCCGCTCTGTGGTGGTGTTCTGAGCGGGCTGCCGCACACCGCCTTCAAATATTTGAATATTTGATATTTTCCCGATCCTGACGGGCAAAGGGCGCGCGCGTGGTTAACCCGCTGGTTACACGCGCGCGCTAAGGCCGGGTCTTGGCACCGCTCAAGGCAGGTGAGGAATGTACGAAAGCAGGATTGCAGCCGGCCACCTGACGGTCGCGGCAAGGGCGGGCGCTGCGCCCGCGCTTGACGTGCTGGGGCTGCGCAATCTCGGCGGGCACGGCTTTCTGCGGGCGCGCTGGTATGGCGAGGGAAACCCCGATGCCCTGCGCACGCTGGTGGTCGAGAGCGCGGGCGGCACGCCGCTAGCCGCCATCCCCACCGCCCCGTTCGGGCCCGCCATTGCGGGCTTTCGCAAGGTGCCGGGCAGCTACTGGCCGCTGCGCTCCCCCCTGATCGCGCCCGAATGCAGCACCGCCGACCTCGCGCAGGCGCTCGCCCACCCTTCTGCCGCCGCCAGCCTCGGCCCCGTGTGGCGCGTCGGCCCGGCCCGCGCCGATGACCCCGCAATCCTGCGCCTCGTCGAGGCCGCCCGCCGTGCGCGCTGGCGCGTCCTCGTGCGCCCGGCGGGGACGAGCTGGGTGATCGACCTTGACGCCGCGCGCAGGCAGGGCGGCTGGCCGCGCGGATCAACCGCCGCGCGCCTCGCCCGGATCGAGCGCCGCCTCGCCGCCCACGGCCCGGTCGCCTGGCGTCATGTGCGCGGGGCCGGGTGGAGCGACGCGGTGCTGGAAGAGCTCGCCGCGGTCGAGGCCGCCAGCTGGATCGCCGCCGAGACCGACGGCAGCGGCGCCAAGTTCCTCGATCCCCGTCGCCGCGCCGCATGGCGCGCGGTGCTCGCCGATCCGGTGCTTGCCGAGATGCTCTGCGCGACGATGCTCACCGTCGCCGGACGCGCGGTCGCCTTCAGCTTCGATCTCGATGACGGGCAGGTGCGCTACGGAATCGCCGGCAGTTTCCGCAGCGATTTCGCGAAGGCCGAGGTCGGCAAGCTCGCCAACCACCGCGCGGTCAGCGACGCCTTTGACGCCGGGGCGACCACGGTCGATCTCGGCGCGGGCGACAGCGGCTACAAGCGCGCGATGGGCGCTAGCGCAGGCTATGATCTCGTCGACCTGCTGTTCGTCAGGCACCGTACCGCCGCGCGCCTCATCGCGCCGCTGTGGGGTGAGGCGCTCGCCCATGACGCGCGCCCAGCGCGAAGCCTCGCCCATGGCTGAGCCGCCCACCACCTCGTCGCTCGCCGCGCAGGTGCGCACCGCGGTGATCTGGCGCTCGGGGAGCCAGATCGGGACGCAGATCGTGTCCTGGGCCTCGACCCTGATCGTCATCCGCCTGCTCGCCCCGCAGGACTATGGCCTGTTCGCCATGGCGCAGGTGATGCTGGTGCTGCTCAACACCATGAACGGCTACGGCCTCGCATCCGCGCTGATCCGCGAGGAGGAGGTGACCGAGGAACGCCTGCGCCAGACATTGGGGATGCTGTTGCTCTTGAACGGCGGCCTTGCGCTGGTGCAGTTCCTCGCCGCGCCGCTGGTCGCGCTGTGGTTCGACCAGCCAATGGTCGCCAACCTCTTGCGGGTGCAGGCGCTGCTCTACCTCGCGATCCCCTTCTGCGCGTTGTCCCACGCGATCCTCTCGCGCCGGATGGACTTCCGCCGCCCGGCGCAGGTGCGGCTCGTCGCCGCGATTGCAGGCGCAGGGACCGCGCTCACCGGAGCCTTGTCGGGCTGGGGCGTATGGACGCTGGTCGCCGCACCGCTGATGATGATCCTGACCGAGGCGATCGGCATGACCCGCGCCGCCGGCACGCCGCTGCGCCCCTCGTTCCGCTTCGCGGGCGCCGGGCACATCGCGGGCTTCGGCGGGGTGATGACCGCGACCCAGCTGTTCTGGTTCGTCCAGAGCCAGGCCGACGTGATGATCGCCGGGCGGGTGCTCGATGCCCACAGCCTTGGCGTCTACACCACCGGGCTGTTCCTCGCCCAGTTGCTCGCCGCCAAGTTCGTGCCGCCGATCAACGAGGTCGCCTATGCCGCCTATTCGCGCCAGCCGGAGCTGGGGGCGACGGCGCTGCTGGCGACGATCCGCCTCGTCATGATGGTCGCGCTGCCCGCCTATGCGGGCCTTGCCGTGGTCGCCCCGGTGCTGGTGCCGGTGCTGCTGGGCGAGCAATGGCTCGAGATCGTCCCGCTGCTCCCGATCCTGGCCGCGGCGATGGCGATGATGACGCTGCAGATCCTGTTCGCCCCCGCCACCAACGCGCGCGGCGTGCCGATGGCGGCGCTCAGGATCACGATGATCGGCAGCGTGGTGATGCCGGTCGCCTATTTCATCGGCTCGCACTGGGGGGTGACGGGGTTCGCCTGGGGCTGGGTCGGCGGGATGGCGGTGCTGACCGCGATGACAGTGACGCTCTCGGGCCGGATCATCGGCCTGCAGCCGGGCGGCCTGCTGCGCGCCGTGCTCCCGCCGCTGGCTGCGGCGCTCGCGATGGCGGGCGGGGTGTGGCTGATGATGCGCGGCTTGCCGCCTGTCCCCGACCTGGTCGCGCTGGCCATCGCCGTCGCGATCGGCGTGGCGCTCTATCTCGGCGCGCTCAACATCATCGCCCCCGACCGCGTGGTCGAAGCGCTGAACTTCGCCCGCAACCCCCGCCAGAGCGAACCGGAACCCGCGCCGGCGGAGTGAGCGCGCCGGGGTTCGGGGGCTCTGCCCTCTCAAAAGCGCCTGATTGACTCGGGGGCAGTGATGCGGTTGGGCGCAAGGCATGACCACGCCGCGCCCCGCTCCGCAGACACGCTTTTACCCCACCGGCGGCATCGAGCTTGCCGTCCACGAGTGGGCCTCAGAGGGAAGCGGCGCGCCGCTGGTCTTCGCCCATGCGACGGGCTTTCACGGCCGGGTGTGGGACGCGATTGCCGAGCGGTTTCCCGCCCATCCGGTCTTCGCCATCGACTTGCGCGGCCACGGCCTGTCGCGCGCAGGGCCGATCGGCGACTGGCGCGTTCTGGCGCGTGATGTTGCTGATTTTCTGCAACAATCCGGCATCACCGGTGCCATCGGCATCGGCCATTCAATGGGCGCGCACACCCTGCTGCAGGTCGCTCCCGATAACCCGGGCCGCTTTGCCAAGCTGGTATTGTTCGACCCCGTGATCCTCGCGCCCGAGTTCTACGCACCGAGCGAGGCGCTCTACACCGAGGACAACCCCCACCCCGCGATCCGCCGCAAGCGCGACTTCGCTTCTCCCGAGGCAATGATCGAACGCTTCCGCGCGCGCGATCCCTATGACCTGTTCGCGCCCCGGGTGTTCGAGGATTACTGCCGCCACGGCCTCGTCGCGGCCGCGACCGGAGAGGGCATGGAACTGGCCTGCGCGCCGGAGGTGGAGGCGAGCGTCTATGCCTCGAGCCGCAGCAATCCGGGCATTCTGGGCGCAGCGACACGGGTGGACATCCCGGTGCTGGTGGTGCGCGCGCAGCATACCACGCTGAACGATTTCAAGAGCTCGCCGACCTGGCCGGAACTGGCCGAGCGGATGCCGCAGGGCACCGATCTCTACCGGCCGGACATGACCCACTTCCACCCGTTTCAGGATCCCGCCGATGCGGCGCGGATCATTGCGGAGTTTATCGGGGAAGAATGATGTTCCGCAAATGTTTCACGTGAAACATTGGCGTCTGCCTAGCCCGCAGCCTCAAGCACATCGCTGATATCCTTGCGGATTTCTGCAATCGCCTGCGCGTCCGCCTGTAGGATTTGCGCCCCCACCTGCCCTGCCAGCCCGCCATAGAAGGCCTTGAGGCTCGCCCCCAGCGGGTGCTCCGGCGCGACCGATTTGGCCAGCCACAGCAGGATCGTCTGCGCGCGCACCAGTGGCTCACGACCCGGCGACGACCCGCGTTCGATCGCGACAAGCGCCTGCCCGAGCGCGACCATGGCCTCTTCCAGACAGATGCGGGTGAGGTCAGCGCTGCCCGACGCCTCGATCCGCGCATCGAGCGCGACGCGGCGATAGGCGGCGGCGGGGTTGCGGGAAAGCATCTGCATTGCGAGAGCCCCTTAGTTATCCCTGTTCGACCAGATATCGACCTGCTGCTGCAGGAAACTCAGCGTCGATTGCGAGGCCGCGACCCGGCGCTCGGAGGCGGTGAATTCGCGGGTCAGGCGTTCGCGCAGTGCCTCCTGCTGCTCGGCGATCCGGGCGAGGCGCTCCTCGTTCGCCGCCTGCTGCGTCTCGTAGCGCTTCAACGACCCGCCGAGCGAGGAGGGATCGGTGGTGAGGCTGTTCTCGCGCGCAAAGCGGTCGAAGGTCGCGAACACACCGGTCGCGCCTGTGGTGAACATCGCCGCGACCGCATCGGGGCTGGTCTCGAGGCTGCGATTGAGCCGCGCGCTGTCGAGCCGGAAGGTGCCGTCACGGTTCAGCGACAGGCCGAGATCGGCGAGCGTGCTCGGCTCTCCGGTGGCCGCGCCCGGCATCACCACTTGGCCGGCGAGCCGCCCGAGATCGCGGCGCAGTTCGCGCGCGCCCGGATCATTGCCGAGCTCGCCCCCGACCGGCGCGGCGAGCTGGTTGATCTGGCCGACGATATCATTGAGCGCGGCCACGAAGTCTTCCATGATCGAGGTGTAGGCGCTGCTGTCGGTGGTGAAGCTCAGGGTGGTGGGCGCACCGGTGTTGGTGGCGGTGAGGTTCAGGCCGAAGCCGCCGGGCAGGCCGGTGACGCGGTTGGTGGGGCTGGTCATCGCCACGCTGTCGAGCGTGAAGGCGGCATCGCGCGCGGTGGCTTTCAGCTCGCCATTGTTGCTGGCCGGCGTCCAGCCGAAATATTCGAGATCGCCCGCCACCGCCCCGCCCCCTGCGCCGGTCGCTTCGAGCTGAAAGCCGCTGGCCGCCCCCTCCTGGCCCTTCATCACCAGCTGCGCGCCGTTGGTGCCGGTGGCGACATAGGCGCTCACCGCCCCGCCGCTCGCCGCATTGATCTTGGTGGCGAGCGTGGCGAGCGTGTCGGTGGCGGTGACGGTGATGTCGATCGCGGAGCGGCTCGCATCGGGATCGAAGCTGGAGCCATCGACCGTGCCCATGCGCAGGGTCAGCGTGCCCTCGCCGACCAGCGCATCGCGGCTGGCGAGCGAGCGGCTGACCAGCGTCTGCGCGCTCGCCAGCTGGGTGACTTCAAGGCTGAAAGAGCCGCGCGGCGATGTCCCGGCGGGCACGATCGGCGCGGCGACGGCGGCGTTGGCGATCTGGCCGCGCGGGGCGAGGTCGCCGGTGCGGATCCGCTCGCCAAGCGCGCTCGAGAGGTCGGTGATCGCGCTCCTCAGCTGCGCGGCGGCGGAAACCTGCGCGGTCAGCGCCTCGGCCCTCGCGGTGATCTGCCCGCGCTGGGCGGCGAAACTGGCTGCGGAAATGTCCGTGGCAAGCCGGATGAAGTCGACGCCGCTACCGGCACCGAGCGCAGAGATGATCGAGGAGCCTGGGTTTTCCATGTCGATCAGGACGGGCGAATGGTGGGAAGTTTAAGGACGATTTCGATCCTCAACGGAACGGGGAGGATCACGTCTCGGCCCTCCCGTCACCATCGAAGCGCAAGCCTTCGGGCACCTCCACCACCGGGCGGCGCGGGCGTGCCCCGCGCTTCAGCGCCATCACGAAAGCGACCAGCGCGGCGAGCGCGACATAGAGCTCCTCGCGCACCATCTGATTGGGCCGGGTGGTGAAATAGACCGCGCGGGCGAGGGTGGGATATTCGAGCACCGGCAGGCCCTGCTCGGCCGCAATCTCGCGCATGGCGAGCGCGGTCTCGCCCCGGCCTTTCGCCAGCAGCAGCGGGGCAGGCGCGCGCTTGGGGTCATAGGTGAGCGCGACCGCGAAGTGCAGCGGGTTGACGATGACGAACTGCGCCTCCTTCATCGCCTTGGCGACGCCCCCGCGCGCCAGATCGCGCTGGCGCTGGCGGCGGGCCGACTTCATCTCGGGCGAGCCTTCGGACTGCTTGTTCTCGTCGCGCACTTCCTGAAGGCTCATCTTCAGCCGCTTGTCGCGCTGGAAGCGTTGCAGCGGGTAGTCGATGGCAGCGATCACCACGAGGCCGATCAGCAGCGCGCCTGCCAGCGAGGTGATCGCATCGAGTGCCGCTGCCACCTGCGCCTCCAGCGGCAGCGCGCCCAGTGCCAGCAGCTCGCCCATGCGGCCGTTCGCCCACACCCAGGCGATGCCGCCGAGCAGCCCCAGCTTGGCGAGGCCCTTGCCCAGCTCGATCAACCCTTGCGTGCCGAAGATGCGCTTGAGGCCCGAGAGCGGATTAATCCGCCGCCCCTTGAACCCGGCATTGCCCGCGATCCAGCGCCCGTCCTGCCCTAGCAGCAATTGCGAGGCGGTGGTGACGGTCGCGACGATCGCCCCCAGCACCATGACCGGCGGCAAGGCGGCGAGCGCGGCGTCGCCCATGATCGCAGCCGGCGTGAAGCCGTCCAAGGCGGCGCGGTCGAAGCGGAAGCCCGCGCGCGCCACGCCTGCCAGCCCCTCGGTGAGCCATGATCCGAGCGCGTAGAGGCCGAGCACCCCCGTTCCGGTTGCTGCCAGCGTCGCCAGCTCGCGCGAGCGCAGGACGTCACCGTTCTTGGCGGCATCCTCGCGGCGCTTCTGGGTGGGGGCGAAGGTCTTCTCGCCGGCGGTTTCCTCGGCCATTTACGGGGCTTCCGGGCGGATCAAGGCTTGCGATTGTTCGAGCACGGCTTCGATGGCGCCGCGCATCTGCGCGGTCATCACCGGCAGCGCGATGATCATCGCCGCAATCCCCGCGATCACCCCGGCGGGCAGGCCCAGCGCATAGAGGTTGAGCGAGGGCGCGGAGCGGGCGATCAACCCGGTCACGATCTGCACCAGCAGCAGCACCAGCACCACCGGCAGCGCTATGGCGGCGGCGGTGGCAAGGCCATAGCCCATGAACATGACCACGCTCTCGGCCCGCCACGCGCCGAAGGCGAATTGTCCTGCGGGGAGCAGACGGTAGCTTTCGACCAGGAGCTCGAACCACAGCAGATGCGCGCCGGTGGCGTAGAACTGCAGGCTCATCACGAGGCCGAAGAAGGTGCCCAGCGCCCCCGATTGCGCGCCGCTGGCCGGGTCGATCGAGGTGGCGATGGCAAGGCCCATGGTGCCCGCGATCTGCTCGGCGGCGACCAGCGGAATGGCAAAGGCGATCTGGAGCACGAAGCCGAGCATCAGCCCGACCGCGATCTCCTGCACCACGGCGAGCACCGCGGCGATGCTCAGCATCGGCGGGGGTGCGGGCAGCGGCACCCAGCTCGCGACGAAATAGCCGAGCACAAGCGACATGAGGATGCGCAGCTGCACCGGCACCGCCGTCCCCCCGATCATCGGCGAGGCCATCAGCGCCGCCCCGCTGCGGATCGAGAGCAGGACGATCACCCACAGCTGCGCCTCGAGGCTGCCGAAGCCGAGGTCGAGGGTGTTCATCGGGAGAGATTGGCGACCTGCGCCATGATCTCAGCCGTGAAATCGGCGAGCAGCCCCATCATCGCCGCGCCGAGCACGACGAAAACCAGCGCGGTGATCGCGAGCTTGGGGATGAAGGAGAGGGTCTGCTCGTTGACCGAGGTCGCCGCCTGGATGATGCCGACGACAAGGCCGACGACCAGCGTGGCGACCAGCACCGGCCCGGCGATCAGCGCGGTGACCCACAGGGTCTGGTCGGCAAGCGCGAGGAGCTGGGCGTCTTCGTTCATGTCGCAAAGCTCAGCGCAAGGCTGCCCATCAGCAGCGCCCAGCCATCGACCAGCACGAACAATAAGAGCTTGAAGGGCAGCGAGATGATGGTGGGGGAGAGCATCATCATGCCGAGGCTCATCAGCACGCTGGCGACGACGAGGTCGATGACGAGGAAGGGCAGGAAGATCATGAAGCCAATCTGGAAGGCGGTCTCCAATTCGCTGGTCACGAAGGCGGGGAGCAGGATCGAGAAGGGCACATCCGCGCCGCTCCTGAAGGTGCCGCCGCCGGCCATGTCGGTGAACATGATGAGGTTCGCCTCGCGGGTCTGGGCCATCATGAAGGCGTGGAAGGCCTCGCCCGCCTTGCCGATCGCGGCGTCGGCGGAGAGGGCTCCGGTGGCATAGGGGGCAATCGCCTGCGCGTTCACCACGTCGAGCGTGGGGGCCATGACGAACAGCGAGAGAAACAGCGCCAATCCGGCCAGCACCTGCCCCGGCGGCGATCCCTGCAAGCCCAAGGCCTGCCGCAGGATCGAGAGCACCACGAGGATGCGCAGGAAGCTCGTCATCATCAGCACCAGCGCGGGCAGGATGGTGAGGAGGCCCATCACCACCAGCAGCTGGAGCGACATGCTCAGCGGGCTGTCATCGCCCGCGCCCTGATCTCCCAGCGCCCGCTCGACCGCCGCGCCCACTCCGGCGGTCACCGGATCGGGAGTGCCGGGCGCGGCAGCATGGGCAAGGTCGGGCACCGCCCACAACATGGTTAACGCGGCAAGGCACAAAAGCCCCGCCCGGATAATCGCGGCGGCGCGCATCACTCGCTCTCCGCCGGAACCGTGCTGGCGACGGGTGCCTCGCCCAGCCGCACAAGGCCCTGCCGGGTGCAGCCGAGCAGGATCTCGCGGTCGCGGAAGCGCACCACGGCGAGCTTCATGCCGGGCGCGATCAGGCTGGTCTCGATCAGCTGGAGCTGCCGTCCGCCGCTCGCAGCGCCGGGGGTCTGGCCGAGGCGGGTCTGGAGCCAGCGGGTCAGCCACAGGCTCCCCCAGATCAGCCCCGCCAGAACTGGCAGCAGCAGCGCGAGGCGCAGGAGATATTCCAGCATGGGTAGCGAACCCCGGCGGCTTACAGCGCGTCGTAGGACGCGGTCGCCGGATCGGCGGCGGCGGCAGGGGGCGCAACCTCGCCCGAGGGCGGCACGTCCTGCCCGTCCTCGCCCACCAGGCTGACGATCCGCAAGGCAAAGCGACCCTTCTCCGCCACCACCTCGCCGCGCGCGATGACGCGGCCGTTGGCGGTGACATCGAGCAGTTCGTCGGTCAGCCGCTCGAGCGTCACGGTGCTCCCCTCGCCCAGCATCAACACATCGCGCAAGGGCATCTCGGTGCGACCAAGCTCGACCGAGAGGCGCACGGCGACATCGCCGAAACGGGCGAAAGCGGCGGGTTGGTAAGCGGTCATGATGCGAGCCCTTCGGAAGATGCGGATTGCGGAATGCGGGTCAGGCGGATCGCCATGCGATCCTCGGCGGTGCCGACCGCGCCGTGGCCGACCAGCGTCTCGCCCGCCAGCAGCGGCACCTGCCGGCCCATGGCGAGCGGGATGGTGTCGCCCGGAGCAAGGCTCTGGAGCCGCGCCAGCGAGAGGTCGAATTCGGCGAGCACCACGTGGAGTGCCAGCGGCACATCGGCGAAGGGCGCAGCCAGCGGGCTCGCCGCCCCGCGCGCGCCGCGCGGACGCAGACGCCGGCCGCCGCCGGGCAGCAGCCGCGCCATCCGCTCGGCCGAGACGGCGAGCGCCGCGCGCCAGATGCAGCCCTGACGGTTGGCGATCTCGATCACGAAGAACAGCGTCTGGGCGTCGAGCGCGAAGGGCTTCAATCGCGCCGCGCTCTCGCTGCGCACGATCACCTCTCCGCGGGTCGGGGCCCCGGCGGGCGGCGGCATGTCGCCGAAACTTGCCGAAGTGATCGCGCCCGCGATGACGCAGGCGGCCTCCTCGACCAGCAGCGCGGCAGAGCGCGGCAGGGCCTCGGGGACATGGCCGCTGGCCCGCCCGTCGCCGCCGAAGCTGCGGTCGGTGAGCGCGATCGCGGTGGCGAAATCGAAGCTCAAAAGCGCGGTCTCGGCGCTCGCCCCGCAGCGGATCAGGCTGTTGGCCGCCAGAGGCCCGATGCGGCGCAGCGCGTCGGCCCCCGACAGGCGCTCGGGCTCGGTGATCTGCACATCGAGCCGGTCGCCCGAGAGCAGCCCCGACAGGTCGTCGGCCAGCAGCCGCGCCAGATCGCGCCGCCATGCGGCCATCAGCGCGGCGCTTTCCTCGGGGCGGGGGCCGCAGGTGGTGAGCTCGGCGCAATGCACCGCCGCTGCCCGCGCGGGCGCGAAATCATGGCCCATCCTCATTGGACGAGGAACCCCTTGAAGACCACCGCGTCGATCCCGCCGAAGCCTTCCTGTTCCTCCAGCACCTGGTTGACCGCCTTGGTCAGCCGCTGGCTGAGCTTCTTCTTGCCCTCGACATCATAGGCCTCGGCCTCGGTGGTCGCGGCAAGCTGGCTGAGGATCGCCGAGCGGATCGCGAGTTCATGGGTCTTGACCCATTGCAGCACGCGCCCGTCGCGGCGGGTCGAGACCGCCAGTTCGACCTGGATCAGCCCCGGCGAATCCGCGAGGTTGGAGGTGAAGGCCTCCTCGAAGGAGTAATAGGCGGTGCGATACTTGCTGCCGCCCTCGCCGTGGACGGTGTGGGCGCCTTCCTTGTCCTTGTCCTTGGCGGGCGGGGCGTAGGGGTCTTCCTCGTCCTTGAGCACCAGCTTGGGCTCGTCGACCTCGTGCTTGCCTCCGGCCTCGCCGAACAGCCCCATCGCATAGGCGCCGTAAGCGCCGCCCGCGCCGGTGCCGATCAGCAGCACCGCGCCCAGCGCGATCTTGATGATCCCGCCCTTGCCCGACTTGCCGCCGCCTTCCGCGCCCTCGGCCTTGTCCTTACCCTTCGCCATGCCCTGTCAGCTCCATGTCGTGTCCCGCTGGCCGCGATCAGGCGAACAGCCCGCCTGATCCCGAGGTGGAGGCCGCGGGCTCCTCCGCCCCGCCCTCGCCCCGTGCTGCAAGCGCGGCAGCGGTCGAGGGGCGGCGGTGATCCGGTGCAGCCTCGCCGTCTCGGGTTCCCGATTGGCCCAGGTATGGTTGAGGCGATCCTTGGCCCCCATTAGGGGATGATCCGTAGCGCTGGTCTGGTGTGCCGTTCTGGTGCGCGCCCGACTGGCCCGAGAAGTTTGCCGAGGCCTCGGCAGCAGCGGCGATGGCGCGGGTCTCGAGCGCGGCGTGGATCGCGGGGACGAAGCCGGGATCGCGGCTCGCCAGCACCGCGCGCCACTGGTCGGGCGCGGCAGGTTCGAGCCGCAGCGTGACCGCGCCGAACTCGGCATGGCTGAGCGTCATTGCGGGGCGCGCGTTGCGCAGCGCCTCGCGGATGTCGCCGACCTGGGCGATGGCGGATTCGATCTGGGCCGTGGCCGAGGCGGGGCTCGCGCTGCGCGGATCGGCGGGGTGATCGGGAAGCGGGGTGGCAGGAAGCGGAGACTGCGCCGGGGCGAGGTTTGCCGAGAGGGTGGCGGCAGACGGGGCGGGCGCGGCAGACGACGCGGCAGTGGCTGCGGGCGCGGCCTCCGATGTGTCGGGGAGGGTGGCTGGCACCGATGCGGACGCAAGGGCCGGCTCCGCGCCGAGCGAGGGCACGCGGACGGCATCCGCCGCGCCCGCTGCCGCGCCCAGTGCCGGGGTTTGGGCGAGGGAGGCAGCGGGGGTTGCAGCCGTCTCCGCCT
>NZ_JAMNXL010000219.1 GCF_023653175.1 Erythrobacter sp. | reverse complement strand
CCCCGCCGGCCGGATCCACCCCCTCTCCACCTTCCAAAGGAGCATCCCCCAATGAGCAACATCCTCTACATCACCGCCAGCATCCGTTCAGACGCCGAGAGCGTCTCGCGCGAGCTGGGCCAGAGCATCGTCGATGGCCTCGTCGCCAAGTCGGGCGCGAGCGTCACCACCCGTGATCTGGCAGCAAACGACCTCCCCTATGTCAGTGCCGAGCGTTTTGCCGCGAACCTCACCCCGGCCGCCGAGCGCACGCCGGAACAGGCCGAGCTCGCCGCCATTGCCGACCAGCTGATCGCTGAATTGCAGGCTGCCGACGCCATCGTGATCGCCACCCCGGTCTACAATTTCGGCCCGCCCGCCACGCTCAAGGCCTGGGCCGATCTGGTCGCGCGTGCCGGGACGACGTTCCAATACACCGCTAACGGCCCCGAAGGCCTGCTCAAGGGCAAGAAGGCCTACCTCGCCATCGCGAGCGGAGGCACCCCGGTGGGCGCGGACTTCGATTACATGAGCCGCTGGCTGACCTTCTTCCTCGGCTTCCTAGGGATCACCGATGTGGAGATCGTCGCTGCCGACGGGATCATGGGCGTCGATGGCGAGGCGAAGATCGCCGCCGCCAAGGACGCCGCACTGAAGCTTGCCGCCTGACCGGCGATACCTATGGGCGGGGGGCGGCAGACGAGGGTCGCACCGTCCCCCGCCCACCCCTTTTCCTCTCCCCTCCTCCCCTCCCTGCAACCTTCCTCCCCAGGAGAACCATCATGAACGACATCACTGCTTCCCTCCCGCAAGCCCCGGCTGCAACCTCGACGCAGGACGCCGTCGCGCTTGGCGCACGGCTGCTGCTGGCCGCGATCTTCCTGATCATGGGCCTCGGCAAGCTTGCCGCCGCCGAGGGCACCATCGGCTATATCGCCAGCGTCGGCCTGCCCTTTGCGACCGCCATCTACTACGCCACCATCGCGCTCGAAGTGGTGGGCGCAGGGCTCCTGATCGCGGGCTACCGCACCCGCGCCGCGGCGATCGCGCTCGGTGTGTTCAGCATCCTTGCGGCGGCGATCTTCCACGCCGATTTCGCCGACCAGATGCAGTTCACGGGCTTCCTCAAGAACCTCGCGATCGCGGGCGGCATGTTCCAACTCGCCGCCTTCGGCCCGGGCCGCCTGTCGCTCGACCGCGGCTGATCCTCGCCCGGCAACAAGCAAGGGCCGGTGCACCCAGCGGTGCGCCGGCCCTTTGCGTGTCAGCTTTCCGGGCGCACCAGCCGAGGCTTGAACAGTGTGCGGGTCGGGCGGATGACGATGATCGCCACCCCGGCGAGCGCCATCGACCCGCCGACGATCAGCGGCCAGCCGATGGTGTCGCCCGTCAGCCATGTCCCGAAGGCGATGGTGAGCAGCGGGGTGAGCAGCGTCAGCGGCACGATCAGGTTCGCGTCATAGCGCTGGAACAGCATGAAATAGGCCGAATGCGCGCCGACCGAGACGACCACCCCGGCAAACAGCACGCAGCCCGCCACCGCGAACGGCGCGGCCTCGACGGCGGCGATCTGCCCGGTCTCGAGCGCCATTGTGGCGGGCAGCATGACCAGCAGCGAGGCCACCCCCGCCCAGGCCTGCAAGGTCGCAGAGCCGATATCGAGCCGCTTGACGAAGACCGAGGCGAAGGCGCCGATCAAGACCCCCGCAAATGCAAAGCCCAGCCCCACCGGATCGCCCGCCTCGGACGGCGCGCCGATCGCGAGGCCCACCCCGCCCAGCGCCAGCGCCATCCCGATCCCGCGCCGCCAGCGCACTTCCTCGCCGAGGAACAGGATCGCGAACAGCACGGTGAGCGGCGCGCCCGAAAGGTTGACGATCCCGACCGCCGAGGGGCTCGCGGTCTGGAGGCCGATGAATTGCAGCCCGAAGCTCCCCCCGGTGATCGCAAAGCCGATCAGCAGCACCAGTGGCAGGCGCTCCGGCCGCCCGCGCAGCAGCAGCGGCAGCAGCACCGCGACCACGGTCGCCGAGCGCAGCACGGTGTAGAACAGCGGCGGCAGGCCGAGCGTCGCCACCGCGATCTTGCTGACCACGATATTCATCGCCCAGGCCACATTGCAGAACAGCATGATCCCGAGTGCGGAGAGGGGGAGCGACTTGGGCATCAGGGGTCGGGCGGGCCGAACACCTCGCTCACGATGTCCGGCGGCAAGCCTTCCCGCAGCTCCTCGCGCCATACGGTCGCGACCGCATCCGAGGGCGCGCGCCAGTCTCCGCGAGGGGACAGCGCGCCGGCCGAGGAGACCTTGGGCCCGTTCGGCAGCGCAGACCGCTTGAACTGCGAAAAGCCGAAGAAGCGCGCACAGAACTTGTCGAGCCAGCTGGCGATGGTGGCAAGGTCGTAGGCGTTTTTGTGGTCTTCCGGGAAGCCCGCCGGCCACATGCCGACGGCTGAGTCCTTCCATGCCTGCCACGCCAGAAACGCGACCTTGGAGGGGCGCTGGCCGTAGCGGATGATGTGGTGAAGGAAGAAGTCGTTCAATTCGTAGGGGCCGACCAGGCTCTCGGTCGACTGCACCGCTCCGTCGGCGCCCGGCGGCACCAGCTCGGGGCTGATTTCGGTGTCGAGCACCGCGCCCAGCACCTCGGCGCAGGCGTCGGTGAACTGGCCGGTCGCGATCACCCAGCGGATCAGATACTGGATCAGCGTCTTGGGCACGCCCGCGTTGACGCCGTAGTGGCTCATGTGATCGCCCACGCCATAGGTGCACCAGCCGAGCGCCAGCTCGGAGAGGTCACCGGTGCCGACCACGAAGCCGCCGTGCTGTCCGGCGAGGCGGAACAGGTAATCGGTGCGCAGGCCCGCCTGCACGTTCTCGAAGGTCACGTCGTGCACCGGCTCGCCGTCTGCGAAGGGGTGGCCGATGTCTTCCAGCATCTTGGCCGCCGCCGGGCGGATATCGATCTCGCCTGCGGTGATCTCGAGCGCCTGCATCAACCGGTGGGCGTTGCTCTTGGTGCCTTCCGAGGTGCCGAAGCCGGGCATGGTGTAGCCGCGGATCGTGGTGCGCGGCAGGCCGAGCCGGTCGCAGGCCTTGGCCGCGACGATCAGCGCGTGGGTGCTATCGAGCCCGCCCGAAATGCCGATGACCAGTGACTTGCTGCCGGTCGACTGCATCCGACGCATCAGCGCATCGACCTGGATGTTGAAGGCCTCGTAGCAGTCCTCGTCGAGCTTCTCGGGCCGGTCGGGCACGAAGGGGAAGCGCGGGACGGGGCGCAGGAGGCCGATATCGCCCGTTTGGCAGGCGTGCTCGAACATCACCTTGCGGTAGGTGTCAGCAGGGTTCCCCGCGAACTCCGCCGCATCGGCGAAGGTCTGGTTGCGCATCCGTTCGGCGGCGAGCTTTTCGGTGTCGATGTCGACGATGGTGAGCTCGCTGCTGCGGTCGAAGCGCTCCGACTGGGCGAGCAAGGTGCCCATCTCGTAGACCATCCCCTGCCCGTCCCAGGCAAGGTCGGTGGTGCTCTCTCCGTGCCCGCTGGCCGAATAGACATAGGCGGCGATGGCACGGCTGGCCGACGAGCGGGCGTGCAGGTGGCGGTCATCCGCGCGCCCGATGGTGACCGGCGAAGCCGAAAGGTTGCAGAGGATCAGCGCGCCCGCCATTGCGGCCTGCATGCCCGGCGGGACCGGCGCCCAGTAATCCTCGCAGATCTCCACCCCGAAGCGGAAACCGGGGAGGTTCGCGGCGGCGAAGATCAGGTCGGTGCCGAACGGCACTTCCTCGCCCGCCACCGCGATCCATAAGTCGGTGCACCCGCGCCCGTGGGCGAAGTGGCGCTTCTCGTAGAATTCGCGGTAATTGGGGAGGAAGCTCTTGGGCACCACCCCGAGGATCTGCCCGCGCGCGATCACCACCGCGCAATTGTAGAGCTTGTCCGAGCGTCGCAGCGGCGCGCCCAGCACCAGCACCGGATCAAGATCGGCCGAGGCTGCGACCACCTCGGCCACCGCGGTATCGACCCGCTCGAGTATCGCGTTCTGGAGCAGCAGGTCGTCGATCGCGTAGGAGGACAGTGTCAGTTCGGGGAACACCACCAGATCGACATTCGCTGCGTGGGCCTTGCGCGCCTCGGCCAGCACGCCCGCGGTGTTATAGGGCACATCGGCGGTGCGGCTGCACGGGGTGGCGGTGGCGACGCGCACGAAGCCGTGATTGTGCATGTCGAAGAAGGGGTGGGCCTCGGTCATCGCTGCGGCATCTCCTGCTGGGCGCGGGCATAACGCGCAGTGTCCGCGCTGCCTAGCTCTGCTCGGTTCCCAGATAGTCGCCCGCGCTACCGCATTCTTCCAGAAAGGCAATGAGGCCCCGCTCCGCCCGGCTGAGCCAGCGGGTCTGGCGCGGGAGCCGCAAGCCTGCGCGCCACGCCTCCTGCCCCTCGATGCGGGCGATCAGCGCGGGGTGAATATAGGACTTGCGCGCGATCGCAGGGGTGTTGCCGAGGTGCTCGGCGACATGATCGAGCATTTCTGCAAGCTTCACCCGGCCCTCGCCGTCTGCGAGGCGTTCGAAGGCGAGGCTGCTCGCGTGGAAGGTGCGAAAGTGCTTGGCGGTGAATTCCCCGCCCATCGTCTCGCGCAGATAGGCGTTGACGTCGGCGGCGGTGACGGGGCGGATTTCGCCTTCATCGTCCTCGTAGCGGAACAGGTGATCTCCCTCCTCTTCGCCCAGTTCCTCCATGCGCCGCACCGCGCCCGCGAGGCCCGCATCCTCGACCTCCAGATCGTGTGCCTTGCCGCCCTTGCCGACGAAATGCAGCGCGAGGCGGCGGCGGCCGACCTCGGCATGATGGCTGAGCAGGGTGGTCGCGCCGTAGCTGTCGTTGGTGCGGGCGTAATGCGCATTGCCGATGCGGATCGCCGAGAGGTCGAGCAGCCGCACCACCGCCGCCAGTGCGCCCTGGCGGGGGACTCCGCGCGCGGCTAGGTCCTCCTCCACCCGCTTGCGGATCAGCGGCAGGCGCCGGCCGAAGGCGGCGCAGGCGTCATACTTGGCGCTCTCGCGCGCCTCGCGGAAATCGGGGTGATAGCGGTATTGCTTGCGCCCCGCGTCGTCATAGCCGGTGGCCAGGATGTGGCCGTTCGCTGCCGGGCAGAACCATGCGTCCGTGTAAGCCGGCGGGAGCGCGACGGCATTGAGGCGGCGGCGCTCGGCGCGGTCGCGGATCAGCTTGCCCGAGGGAT
>NZ_JAMNXL010000029.1 GCF_023653175.1 Erythrobacter sp. | reverse complement strand
CGATCCCGTGTTCCGCTCGCTGCTCGCCAAGCCCCCCGAGGAAGACCCGGCAGCGGCGATCTTCACCTGGGCCGCGACCTTCGGGCAGGTGCTGACCTGGGACGACATGGCCTGGTTCAAGTCGGTGACGAAGCTCCCGATCGTGCTCAAGGGCATCTGCCATCCTGACGACGCGGCCCGAGCGGTCGATACCGGGGCCGACGCGATCTACTGCTCGAACCACGGCGGGCGACAGGCCAATGGCGGGATCGCGACCATCGACCTCCTCGCCGATGTCGTGGCGGCGGCGGGCGACACCCCGGTGCTGTTCGACAGCGGCGTGCGATCGGGCACCGACGCGGTGAAGGCGCTGGCGATGGGCGCGCGCGCAGTCGGCGTCGGGCGGCCATATACCTATGGCCTTGCGCTCGGTGGGGCCGAGGGCGCTGCATGGGTGCTGCGCTCGATCCTCGCCGAGGCGGACCTGCTGATGGCGGTCAACGGCTACCCCACGCTCGCTGACGTCCGCGCCGCCGGTGTGCAGCGCACAATAGGCTGACCGCTCGCCCGGTTAGCGGGATTCACGCAACACCGGGAACCAAATCGTTTGCACCGGGCTTATCCCTATTGACCTCCGCGTAACCAATTTTGCGCAGAAGGGCATTAGGACTCGTTTTATCCACAGGTTTGGTGTTAGCTGGCGCAATATAAAAACGCGATTCGGGGACGCGACACATGGAAAAACCGACTTTCTGGTCAAGCCGGCCAGATCCGATGCGACGCACGGTCTGCGTCTCGGACGAGTACTCGCGCCGTGCGCGCTACGGGCGAATTCAGCCGATGGAGCAGCCCAGGTCGCTGCTCTCGCGCTTTCTCGGGTAAGACTCACCCGCCCGATTTGGCGAGCATCACCAGCTTGGTGTCGGTGAAGGCAAGGTAGCCTTCCTCCCCGCCCTCCGATCCGAACCCGCTGTCGCCGACCCCGCCGAACGGGGTTTCGGGCGAGGACACGATCAGCTGGTTGATCCCCACCATGCCTGCGCGCAGGGCCCGGCCAAGGTAATGCGCCTCGTCGAGATTGCCGGAGAAGGCATAGGCGGCAAGCCCGTAGCGCAGCGAGTTGGCGGTCCCGACCGCGTCCTCGATAGCATCGAAGGGCACGATCCCCGCCACCGGTCCGAAGGGCTCCTCGGTCATGAAGCGGCTGTCGGGCGCGGGGTTGGCGATGACGGTGGGCTGGAAGAAGAACCCGCTGCCCGGGATCGCTGCGCCGCCGGTCACCACCTCGCCGCGATTGCCACCCGTATCGGCGACCACCTGCTCCATCGCGGAAATCCGCCGGGCATGGGCGAGCGGGCCCATATCGACGCTCTCGTCCGCGCCCGGATCGCCGACCTTGATCTTGCCCGCGATCGACGCGAATTCGGCCACGAAAGTATCGTAGATTTCGCGCGCCACCAGAAACCGCGTCGGCGAGACGCAGACCTGGCCGGCGTTGCGGAACTTGGTCGTGGCGCACATCGTCGCCGCACGGAGGACGTCGGCGTGCTTGCTGACAATCACCGGCGCATGGCCGCCCAGCTCTGGCGCAAAGCGCTTCATGTGGGTCGCGGCGAGCGCGCCGAGCTGCTTGCCTACCGCAGTCGAGCCGGTGAAGCTCACCTTGCGGGTCACGCTTGAGGCGACGAGGTGCTCGGCAATCGGGCCGGGATCGCCGTGGACGAGGTTCAGCACGCCCGCCGGCACGCCGGCATCGACGAAGCACTCGACGAGCAGCTGCGCCGAGCCGGGGGTGTTCTCGGCGGGCTTGAGGATCGCGGTGCACCCGGCCGCGAGCGCGCCCGCGATCTTCTTGGCGGGGAGGTTGACCGGGAAATTCCACGGGGTCAGCAGCACCGCCGGGCCGATCGGTTCATGCGTCACCATCTGCGCGATCAGCTGGCTGCCCCGGGTCGGGATCAGCCTGCCCCCGCGGCGCTTGGCTTCCTCGCCAAGGAAGTGGATCACGTCGACCGAGCCGGTGATCTCGCCCAGCGCCTGGGCGCCCGGCTTGCCCATCTCGGCGGTGACGACCTTGGCGATTGCGGGCGCGCGCTCGCGCAGCAGATCGGCGGCGCGGCGCAGGATCGCATGGCGTTCCGCCCCCGAGGTCGCGCTCCACGCCGGGAAGGCATCGCCTGCCGCCTTGAGCGCGGCGTCGAGCTGGGCGGGGCCCGCCTTCGGGCACTGCGCGATCACACCGCCGGTCGCGGGGTTCACTACCTCCATCGTCCCGGCATCGCCCGTCTCGATCCACTGGCCGTCGATCAGGAACTTGAGGGTCGGGTAGGCGGTCATCGGCGATTCCTTGGGTTGGCGGCGCGGGAGCGCGCGGCCCTTTGGCGCAGGCCTAGGTGGGGTCTGACGGGATCAGGACAACCCCTTAGATCGCCACGACGTGCTGTTCGATCGCCCCAAAGATCGAGTGGTTGTGGTCATCGCGCATTTCGATGCGAACGGTGTCGCCTGCTTGCATGAAGGGGGTCTTGGGCGCGCCGCCCGTGATCGTCTCGATCATGCGGATCTCGGCGATGCAGGAATAGCCCGCGCCGCCCTCTGCCACCGGCGTGCCCGGGCCGCCGTCGGCGCCCTTGTTCGAGACCGTGCCGGTGCCGATGATCGTGCCCGCCGACAGGTCGCGGGTCTTGGCTGCGTGGGCCACCAGCTGCGCGAGGTTGAAGGTCGCATCCTTGCCCGCGTTCGCGCGTCCGAAAGGCGTTCCGTTCAGGTCGACCATCAGCGGCAGGTGGATGAGCGCATCGGCCCAGGCCGCGCCCAATTCGTCCGGCGTCACCGCGACCGGCGAGAAGGCGCTGGCGGGCTTGGACTGGAAGAAGCCGAAGCCCTTCTCCAGCTCGGCCGGGATCAGCCCGCGAAGGCTCACGTCGTTGACCAGCATCAGCAGCCTGATGTGACTGGCGGCGTCCTCGACCGAGACCCCCATCGGCACGTCGCCGGTGATGCAGGCGATCTCGCCCTCCATGTCGCAGCCCCATGCGGGGTCACCCAGCGGAATGTCCTGACGCGGGCGCAGGAAAGAGTCCGAGCCGCCCTGATACATCAGCGGATCGTGATAGAAGCTTTCCGGCACCTTAGCCCCCCGCGCCTGCCGCACCAGCTCGACATGGTTGATATAGGCGCTGCCATCGGCCCACTGATAGGCGCGCGGCAGGGGGGAGTGGGCCTGCCGCTCGTGGAAGCGCTCGCAGGGCACGGTCTCGTGTTCGACATCGCGGGCGAGCACTTCCAATTCGGGCGCGACCCGCTCCCAATTGTCGAGCGCGGCCTGCATCGTCGGCGCGATATAGCCCGCCGCCGAGCAGCGGGTGAGATCCTTGCTGACCACCACCAGCATGCCGTCGCGCGTGCCGTTGTCGAGGGTTGCGAGTTTCATTGATCTGTCCTCCCGAGACGTTTTTCTATGCGGCGTCGATCTGCCTGTCGGGGTGCGCCGCGGCGAAGGCGGGGAGCGCGAGGCAGGCAGCCTCGATGCGGGTGAGGTGGGGGCTGGCGCCGAGATCGTAATTGAAGCGCCGCGCATTCGCGAGCTGCGGCACAGCCACGATCTCGAACAGCCCGGGCGCATCGTCGTGGAGGAAATCGCCCGTCCCCAGCTGCGCCAGCCGCGCCTCGACCGGATCGAGCGTCCGCTTCAGCCAGGTGCGATACCAGATATCGATCTCGTCCTGCGTGTGGCCGAGCGGGTCCTTCAGATATTTGAGCACCGGCAGGTTGTTCACGGCATGGATCTCGGTCGCGATGGCATAGGCCAGCTCGCGCACCGTGTAGCGTGCCTCGATGTCGGCGGGCAGGAAGCGAGGGGTCGGGTAAGCCTCGTCGAGCCATTCGAGCAGCGCCATCGACTGCGCGCGGTCGCGCCCGTCGGCTTCGAGCATGGGGAGCGAGCCGAAGGGGTTGCGCTGCGTGAAGGCGGCGTCCTTGTTCGCCCCCGCGCGCAGGTCGACCGGGATGTTCTCGAAGGCGAGGCCCTTCAGATTGAGGGCGATGCGCAGGCGGTAGGAGGTCGACGAGCGGAAGTAGCCGTAGAGTTTCATCGTGCTCATGGCGCTTGCATCGCAGGGTTCAGGCGGGCGGGCAAGGGCAGGTGTTCCGGCGCGCGGCGCGATCCACGTCTCTCACGCCGGCGTCAGCATCCGGCTCACCGTGTCGAGCAGCTTGGCGGGCGGGCAGGGCTTTGCCAGCGTCGTCGCCTTGGGAAAGCGCATCGCAAGGGCGCGGGTGTCTTCGGGGTCGGAGTGGAGGATTACCGGCACGTTCTCGTCCAGCAGCTTCTGCGCCAGTTCTAGGCTCAGCCCGTCAGCCAGCTCGATATCGAGCAGCGCCACATCGGGCTTTTCCTTCTGGCATGCGAGCATCGCCGAGGAAATCCCGGCATGCGGCCCTTCGACCTCGTAGCCCGCCTCTTCGAAAGTATCGCACAGATCGAAGGCGGTGATGTACTCGTCTTCGGCCACCAAGATTCGCAAAGCCATCAATCCTCTCCCGCATTAACGAATCCCATTGACAGGACTGTATCACGGATTGGACGTCAAACTTCCGGGAATATCATCCGTTATTGCCGAATCTTGCGGTGAAGCCCGACTCGTCGCCCGCGGCGAGCAGCTTGGCCTGCTCCACCCACTGGTCGCGGATGATTCGGCCCGAGAAACGCCCGAGCTTGGCGTCGATGCGCTCGATTTCCTCGGGCGTCCAGGCGGCGATCTGGGCGAAGGTGGTGATGCCGAATTCGCCGAGCAACGCGGCAAGCTTGGGGCCGAGGCCCTTGATGCGGGTGAGATCGTCGGCGGGGCCTGAGGCGGCGGGCGCAGGCGCTGGCTCCGGGGCGGGGCCGGCCTCCTCGTCGGTGCCGAGCGGTGCGGCGGCGGTACCTTGCGCATTGGCCACGGCCGAAAGCTCGCCCTGGATCGCCTCGATCCCGCGCGGCGCGTCGATCAGCGCCTGGTTGCGTGCAGCGGGCGCGGCGCCTTCCTCGAGCACGTCGCGGAAGATCCCGGGCGCGCCATCCTCGTCGGTCACCCGCGCGCGGCGATTGGTGCGGCTGATGATCCACACCAGCACCACAAGGGCGACCAGCGCGATGACGATCAGCGGGAGGTAGGCGGTCAGATCGGCGGACATGGGGGCAGGGTTCTCCGGCAAGAATCGTTATCAGCGCGGGCCTTTAGCAGCCCGTGGGCGCTTCGCCCATGCACCAGGTTGGCCGCTGATGTCAGGGCAGGTCAGTCGCCGGATCCGGGACAACCTGCTTGCGGAACAAGACCTTGTCCTCCTCGCCGAAGCCGCGCCGCCACACGACCAGCGCATAGACGCCGAGGATCGCAGGCACACCGAAGACCAGTTCGGTCCATTCGGGGAGCCACGTGAAGCCGTAGCCCACCACCACTGCGGGCGCGGCGGCGTGGACCAGCGCCCAGCGCCAGTTCGACACCCTTTCCCCCAACAGGCGCTTGAGCAACAGCGCCTTGGCGAGGCTCGAGACCGCGAGCGCCACCATCAGCGCGCCCGCCGCGCCGGCCGCCTCATAGCCCTTGCCGAGGCCGAAGCGGTCCGCCGCCTCGATCAGCGCGATCGTCAGCCCGGCCTGCAACGCAATGATGCCGACCGAGATTGCCAGATTGCGCTTCCTCGCGATGTAAACGAGCACGCTCTCCGAGACGACCGCCATCGAGGCGACCACCTCGGCCGCCAGCAGGAAGGCGAGCGCGGCGGTGCCAGCGACGTAATCCGGCCCCCACAGGCCCATCACAGCCTCGCCCGGCACGCCAAGCATCAGCGCGATGCCAAGCTGGACCGCGATGATCCAGAACCCCACCTGGCGCACTTGCGCCGCGATCGCCTCCATGTTGCCGATGCGCAGGTTCCTGGTGATGACCGGCGAAAGGATCGGCTCGAAGCTGGTCTTCAGCTTCTGCGGCAGCGAGGCGATCTGCTGCGCGGCGTAGTAGATCCCCACCGCCTGCGGGGGCGCGAACAGGCCGAGGATGAAGATGTCGAGCAGCCGCGTGCCGCGCTCGATCGCGTCCGCGCCGACCAGCGGAAAGGCGCGCGCCGCCATTGCGGCCAAGGCCCGCGGGCGCGGCTGCCAGCCGCGGGGCAGGCCGTAGCTCTTGAGGAACGGCCACAAGGCCATCAGCAGCCCGGCATAAATCGAGGCGATGAAGGCGAGCGCAAGTCCCCCGTCGCGCGTGGCGGGGATGAGGAAGAACACGCCTGCGCCGATCGAGATCGTCCACGGCTCCACCACCGCCCGCGCGCGCACCGTGGTTGCGATGTCGAAGCGGTAGGCCTGAGCTGCCAGCAGGATCTCGGTGACGGCAAAGGCGGGAATGGTCGCGACCAGCCAGATGTCCCACCGCGAGTTCACCCCGTTGGGGAACATCGGCTCGGGGAACACCAGCAGCACGCCCGCCGCCACAGCCGAATAGGCGAGCGCAAGCAGGATGCCGTCATAGACAAGGTTGGTCTCCGCTGCCCGATCCTCGCCCGCGCCCTCGGACAGGCGCTGGGCGAGCCCGCGCTTCTCGCCCAGCGAGCACACCAGAGCGATGATCTCGATCAGCACCAGCGCCGAGGCGAAGCGCCCTAGCGCCTCGGCCCCGTAGAGGCGGGTGGCGATGACGAGAAAGGGGATGCGCGCGATCAGCCGGATCAGGAAGCCCAGCGTGTTGGTCCGCCCGCCCTTGGCGAGCCGGGCGAGGTCGTCGGTGTCGTGCGCGCTGTGATCGGGCGCGGTCGTGTCGGAGGGAGAGGTCAAGCGCGCAGATCCCGTTCGGCCTTGAGCGGGCGGGCGAGCAGACCCGCGACCACGGCCCGCGCGTCCTCGCCCTTGAGGATCGCATCGACCGCAGCGACGATCGGCATCGGGATGCCGCGTGCAGCGGCGAGTTCGGCGAGCACGGGCGCGGTGAAGGCGCCCTCGGCGACGGTGCGGCGGTCGGCCATCAGATCGGCGGCTTTCGCGCCTTCGCCGAGCGCCTTGCCCAGGGAGAAGTTGCGGCTGGAGGTCGAGGAGCAGGTCAGCACAAGATCACCGAGGCCGCACAGGCCGGCGAGCGTCTCGGCCCGCCCACCCAGTGCCTCGCCGAAGCGCAGCATCTCGCTAAAGCCCCGCGCAATCAGCGCTGCGCGCGCGTTCTGGCCGAGGCCGAGGCCATCGACCACCCCGCAGGCGATGGCGAGGACGTTCTTGACCGCGCCGCCGATCTCCGCGCCGGTGACGTCGTCGGAGTAATAGGGCCGGAAGGTGGGCCGTGCGAGCGCCGGGGCGAGGCGCTCCCATTGCCCCCGCCCGCCCCCGCAGGCGAGGGTGACTGCGGTCGGCAGGCCCGCGGCGACCTCGTGCGCAAAGGTCGGACCGCTTAGCACCGCGATGGCGCTCCCCGGCGAAGCGTCGCGGACGACATCATTCATCAGCCGCCCGGTGCCCGCCTCGATCCCCTTGGAGCACAGCACGAGATCGCGGGGGGCTGAGGGCAGGCCGGAGAGCACGCGCCCAAGCACCTGCGCGGGCGTGACCACCAGCACGGTGTCGATCGCGGCAAGGTCGGCAAGGTCGCCGGTTGCGCGGATGGTCGCGGCGAGGGTGGCCGATGGCAGGTAGAGCGGGTTGCGATGCTCGGCATTGATCGCGGCGACCACCTCGGGCTCGTAGGCCCACAGGATCACCTCGCGCCCGTCGCCGCTGAGCATCTGCGCGAGCGCGGTGCCCCATGCGCCTGCGCCGATGACGCCGACGGGCTGCTTGTCGCTGATGCCCCCCTGAGTCATGCCTTGTACCCCGCGCCGCGCACGGCCTCGGCCGCCGGGTCGAGCGGCCAGCGCGGGCGGGCGACGAAATCGAGCGGGTCGCCGGTGAAGCCTTCGCCCTCGAGCACAAGCCGTTCGAGCCCTGCCCAGGCGATCATCGCGGCGTTATCGGTGCACAGGGCGAGCGGCGGCGCGGTGAAACGCATGCCATGCTTGGCGGCAAGGGTTTCGAGCGCGCCGCGCACGGTCCGGTTGGCCGCAACCCCGCCCGCCACCACCAGCGCGGGAAACGGGCCGGCGGTCGCCAGCGCCAGTTCGAGCCGGTCGATCAGGCATTCGACGGCCGCCTGCTGGAAGCTCGCAGCGATATCGGCGGGCGTGTGGGCGCCGCTCTCGACCGCGCGCAGCACCGCGCTCTTGAGGCCCGCGAAGGAGAAGTGCGGCTCGCTCGAACCCTTCAATGGGCGGGGTAGGGGGACGGCCTTGGGATCGCCCTCCAGTGCCAGTCGCTCGACCGCAGGCCCGCCGGGATAGCCGAGCCGGAGGATCTTGGCGGTCTTGTCGAAGGCCTCGCCCAGCGCGTCGTCTATCGTCGTGGCAAGGCGGCGGTATTGGCCGACGCCCTCGACGGCGAGAATCTGGCAATGCCCGCCCGAGACCAGGAGCAGCAGGTAAGGGAAGGCGAGCCCCGCATCGGCGAGGCGCGGCGAGAGGGCGTGGCCCTCCAGATGGTTCACCGCCAGCAGCGGCTTGCCTGCCGCCATCGCTAGCGCCTTGGCGCTGACGAGGCCGACCATCACCCCACCGATCAGCCCAGGCCCGGCGGTGGCGGCAATCGCGTCGAGGTCGTCGAGACTGGTGCCCGCATCGCCCATCACCTTCGCGATCATCGGTGCGAGGCGTTCGGCATGGGCGCGCGCGGCGATCTCGGGGACGACGCCGCCATAGGGGGCATGTTCAGCCTCCTGGCTGGCGATCACCTGCGCGATGATCGTCCCGTCGCCGCGCACCAAGGCGACCGCGGTCTCGTCGCAGCTCGATTCGATGCCCAGAACCAGTCGTCTGTCAGAGGTGTGTGCTGCTGAACCCATCCGGCTTCCATCTAGTCCTTGTGCGGGCTAGAGCAAGCGCGGCCATGACTGAACCTGAACGAACCGCCCCCCATTCCGGGCCGCGCCTGCGCCTCGGCACCCGCAATTCCCCCCTCGCGATGGCGCAGGCCTACGAGACGCGCGCGCGCCTGTGCGCTGCGCACGGCTGGGCCGAGGAGGAGGTCGAACTCGTCCCCGTGCTGGCGAGCGGCGACAAGGTGCTCGACCGCCCGCTGTCCGAGATCGGCGGCAAGGCGCTGTGGACCAAGGAACTCGACCAGTGGCTGGGCGAGGGGCGGATCGACCTTTCGGTCCACTCGGCCAAGGATGTCGAGACGATCCGGCCCGACATCTTCCACTTCCCCGCCTTCCTGCCGCGCGCCGACCGGCGGGATTCGCTGGTGGGTGCGGCCAGCATCGCCGCGATCCCGCACGGCGCGGTCGTCGGCACCAGCGCCCCGCGCCGGGCGGCGCAGCTCCTCAACCTCAGGCCCGACTGCAAGGTCGTGACCTTCCGCGGCAATGTCGCCACGCGCCTCAGGAAGCTCGCCGAGGGCGAGGCGGATGTGACCTTCCTCGCCGCCGCCGGGCTCGAGCGGCTCGACCAGTCCGAGGTGGGCACGCCGCTGGCTTCCGACGAGTGGATCCCGGCGGCCGCGCAAGGCGTGATCGCGATCGAATGCCGCGCCGATGACGCCGCAACCACTGCGCTACTGGCCGCCATCGACCATGGGGCGACCCGCGCCGAACTGGAGGCCGAGCGCGCGCTGCTCGCCGCGCTGGGGGGCACCTGCCATTCGCCGGTCGCGGTGCTGTGCGAACTGGCGGGCGAGACCCTCCAGATGCGCGCCGCGCTGTTCTCCCCCGACGGGGCCGATCGGATCGAGGGCAGCGCGCACCTTGCTCCCGGCGACCAGGCGCCGGTGGCAGCGCTCGCCGCTGACCTCCTCGCCCGCGCGCCGGAGACCATCGCGGCGCACTTCCGGGCGGCGGTTTGAGCTTCCACCTCCTCGCCCTGCGGCCCGAACCCGGCCTCGCCGCGACGCTGGACAAGGCCCGCGCCATGGGCCTTGCGATCACCGGCCACCCGCTTTCCGCGATCCGCCCGCTGGCGTGGCACTGCCCAGACCCGGCGAGCATCGACGGCCTGCTGATCGGCAGCGCCAACGCCATCCTCCATGGCGGCCCGGACCTCGCGCGCCTCGCCGCCAAGCCGGTCTTCGCAGTGGGCGAGGCGACCGCCGCCGCCGCGCGCGCCGCCGGGTTCACGGTCGCCATGACGGGGAGCGGGGGGCTGCAAGGCGTGCTCGATGCCATTGCCGCCCCGTGCCACCTGCTGCGCATTGCGGGCGAGGAGCATGTGCCGCTCACGCCGCCCGCCGGCGTCACCTTTGCCGAAGTGATCGCCTATTGCAGCCAGGCCCTGCCGCTCGACGGGGCCGCTCCGCTGCTGGCCTCGGGAACAGCGCTGGTGCTGCTCCACTCCGCGGCCACCGCCGCGCACTTCGCGGCCGAGGTGGGCCGCCTCGGCCTGCCGCGCGCGCGCATCACCCTCGCCGCACTCGGCCCGCGCATTGCGGCGGCGGCAGAGGGCCCAAAAGAGCAAGGACACTGGGCCGCGATCCACACCTCGGCCACCCCCGACGAGCGCAACTTCCTGCAATTGGCATTTGACTTGTGCCAAGAGGCGCGCTCCATTCCCTCCATCCCGCCCCGGCAGCCGTAGCAGCGTGCGCCGGAGCCATTAGAGCAGGGTCGCAAGAACGGATCGCCATGGCATCGCAGCCAGAACCATTGCTGCACGACACGCCGCCCGCATCAGGATCGATGCGGGCTTCGCTGTTCGTCGCCTTTCTCGCCTTTGCGCTCGGCGCGGGGCTGGCGGGCTGGGTGGTGTGGTACAACCTCGCCGGCACCGGCGCGCAGCGCACCGCCGCCACCGCCGCGCCTTCGCCGAACGCCGCCGCGCCCACCCCCGGGCTCACCGCCGGCCCGACCCCGCTCGCCGCCGCGCAGAAGGCCGAGCAGGCGGTGGAACGGGTCGAGGAACAGCAGGGCGGCATCGACCAGCGCCTCGCCGCCGCCGAGCAGCGCCTCACTCGCCTCGATCTGCAGGCCCAGGCCGCCGCGGGCAATGCCGCACGCGCCGAGAGCCTGCTGATTGCCTTCGCCACCCGCCGCGCGATCGAGCGCGGCGCGGAGCTCGGCTACCTCTCCGACCAGCTGCGCATCCGCTTCGGCGACCAGTGGCCCAACGCGGTCAGCACCATCATCGACTTCTCGCGCACCCCCGTCCGGCTCGACAGCCTCGTCGCCCGGCTCGAGGGCCTCGGCCCGCAGCTTCAGGAGACGGGCGAGGGCCCCTCGTGGGGCGCCTTCAAGCGCGAGCTCCGGCAGCTGTTCATCTTCCGCCGCGAAACCACCCCCTCGCCCCAGCCCCAGAAACGGCTCGAACGTGCGCGCTGGGCCCTGGAGCAGGGCCGCTACCAGGCGGCGATCGACGAGGTGCGCGGCATGCCGGGCGCGGCCAAGGGGGCGGCGTGGATCGCGGACACGGAACGCTACAAGAAGGCGATGGATGCATTGGAAGTGATCGAGACCGCCGCGGTGCTCGACCAGCGCGGCGTGCGTGACGGCGCGGGCAACCCGGTGCGCGCGCTGAGCCCATTTGTGATGCCTTAGGCCTCGCGAAGGCCCACCCCGCTGCGACTGGGCTCACCTTCGGTTCGCCAGGTGTCCTTTGGACAGCTTCGCTTCCTCGCTCCCCTCCCGCTTGCGGGAGGGGCTGGGGGCGGGAATGGCGCGCAAGTTGCGATGACGCGCCATTGCGATCCCTACCCCCGCAAGATCTCCGGCAGATCGCCCGAAACCCCGCGCGCCTCGTCCATGAAGAACTGCTTGAGCACCGGCGTGCGCTGCACCGCCGCCATGCCGAGCCGCCGCACCGCGCTTGCCGCCGCGCCGGGGACGCCGAACAGGCGGGTCAGGCCATCGGTCGCCAGCGCCACCATGAAGCTGTCGAGCCCGCGCCAGGTCTCGTAGCGCTTGAGGAGCTCCGGATCGCCCGGATCAAGCCCCAGCCGCGCGCCTTCCGCCAGCACTTCGACCAGCGCGCCGACATCGCGCAGGCCGAGGTTCAGCCCCTGCCCGGCGATGGGGTGGATGCCGTGCGCGGAATCGCCGATCAGCGCGAGGCGCTCGGCGGTGATCTTGGCGGTGTGGTGGAAGCCGAGCGGGTAGGACGAACGCTGGCCGACGCTCAGCACCTTGCCCAGCACCCCGCCCATGCGCTTCTCGACCTCGGCGAGGAAAGCACGGTCACCCAGCTTGGTGACGCCCGCCGCATCGGCCTCCGAGACGGTCCACACCAGCGAGGAGCGGTGCGTGCCGTCGGCATCGTCGTTCAAGGGCAACAGCGCGAAAGGCCCGGCGGGGTAGAAGATTTCCCACGCGACATTGCCGTGCGGCTTTTCATGCGTCAGCCCGGCGATGATCGCGCGGTGCTTGTAGTCCCACTTGGCAATGCTGATCCCCGCCGCATCGCGGGTCGGCGACTGGCGGCCTTCGGCAGCGACCATCAACCGGCCCTTGAACTTGCGGCCATCGGCGAGCACCGCAGCGACGCCATATTCGGAGCGTTGGCGCTCCACCACCGTGGCGAGCGGGGTCCATTCGATCAGCGGCTCCTTCGCTGCCGCCTCGAACAGCGCGAGGCGCAGACGGCGGTTGGGGAACATCCGGCCCAAGGTGCCGCCGCCCTCGCCGGGGACGAAATCGAGCCGTCCGGGCTTCTGCTGGTCGGTCACGGCGATGCTGGCAATGTCGCAGGCGAATTGCTCGAGCCCCTCGGCGATTCCGATATTCTCGAACAGGTGCCAGCTCGCGGTCGAGATTGCCGTGGCGCGGTCATCAAAGCCTTCCGCGGTGAGCTCAGCCGGATCGGCGCGGTCGATCACGTGGCTCGACAGGCCCTTCTTCGCCGCCGCCAGCGCCAGCGTCATGCCCACAAGGCCGCCGCCGAGAATGACGAGGTCGCGGGGCCCCCCACTTGCTTCAAGATTGTCTGAAGTTGCTGTCACCTTGGCGGCTCCGATTGCGAATAGGGCCTGTCATGCCTAGAGGGTAGCCCGTGCCGCACGCAAGAATCTTCACAAGCGCGATCCGTCAATTCGCTGCATGGCTGCTTGCGCTTGCCGCAAGCGTGATGCTCGCTGCGCCGGCGATGGCGCAGGCGGCCCAGCCCGGCGATCCGCTGATCGGGTCGGACAACATCGCGGTGACGCTTCACGCGGAAGGCACGCCTGCCGAGGGAAAGGAATGGCTGCTCGCGCTGCATTTCGTGCCCAAGGGGCCGGAGTGGCACGGCTACTGGTCGAACCCGGGCGATGCCGGGGCGGGGATGGTGCTCAACCTCAACCTGCCGCCCGATTGGGAGGTGGGTGAACCGCGCTATCCGGTGCCCAAGCGGCTGGTGGTCGCCGGGCTGATGAACCATGTCTATGA
Source organism: Erythrobacter sp. (assembly GCF_023653175.1). Classification (GTDB taxonomy): domain Bacteria; phylum Pseudomonadota; class Alphaproteobacteria; order Sphingomonadales; family Sphingomonadaceae; genus Erythrobacter. The sequence continues at coordinate 12,305 of NZ_JAMNXL010000029.1, read as the reverse complement.
AGGGCCCTACACCGTGCTGGTGCCGGTCACCCCGGGCCCCAGCGTCAAGAGCTTTGCCGGGCCAGTGGGGGGCACGGTCGATTACCTCGCCTGCACCGACCAGATCTGCGTGCCGCAATTCGCGCGGCTTTCCGCAAGCGCGGGCGGCGATTTTGCGCGCTGGCGGGCCGGGGCCGCGCCGCTGCTCGATGCGCGCGCGGCCTTCGCGATCTCGGGCAAGACGCTGCGGCTGGCGATTCCCTTGCCCGAGGGCATGGGGCTGAGCGATCCGCATGTGTTCGTCGCCAACAAGCAGCTGATCTCCTACAGCGCCGCGCAGACCTTCCGCCGCAAGGGCGACCTGCTGGTGGCCGAGATCCCGCTCGACGAGTTCGGGACGGGCAAGGCGGAGAGCCTATCGGGCATCCTCGCTTTCGGGGAGGGGAGCGGAGTGCGTTTTGCCGCCGATCTCGGCACGGTGCCGACCGGGGGCGAGCAGGTGGCGGGGCCGAAGAACACCGCCGCGCCGCCGCTTTGGACGCTGGTGCTGGGCGCGTTGCTCGGCGGGCTGCTCCTCAACATCATGCCCTGCGTCTTCCCGATCCTGAGCCTGAAGGCGATCGCGCTCGCCCGCGCCGGTGAGAGCGAGGCGACGGCGCGGGCCGAGGGGCTGGCCTATACCGCAGGCGTGGTGATTGCCTGTATCGGCCTCGGTGCATTGTTGCTCGCCTTGCGCGCGGCGGGCGAGCAGGTCGGCTGGGCGTTCCAGTTGCAGCAGCCGGGCGTGGTCGTCGGATTGCTGGTGCTGGCCGCCGCGATCACCGCGAATTTTGCAGGCCTGTTCGAGCTGCCCGCGATCTCGGTCAGCATGGGGGCTGAGAAGACCGGGGCTTTCGCGACCGGTCTGCTCGCGGCCTTCGTGGCGACTCCTTGCACCGGCCCGTTCATGGCCGCAGCCCTGGGCGCGGCGCTGTTGCTGCCGGTGGGTCAAGCGCTGCTGCTCTTCGCATTGCTTGGCCTCGGGCTGGCGCTGCCTTTCCTGCTCCTTGGCTTCGTGCCGCCCTTGCGGCGGATGCTCCCCAAGCCGGGCGCGTGGATGGAGCGCTTCCGGCGGATCATGGCGATCCCGATGGGCCTCACCGCTCTCGCGCTGGTGTGGCTGACGGTGCAGCTCGGCGGGCGCGGCTTCGGCGTGGTCGCGCTGGTGCTGGTGGCAGGCGTGCTGCTGGGGCTGTTCGTGGTCGGCAAGCTCCAGCGCTCCGGCAAGATGGCGTGGCCCGCCTTCGGCTTGCTGGCCGCGCCGTTCCTCGCCTTTGCCCTGATCGCGCTCCCCAATGTCTACGAGGCAAAGGCGGGCGCGGTGCGCGCGAGCATCCTCGCCAGCCAGCCCTTCAGCGCCGATGCGCTCGCCAAGGCACGGGCCGAGGGCAAGCCGGTGTTCCTCTATTTCACCGCCGACTGGTGCGTGACGTGCAAGGTCAACGAGGCCTCCTCGATCGAGCGCGAGAGCACCCGCGCTGCCTTCGAGAAGGCCGGCGTGGTGACGATCGTCGGCGACTGGACGCGGCGCGACGCGGCAATCACGCAATTCCTGACCGAGCAGGGCGCGGCGGGCGTGCCGCTCTACCTGTGGTATGCGCCGGGAGCGCAGCGCCCCGAGCAATTACCGCAGGTGCTCACCCCCGATCTGCTCGAGGATCTGGCCTCAGGGGATCGGTGACATCACGATAGGCGCGGTTTCCACCTGCGGCACCGGCACCGGCACCGGTGGCTCGCCCCGGCACGCTTCGACCAGCGCCATCGGCAGCGGACTCGGGTTGAGCCGCACCAGCCCCGCGCCCGGCACCGTCACCGTCGCCTCGCGCTCGGGCTTCAATGCGTCCCATTCAGGCGTGAGTGCGGGCACCTCGCCCTCCCACACGCGCTGGCCCTTCAGGCTCGCCGCCTCTACGGGCAGGCGGCCGATATAGCCATTGCCGATCAGCGCCAGGATCGCACTGGCGCCGGGATCGGCTGGGGCGTGGCGGGTGATCTTCAGGCGCGCTTCGGGAGTGGCGGGGTCAAGGCATTCGAGCGCGAGCAGCACCGGCTCGCCCGGCACGCCATAGACCAGCCGCAGCGCGCTGCCCGTGCTCGCCCAAATGGCGCGGGTGGTGTCGGGCGAGGGGAGGGGGGCAGACGGGCCCTCCGCCGGCGCGATCAGCGAGACCCGCGCCGCGGCGTTGTCGGTCGGCGGCGGCTTGCACCCGGCAAGGCTAACCACAACGAGAACCCCCGCGAGAGATGCCCGCCTCATCGCGCGCGGATGAATGCGCGGATGTCGGCCGAGAGCTTTGCCCGGTCCTCGTCGCGGACATACATCATGTGTCCGGCGTCGTAATATTTCCACGTGATCCGATCCTGCGGGATGCCGGGGCGCTTCAGGGAGTATTCCGCGCCGAAGAAGGGCGTGGCGAAATCGTAGTAGCCTTGTGCGTTGAACAGCCTGAGGCCACTGTTCTGGCGCATCGCCTGGCCGATCATCGGGGCGATGTTGAGATAGGCCTGCCGCCCCCAGCCGGTGCCGAGCGACCAGTCCCACTGCCCGCCGACATTGCCGATCGCCTGATAGTGGCGGTCGGTCCGGTAGCCGAGCGTCTCGCGCGACCAGATGTTGATTGCGGCGGTGTAGCCTGCGTCGATGCCATAGAAGCTCGGGTCGTCGTCGGGCATCTCGCCGGCATTATCGTAGTCCTTGCCGGTGTAGCGCGCGTCCAAGCGCCCGATGGTCAGGCCCCGGTCGCGCAGCAGCTCCTTGTAGAAGCGCTGGTCGGTGACGCGCAGGTTGGCCTGGTCGAGATAGGTTTCGGAAAGGCCGGTGAGCCGCGCGAGCTCCTTCCTGACCGCGGCGCGCTCCTCGGCGGGCAGCTCCTCGCCCTTCAGGAGCGCGGTGGCGAAAGGCCCGATCGCGAAGGCCCGCGCCTCGGCGACGATCGCCTCCACCGACGGGGCCTCGACCTTGCCGTGGTAATGGGCGGCCGCCGCCATGTTGGGCAGGTTAACGATATAGGCGAGTTCGTTGCCCGGCGTCGGCTCACGGCCCGCAAAGTCGAGGATGGTCGAGATCAGGATCAGCCCGTTCAGCCCGACGTCGTTGTAGGTCGAGCCCTCCAGCTCATCGACCACCATCGCGGTGCGGCTGGTGCCATAGCTCTCGCCGCCGAGATATTTGGGCGAGGACCAGCGGCCATTGTCAGCCAGCCAGCGGCGGATCACCTGCGCCACCGCGCGCGCGTCCTGCCTCAACCCGTAATACTTCTTCGGATCGGTGCCGTCGGTCAGATAGCTGAACCCCGTCCCCGGCGGGTCGATGAACACGAGGTCGGCGACATCGAGCAAGCTGTCCGGATTGTCGAGCAGCGGATAGGGCGGGGCGCCGTCGTCCTTGGCGTCGCTCGGGATTGCGACGCGCTTGGGGCCGAATGCGCCCATCTGCAGCCATACCGAGCCCGAGCCCGGCCCGCCGTTGTAGAGGAAGAACACCGGGCGGCTGGGGTCTGCCGGGGTCTTCACATAGGAGGTTGTGACGATCACCGCCTCGGGTTTGCCTGCCTCGTCGGTCAGGATCGTATCGGCGATGGTGGCCTTGTAGGCGATCCGCTGGCCGCCGAAGGTGCCGGTGAGATCGCGGGCGCGTACCTGCGGCTCAGGCGAGGCGGCAGGCTTGGCGGCGGCCTCCATCCTGGGCGCGTCTTGCGCGAGGGCGAGGGTGGGGGAGGTGAGGACGAGTGTGCCGGCGGCGGCCAGCAGGCCAAGGAATCGGGCGTTCATGGGAGCAGGGGAGTGACAGGCTTGTGACGCGCGTTCAAGCCCTGCGCCGGTCGGGCGGCGCGGACATCCCCGGCCTCGCGGCGGGCACCTGCGAGCGGGCAGCGGGCGCGGCCGTTCCGCCGCGCCCGCCTCGCCTCAGGCGGAGATCCGCGCGATGAACACTTCGCCGTCGGAATCGAGCATGTAGATCTGGTTGCCGAAGGACGCCGAGTTGCTGGTCATCGCCACGATCGAATTGATCGTTCCGGTATTGGGGGTGAAATCGACATTGCGCCGCTCGAAGCGCGGCGAGACGCCGAGCACGAAGGAATAGGTGAAGATGTTGCCCTGATCGTCTGAGAACAGGGTCACTTCCTCCCAGCCGAAGGGTTGCAATCCGGCCAGCGCGTCGATCCAGCGGCCCACGCCGTTGGCACCGATCTCGGCGACGAATTCGGGGCCGACGCGAGTGCCGGTGACGGTCCCGGTGAAGCCCACAGCCGTCCGTCCGTCGCGTATCGGCCATTCGAAATTGTTGTTGCCGATGGCAAGGAAGAACGGCTCGAGATTGAACTCGTTGAAAGTCGGTCCGCGGTCGATCGATTGCAGGCGGTTGTTCGCGTCGACCAGGACCGGCGAGCGGAAGCCCCAGGACCTGACGCGCGGCGTCAGCTGCAAGGGCTGCCCGGCCGCGCCGACGAAGAAGCGCATCTCGGTAACGTTGCCCAGCAGGTTGGCCGGGTCCTGCGCCGCATCGGGGATCCCGCCGTCGCCGAGCGCCAGGAAGGGCTCGCCGCCGCCGACCCACAGCGCGGCGGTGATCGGCTGGGTCGCGCCGGTGAAGGTGATGCCGGGCAACTCGGCGATGACCGTGCCGAGATTGTCGCGCCGGACGGTGCGCATGCTGATCGTGTTGCCATTACGCAAGGCAAGCGAATAGCCGCTGCCCGCAATCTCGGTCGGAACGGCATCGAGCACCTCGGTGCCGGCGGGCAGGCTGGGGATGCGTCCGCGCGCGGTCACTGCACCGGTCGAGAGATTGATGTCGAAGACGTCACCCTGCCGCGAGATCGCCGCGAGTTGGGTGGAGAACTGGTCGAACACCAGCACGGCATTGCCCGGCAGGCCCGTGGCAAGGCGCTGGACGCTCAGTCCCTCGGTCGAGTTGGTCAGCGTGACCAGAAAGGTGCGGGTGGTGCTGGCGGTGCCGTCGCTGGCGACGACATCGACTTCATAGACGTTGTCGCGGTTGGCGTCTTCGGGCGTCTCGAAGCTCGGCGGCCGGACGAAGGCAAGCGCGCCGTTGACACCGTCGCGGAAGTTGAAGAGCGCCCCGTCCTTGCCGGATGCGATAGAGAAGGTGACGGGATTGCCGTCGGGATCGCTGGCGGCCAGCTGGGCAATGACGCTGGGTTGGGTCCCCTGAAGCGCGGAGACCCGCTGTTCGGTGGAGGTGAGATTGGCGCCGGTGGTGAAGGCCGGCGGCCGGTTGCCCGAGCTTCCACCGCCACCGCCACCGCCGCCGCCGGAGCTTCCACCGCCCCCGCATCCGGTCAGGATCGCGAGTGCAGAAACTGCAATAACGTATTTGAAACGCAACATGAATCGACCCCCTGGCTGGGGATCAAAAATCATTTTGCTAACGGCAAAGCAAGCAAAATTTCCCATCGCCGCGCGCTGCCGGCCTACGGCTTCCCGCCCATCTTCTTGTAGCGCGTTTTGCCATACCGCGTCTTGCGCGTCCCCGGTTTGCCCTCGTTCGAGCGGCCCACGATAGGCGCGCGTTTCTCGCCATCCGGAATGCCAAGCTCGTCCGCTTCCAGCCGCCGGATTTCGTCGCGCAGGCGTCCGGCTTCCTCGAACTCCAGATTCGCCGCAGCATCGCGCATGCGCTTTTCGAGGTCTTCGATGTAGCTGCGCAGGTTGTGGCCGACGAGGTTGTTGCGCTCGTCGTCGCCGGTGTCCACCAGCACAGAATCCTGCGCCGCGGTATGCGCGACGATATCGTGGATATTGCGCTTGATGGTCTGCGGCGTGATGCCGTGCTCCTCGTTATAGGCCTGCTGCTTGGCACGCCTGCGGTCGGTTTCCGCAAGCGCGCGCTCCATGCTGCCGGTGATGCGATCCGCGTAGAGGATCACCCGGCCATCAACATTGCGCGCGGCGCGGCCGATGGTCTGGATGAGGCTCGTCTCGGAGCGCAGGAAGCCCTCCTTGTCGGCATCGAGGATCGTCACCAGCCCGCATTCGGGGATGTCGAGGCCTTCGCGCAGCAGGTTGATGCCGACCAGCACGTCATAGACGCCCAGACGCAGGTCGCGGATCAGCTCGATGCGCTCCAGCGTCTCGACGTCCGAGTGCATGTAGCGCACGCGCACGCCCGCCTCGTGCATGAATTCGGTGAGGTCCTCGGCCATGCGCTTCGTGAGCGTCGTCACGAGGGTGCGATAGCCCTTGGCGGCGGTCGCCTTGCACTCGGTGATGCAGTCCTGCACCTGATCCTCGACCGGGCGGATTTCGACCGGGGGGTCGATGAGGCCGGTGGGGCGGATCACCTGTTCGGCAAAGACGCCGCCGGTCTGGTCCATTTCCCAGTGGCCCGGCGTGGCCGAGACCGCGAAGGTCTGCGGGCGCATCGCGTCCCATTCGTTGAACCTGAGCGGGCGGTTGTCGATGCAGCTCGGCAGGCGGAAGCCGTATTCGGCGAGGGTCAGCTTGCGGCGGTGGTCCCCCTTCGCCATCGCGCCGATCTGCGGCACGGTCTGGTGGCTCTCGTCGACGAACAGCAGCGCGTTTTCGGGGAGGTATTCGAACAAGGTCGGCGGGGGCTCGCCGGGGAGGCGGCCGGTAAGGAAGCGCGAGTAGTTCTCGATCCCTGCGCAAGAGCCTGTGGCCGCGATCATCTCGAGGTCGAAATGGGTGCGCTGTTCCAGCCGCTGGCGCTCCAACAACTTGCCCTCGGCCTCCAGCTCCTTGAGGCGTTCCTCCAGCTCGAACTTGATGGCGGCGGCCGCCTGCTTCATCGTCGGCCCCGGGGTCACATAGTGCGAGTTGGCATAGACCCGCACCTTCTCCAACGCCGCGCCCTTGGTGCCGGTAAGCGGATCGAATTCGGCGATCCCCTCGATCTCGTCCCCGAAGAAGCTGACCCGCCAGGCCATGTCCTCGTAGTGCGAGGGGAAGATTTCGAGGCTGTCCCCGCGCACCCGGAAACAGCCACGGGTGAAGGCGGCGTCGTTGCGCTTGTATTGCAGCGCGACGAGCTTGCGGATCAATTCGCGCTGGTCGACCACCTCGCCTTGCCTGATGTCGAAGATCATCGCCGAATAGGTCTCGACCGAGCCGATCCCGTAGAGGCACGAGACCGAGGCGACAATGATCACGTCGTCACGTTCGAGCAGCGCGCGGGTGGCCGAGTGGCGCATCCGGTCAATCGCCTCGTTCACGCTCGACTCCTTCTCGATATAGGTATCGGAGCGCGGGACGTAGGCTTCGGGCTGGTAGTAGTCGTAATAGCTGACGAAATACTCGACCGCGTTTTCGGGGAAGAAGCTTTTGAACTCGCCGTAAAGCTGCGCGGCGAGAATCTTGTTCGGCGCGAGGATCAGGGCCGGGCGCTGCAAGGTCTCGATCACCTTGGCCATGGTGAAGGTCTTGCCCGAGCCGGTGACGCCGAGCAGCACCTGCGTCTTCTCGCCCCCGAGCGCGCTTTCGCACAATTCGGCGATCGCGGTCGGCTGGTCGCCGGCGGGCTCGTATTCCGAGACGAGCTTGAACGGGATGCCGCCCATCGACTTGTCGGGGCGGGCGGGGCGGTGCGGGACGAAATCGGCGCCCGTTTCGGGCTCGTCCAGTCCGCGGCGGATCACGAGTTGGGACATGGCTCCTGTATGGGGAACAAAGCGGGGACGCGCAAGGTTGGGCAGGGGTGTCGGCACGCTTTTCGGGGCACGGTTTGGCGCGCGGGCCGTTGTGGCTTGCAAAGACCCACAGGAGATGCCCCGATGACACCCCGCACCCTCATCACCCTTGCCGCCGCCCTGCTCGCCGCAGGCTGCTCGGGCGAGAAGGAGAGCGCCTCGGGCGAGGGCGCGCCCGCCAGCGTCGCCGAGGCCGCCAAGCAGGCCGCAGCCGCCGGGCTGAAGCCGCAGCCGGGGCTCTACAAGACTACCATCACCATGACCGGGATCGACATTCCCGGCATGCCCCCCGAGATGGAGGGCCACGGCGCCGGCCTCGCGCGCACGCTGGAGAGCTGTCTGACGCAGGCCGAGGTCGATAGCGGTTTTGCGGCCCTGCTCAAGCGCGGGCAGGACGGCGCGTGCCGGTTCGAGAATTTCGCGCTCAAGGACGGCGCTTTCGAGGGGCTGCTGGTCTGCGATGCGGCCGGCACCACCACGCGCATTGCAATGGAAGGCACCGCCAAAGCGACCGGCGCCGATTTCACCGCGACCACCGCGATGCAATTTCCGGGCGGGGTCGAGGGCACGATGAACTACGCCGCAAGCCACGAACGGGTCGGCGATTGTCCGGCGAGCCAAGCACCGGAAAAACCGGCAAAATAAAATGTGTCGGAATTGTTACGCATGTTACAATTAATTGAACATTCAGGCCGAATCTGTTTGGGTCGCGCACATGGCCCAGCAGCGTTTCCTTCCCGAACTACCCCGTCTCCCCGCGCCCCTGATGGCGGCGGCGAGCGCTGCGGGCACGCAGGCGCAGCAGGCCTATAACGCCAGCCTCTTCGCCCGCCGCGTCGCTCTGGCGCGCGAGGCCTGCCCCGAGGAGCACGAGCTCGGCAAGCCGCGCCTCATGCGCCTGCTGGGCGAGGCCGAGGTGCTGGCCGAGCCTCTGCGCCGCCCGCGCCGCAAGCTTGAAATCGCGCCCACCGCCAACCCGCAGGTGGCGATGATCCTTCCCGGTTTCGCCACCCACCCGATGCGGATGCGATACCTCGCGCAGGCGCTCGAGAGCGCCGGGCACATCACCAAGCGCTGGGGGCTGGGCCGCAACTGGGGCCCCGATCCCGAACGCTTCGACGCCATTGAAGAGCGCCTGCTCGAGCTGCACGCGCGCCACGGGCGCAAGGTGGTGCTGATCGGCTGGAGCCTCGGCGGCCTTTATGCGCGCGAGATCGCCAAGCGCCAGCCGGGGAGCGTCGCCAAGGTGATCTCGATGGGCTCGCCCTTCTCGGGGAGCCCACGCGCCAACAATGTGTGGCGGGCCTACCAGTTCATCACCGGGCATTCCGTGGACGCCCCCCCGATCGCCGCGGAATTGCATGTCAAGCCCCCGGTCGAGACGGTCGCGCTGTGGAGCGCCAATGACGGCGTCATCGGCCCCCGCTGCGCTGCCGGCCGCCCCGGCGAACGCGACCGCGCGGTGGCGGTGCGCTGCACGCATATGGGCTTCACCTATGACCCGCAGGTGATCACCACGCTGCTGGCGGAGCTGGAGAGCGTGCGGGGGTGAAGGTGGTGTTCGCGCCGCTTCAGGGCAGTCAATCACCTGATCATTGATGAAGTGTGGGTGCCTGACTGCGCGACAAGCATTTTGCTTCGGATAGTGAGAAAACGACACCACCGGCGAGGCCACCGATCAGATAAATTGCTGTCGGGAGCGGGTCGAACCTCACTCCATTAAGACCGATTCCGAAGCCACGCGACCAGTATTCGGGAAGCAGCGCCACAACCAGCGCGATACTGACCACACCGATCAGAGCATTGACCGGCAGCCTACGTCCCGCGCCGCCCACGCGCGCCGACATCACGAGGGCACCAAAGAGGGCCGCGTAGGTCAGTTTCGCTGCGGGCGAAACCTCGTCCGCAACCTGGAAGGTATCCAGTAACAGGTTTCCGCCCGATGCGAGCGGTGAGAGCGACAAAAGCGCAATCACAAGGCTCGGCAGATAGACCGCTGTCGCCCAGCCCAACATCCAGGCGATAAAGAGGCATTTGGGTGACGTCGGTCGCGCTGATGGCATGGCGCTGTTCTACCAGCCCTTTCCGATAAGTCGAGCATCCCGGCCGGGCGGAGAGGTGTCGGCACCCGAACAGCAGTCTTTTCCTCGCAGTTCGGAATTCTCCCTGCTCCCCCTCCCATCTACGTCAAATGCCCCACCCGCTTTCCTTTTGCGAAACGCGGGTTAGAGTGACGCGAGTAGGTCATTTTGCGGGGGTCAATGCAGGCGCGGGGCGGGAATTTCGACGAGATGTTCGATCGGGAGGGCAACACCCGCCCGGCCTATGCCGAATATTGCCGCTGGTACCACGAACAGCCGCCCGAATTCCTGCGTCGCAAGAACCGCGAGGCGGATGACACCTTCCGCCGCACCGGCATCACCTTCAACGTCTATGGCGAGAACGAGGCGGAGGAACGCCTCATCCCCTTCGACATGGTGCCGCGCATCATCACCGCCGCCGAATGGCGCAAGCTGTCGAAGGGGATCGAGCAGCGGGTGCGGGCGCTCAATTCCTTCCTCTACGATCTCTACCACCGACAGGAAATCGTGCGCGCCGGGCGCCTGCCCGAGCGGCTGCTGCGCGGGAACGACGCGTGGCTGGCAAACATGGTCGGCTTCACCCCGCCGGGCGGGATCTACACCCATATCGTCGGCATCGACCTCGTGCGCACCGGGCCGGACGAGTTCTTCGTGCTGGAAGACAACGCGCGCACCCCCTCGGGCGTCTCCTACATGCTCGAGAACCGCGAGACGATGATGGGGATGTTCCCCGATCTGTTCAGCCGGATCGGGGTGGAGTCTGTCTCCAACTACCCGCGCCGCCTCGCGCGCAGCTTGGCGGCCTGCGTCCCGCCCGCCTTCACCGGCGGCAAGCCGACCGTCGCGGTGCTGACGCCAGGGATCTTCAACTCGGCCTATTTCGAGCACGCCTTCCTTGCCGACCAGATGGGCGCCGAGTTGGTCGAGGGCAGCGACCTGCGCGTTACCGGCGGGCGGGTGCAGATGCGCACCACCAGCGGCTACAAGCCGATCGACGTGCTCTATCGCCGGGTCGACGACGAATTCCTCGATCCGCTCACCTTCAATCCCGATAGCGTGCTGGGCGTGCCGGGGATCATGGACGTCTACCGCTCGGGCGGGATCACCATCGCCAATGCGCCGGGCACCGGGGTGGCGGACGACAAGGCGATCTATTCCTTCATGCCCGAGATCGTCGAATTCTACACCGGCGAGCGGCCCTTGCTGCCCAACGTCCAGACCTGGCGGTGTGCGGACAAGGACAGCCTTGCCTATGTGCTCGACAACCTCGCCGAGCTGGTGGTCAAGGAAGTCCACGGCTCGGGCGGCTACGGGATGCTGATCGGGCCGACGTCGTCGAGGCGCGAGATCGCCGCCTTTCGCGAGAAGCTGGTCGCCAAGCCTGACAATTACATCGCCCAGCCCACGCTCGCGCTGTCGACCTGCCCGATCTACACCGCCAAGGGCCTCGCGCCCCGGCACCTCGACTTGAGGCCCTTCGTGCTGGTCAGTCCCGAGGGGATCGACATCACCCCGGGCGGGCTCACGCGGGTGGCGCTCAAGAAGGGGTCGCTGGTGGTCAACTCCTCGCAAGGGGGCGGCACCAAGGACACCTGGGTGCTGAAGGACTGACATGCTCGGAAGAACCGCCAACGGCCTGTTCTGGATGTTCCGCTATCTCGAGCGGGCCGAGAACACTGCGCGCCTGCTCGAAGCCGCGCTGCGCATGGCGCTGACCCGCGACGTGGTGACCGCCGAGGCTGAATGGCGCTCGGTGATCGCGACGCTAGGGCTACAGAAGATCTACGAGACCGCGCATGACAGCTATGACGGCACCGCCGTCTGGAACTTCGTGCTGCGCGGGGCCTCCAATCCCGGCAATGTCCGCGCGATGTTCGGTACGGTGCGGTCGAACGCGCGGGAATCGCGGATCAACATTTCCTCGGACCTGTGGGAAGCGGTCAACGAGAACTGGATGCGCCTCGACCGCCTGCTTGCGCGGCCCGTGGGGCAAAGCGCGGTCGGCGAGGTGCTGGCCACGATCCGTCGCGCCGGCACGCAGGTCCACGGCGCCTTCGACGGATCGATCCTGCGCGACGAGGGCTACCACTTCGCCCGCGCAGGCACCTTCATCGAGCGCGCCGACAGCACGGCGCGCATTCTCGACATGAAGTATTTCCTGCTGCTGCCCTCGCTCTCCTATGTCGGATCGAGCCTCGATACCGGCCAGTGGGAGCAGGTGCTGCGCTCGGTCGCCGGGGCGCGGGTGTACTCGTGGCTCAACGCCGGGCAGATCGAGGCGCGGGGGATCGTCGAGTTCGTGGTGCTCGACGACCGTTTCCCGCGCAGCCTCGCCTTCTGCCGCAATGCGCTGCGCGATTGCCTCGGCGCGCTCGCCCGTACGCACGGGGTGGAAGGCAGCGCGGTGGCGCTGATGCGCGAGGCCGACACCCGGATCAGCCACCTCACCGTCGACCAGATCTTCGAGCAGGGGCTGCACGAATTCCTCGTCGATTTCCTCGCCCGCAACAACGCCATCGCCCGCGCGATCGCGGGG
>NZ_JAMNXL010000218.1 GCF_023653175.1 Erythrobacter sp. | reverse complement strand
TTCGGGATCACCGTCACCAAGAAGATCGGCAATGCCGTGGTCCGCAACCGCATGAAGCGCCGCTTTCGCGAGCTGCTGCGCGCCGCGCTGCCCGCGCAGGGCCTGCCCGATCACGACCATGTGCTGATCGGCCGCGCGGGCGGGGTCGAGCGCGATTTTCCCCTGATGGCCGGCGAGCTCGCCACTGCGCTGGAACGCGCGCGCGAGGGGCGCGGCGATCCTTCGGGCGGGCGGCGTCCGCGCAAGGGAAGCCGCGGGGGCGGAGGCAAGCGGTGAAGCAGATCCTCATCCTCATCGCGCGCGCCTGGCAACTCGGCCCTTCGCGGCTGATCCCGCCGACCTGCCGCTACTATCCCTCGTGCAGCCAATACGCGATCGAGGCGCTCGGCAAATACGGCGCACTCAAGGGTGGATGGATGGCCTTCAAGCGGCTAATGCGCTGCCACCCGTGGGGCGGGCACGGTCACGACCCGGTTCCCTAGGGCGAAACATGGGGGACTGGAAACGGGACCGCCTTACCCCCATAATACACCCATCCTTGCATTTCTTGGGGCTAACACTTGGACAATCGCAATCTTCTGCTCGCCGTGGTGCTTTCGGGCCTGCTCATCCTGGGATGGGATATCGGCCTGCGCTATTTCTATCCCGAAGCCGCGATGTCCGCCCAGACCAGCCCGAAAGCTGCGACCGCCGCCGCCAGGGAGGCAGGCACGACGAAGGCTGCAGGCGGTCTCGGTGCCGAAGCCGCCGCGCGCAAGGTCGATCTCAAGTCCGCGCTGACGAGCGGCAACCGCGTCGTGATCGACACCCCGCGCCTGTCGGGCTCGATCAACCTCGTCGGCGCCCGGTTCGACGACGTCACGCTCAAGGATTACCGCGAGACGGTGAAGAAGGCTTCGGGCCCCGTCCGCCTCTTCGCTCCCGAGGGGACGAACACGCAGTATTTCGCCCAGTTCGGCTTCGTCATCAATGGCGAGCGCCAGGCCCCGAACCTGCTGTGGCAGGCCGACGGCACCAGGCTGACCCCGACCACGCCGGTCACCCTCACCCGCACCGAGGCGGACGGGGTCATTTACCGCATCCGCTTTGCGGTCGACGCCAATTACATGATCACCGCCAGCCAGTCGGTCAGCAATGCCGGCACAGTGCCGGCCGTGATCCAGCCCTTCGCGCTGATCAAGCGCACCAGCGCCAACGCGACGATCGACCAATATGCCTCGCACTCGGGCGCGGTGGGCGTGTTTGCGGGCAAGCTCTACGATCCCCATTCCTATGCCGAGCTCGAGGAGATCTTCGCGCCGAAGCGCAAGCAGTTCGAGCGCGGCGAGATCAGCGAGATACCTTCCGAAAAGCCCGAAGGCGCGCCCGACTGGCTGGGCTTCACCGACCAGTACTGGCTTTCCGCGCTCGTCCCCGGAGACGGTAAGGGCAACGTCAAGGTCGACGATGCGGGCTTTCGCAGCCTCGGCAGCACGCTCTACCGCACCGATCTCATCTACAGCCCGACCACCGTGCCCGCCGGCGGCAGCCTGACGCAGGACACGCGGCTCTATGCCGGGGCCAAGGACAGCCAGATCCTCGACGTCTATGAAGAGAGCGGGATCAGCAATTTCGGCCTCGCGATCAGCTGGGGCTGGTTCGGCATCGTCGAAAAGCCGATCCTGTGGCTGCTGCGCACGCTCAACAGCGTGGTCGGCAATTTCGGCCTCGCGATCATCCTGCTCACCGTCATCATCCGCGGCCTGATGTTCCCGATCGCGCAGAAGGGCTTTGCCTCGATGGCGCAGATGAAGGCGGTGCAGCCCAAGATGAAGGAGATCCAGGAGCGCTTTGCCGACGACAAGCAGCGCCAGCAGCAGGAGATCATGAATCTCTACAAGGACGAGAAGGTTAACCCCTTGTCCGGCTGTCTGCCGATGCTGATCCAGATCCCGGTGTTCTTCGCGCTCTACAAGGTGCTGGTGCTGGCGATCGAGATGCGTCACGAGCCGTTCTACCTGTGGATCCGCGACCTTTCCGCTCCCGACCCTGCGCATATCCTCAACCTGTTCGGGCTGCTGCCCTTCGCCATCCCCGAGGCGAGCTTCCTTGCCATCGGGCCGCTCGCGGTGTTGCTGGGGATCACCATGTGGCTGACCTTCAAGCTCAATCCGGCAGCGATGGACCCGGTCCAGGCGCAGATGTTCGCGATTATGCCGTGGATCATGATGTTCGTGATGGCGCCCTTCGCGGCGGGGCTTCTGCTTTACTGGGTGACCTCGAACATCCTGACGCTGGCGCAGCAGAGCTATCTCTATTCGAAGCACCCGCAGTTGAAGGCGGCGACTGCGGCGGCGGAGAAGGCGAAAGCGGCGAAGGGTTAGGGCCGGCGTGGACGATTCCGAACTTCAGGCGGCCCTCGAGGAAGCGGCATCGCGGCTCTTTTCCGGGCCGGTCGATTTCCTGCGCTCCGCCCCGCAGCTGCAATTCCTGCCCGAGCCGGTAGTGCCCGAAATCGCCTTCTGCGGCCGGAGCAACGTGGGCAAGTCCTCGCTCCTCAACGCGCTGACGGGCCGCAAGGCGATCGCGCGGGCTTCCGTGACGCCGGGGCGCACGCAGGAGCTCAACTTCTTCGACGTCGGGCGGCCTGAGGAAGAGGGCGCGCTGCCGCTGTTCCGGCTCGTCGACATGCCCGGCTACGGCTTCGCCAAGGCGCCGGTCAAGGTGGTCGAGAAGTGGAAGGCGCTGGTCAATTCCTACCTGCGCGGGCGGCAAGTGCTGGCCCGTACGCTGGTGCTGGTCGACAGCCGCCACGGCTTGAAGGAGGTCGACCGCGAGATGATGACGATGCTCGACAAGGCTGCGGCCTCGTACCGCATCGTCCTCACCAAGACCGACAAGATCAAGGCGAGCGAGCTGGCGATGGTGGCCGAGAAAACCGCCGCCGAAGCGAAGAAACACGTCGCCGCCTTCCCCGAAATCCACCTCACCAGCAGCGAAAAGGGCATGGGGCTAGCGCGGCTTCGCGCCGCCGTCGTCGCCGATGCGCTGGGCGCGGGGTGGATGGGCTGAACCGCGGCCGTCCCGCTCCCTTGTGAGCGATTGACAAGCCCGCCTCCCCGGTCATTATCAGCGCTCTAAGCGTGCTGCGGGCAGCGGCGTGCGAATCCATCACGGGGGCGTGAACGATGATCGGGAAGCGGGTGAAATTCGCCTTTGCCATGGCGCTGGCGGCCATGTCGCTGGCGTCGTGCTCCAGCCTGACCGAGACCGGCTGTTCGGACGAGGCCTCCAAGAGCGCGCTCGAAGCGGCGGTGCGTGACGGGCTGGAAAAGGTCACCATCTCCCGCGCCAAGGACGAGAACGGCAACTCGCTGATCCCGGCCTCCTCGATCCGCGCCTCGATCGCCAAGATCAAGCTGATCATCGCGGACATCCGCACCACCAAGGAAGACCCCGACAGCACCAAGCGCTTCTGCACCGGCTCGCTCAAGATCGTCTTCACGCCCGAAACCTTCGAATCCGCCGAAGCCGCGCGCGAGCTGCTCGGGCTGTCCAAGATCAGCAACGCGATCGACGATGCGGGCCTCGACAAGGGCGCCGACTACCTCCAGGGCGAGCTCGATTACGCGGTCCAGCCGACCGATGACGGCAGCAAGGTCTTCGCCGAATTTGAGGGCGCCGACGGCAAGCTCGAGATCTTCGGCGAAGTGGTCGCCGCCTCGCTGCTGCGCGAGCGGATCGAGAACAAGGTGCGGGTCGAAAAGCAGGAAGCCGAACAGGCCCGCAAGGAGGAGGAAGAGGCGGTCAATGCGATGCTGACCGCCGAATATGAAGCCGCCGCGGCGCAGCGCAAGGCCTCGAACGAGGCAATTGCGGTGGTCTGGAACTCGATCGACGCCGACCTGCGCCAGCAATTGCTCGCCCAGCAGAAGGCGTGGATCAAGCAGAAGGATGCCGGTTGCAAGGTCGAAGGCCTGCAATATTCGACCGAGCCGACCGAACAGCGCACCGCCGAGGCAACCTGCCAAGCGCGCGAGAACACCCGCCGCATGGAACAGCTGCGCGGCTACATCTCCTACAACAGCGGTTATTGAGGCGCGTTGCTGTTTTCGCCGATGCGCTGGGCACGGCGTAGATGGGTTACGGGCCGAAGGGTTCAGTGATGGGCGACATTTTCCTGCGCCTCGACCGGATCGTTCAGGCGTTCATCTGTGCCGGGGTATTCTGGTTCCTCGCGGCGATGGTGCACTACGGCGCGGAAGAATTCACTTCTCTCGAGGCCCACATGGTCCAATCCGCGCTCGAGACGCTGATCGTCGGGCCCTTCGGCCGCGTGGGCGGGACGATCTTTCTGGTGCTGCTCGGCATGATTGCGGGGGCCGCCGTGCTGATGCGGCAGCCGCGGGCCTGACGCGCTATTCCTTCGACCGGCGGAAGCCCGCCGCGATTGCCTCGCGTTCGGTGCAGAACAAAGCCTCGGGGCGGGTCGCGTCGTAATATTTCTGGCCGGGCAGGTGGTAGATATAGCTGCCATAGCGGCTGTGGTTACCCTTGATCGCGCAGCCGAAGGCGTTGGTGTAGCGGGCTTCGCGCGCCGGGCGCTGCGGGGCGGTGCGGGCCGGGACCTCGTCCGCTGCGGCGCGCGCCAGCAGCGGCGCGGCCTGCGGATTGGCGGCGCGCCATGCGGCAGGCTCCTCGAACTCGCCTGCCCATATCCCGAACTGCAACTGCCGCGCAAAATCGCGCGCTTCGGCATAGTCGGCAGGCGCATCGTCTCCGAACGGAACCGCAAACCCGCGGCGCACCATCTCGTGGCCGAGATCGAACAGCGCAGTGCGGCAGGTCGCGAGCGTGCGGCCATAGCGGTCGGTGCCTAGCGCGGTGCACTCCAACGGCCCGCCCGCGAGGATTTCGTGCAAGGCCGCCGCCGCATCCCTGCCGCAGTCCCACGCCGCGCCATCGCGCCGGCATTGCTGCGCGCTCTCGGGCGCGTCGATGCCGATCAGGCGGATGCGGGTGCCGGTCATGTCGATGGTGTCGCCGTCGATCACTTCGGCGGGGCCGGCCAGGACATTGGCTGCGGCGGGCGAGCTCGCCAGAACGGCAAGGGCGGCGACAAAGAGGAGCAGAGGCTTGCGCATGGCTCAAGTCTAGAGGGCGCTAGGTTAAGACCCCGTCACCGCCCGCGCCCGCCCGTCTAGCGCACCTGCGCGCGGAACCTCACCGTGAAATTCGGCTGGTTGGTCGCGCTTGTCGCTGCGGCCATCGTGCCGGTGGGGGCGATTCGGATGCCGCGGACGTTGGCGTCGAAGC